>NZ_JBNDYG010000005.1:68191-230913 GCF_049893405.1 Paenibacillus sp. Dod16
GGTAAACTCCGTACCGATCCCTGCACCAATGGCAGATACAATTGCTCGGTATTCATCATTCTTCAGGATGTCGGCCAGCTTCGATTTCTCCGGATTCATCGGTTTCCCTTTAAGAGGCAGTATAGCCTGGATTTTCGAATCCCGTCCCTGCTTCGCAGAACCGCCAGCGGAGTCCCCTTCGACTATAAACAATTCGGTTCTCGTAAAGTCCTTGGACTGCGCAGGTGTCAGCTTGCCGCCCAGATTGGAGCTTTCGCTTCGCTTCTTGCCGCTGCGCATCTCGTCCCTTGCTTTACGGGCCGCTTCACGCGCTTTGGAAGCCTGGATGGCCTTCTTCAGCAGCGTTTGTGCGATCTGCGGATTCTCCTCGAGGAAGATTTGCATCTTCTCGGTGACAATGCTGTCAACCGCACTGCGTGCAGAAGCACTTCCCAGCTGGTCCTTGGTCTGTCCGACAAATTCGACCTCAGCCATCTTGACGCTGATCACGGTCATCATGCCTTCCCGAAGATCATTGCCTTCCAGGTTCTTGTCCTTTTCCTTCAAAAGATTGTTCTTGCGGGCATAATCATTCATGACACGGGTGTAAGCTGTCTTAAAACCCGTCTCATGCGTACCACCCCCGCGCGTCGGGATGGAGTTAACGAAAGAAGCCAACGTTTCGGTATATCCCGCATTATATTGAAGGGCGATTTCAACTTCGATATCATCCTTCTCCGCGTAAAAATGGATCACATCATGCAGCACGTCCTTGCCTTCATTCAGGAACTGAACGAACTGGCTTGCGCCGCCTTCATAGAAAAACTCTTCCCCGTTGCCGCTGCGCTCGTCTTTCAATACAATCCGGAGTCCGGAGTTCAGGAAGGCAATTTCCTGTAAGCGCTCTGCAAGCGTGTCGTAGTTCAGATGCGTTCCCGCGGTAAACACGCGCGCATCCGGTTTAAACGTAATCTTCGTCCCTGTTTTGTTCGTATTGCCAAGCACCTCAAGACCCGTTACAGGTTCCCCGACATGCTCTTTTCCTTTTTTGTCCTGCCAGTATTCAAATCGTTGGCGATGAATTTTACCGTCACGGTAAATTTCAACCTCCAGCCACTCGGACAGCGCATTGGTTACGGATGCGCCAACGCCATGAAGACCGCCGGACTTCTTATATCCGGAACCACCGAATTTACCGCCGGCATGCAAAATCGTAAATACAACCTGCGGGGTGGGGATGCCTGTCTTGTGCATTCCGGTTGGAATACCGCGTCCGTTGTCGTATACCGTCGCGGATCCGTCTTTATGCAATGTAATTTCAATTCTCGAGCAGTACTTGGCCAAATGCTCGTCTACGGCGTTGTCCACAATTTCCCATACCAGATGATGCAAGCCTGACGAGCTTGTGCTCCCTATGTACATGCCTGGCCGTTTGCGCACCGCAACGAGGCCTTCGAGCACTTGAATGTCGTCAGCATCGTATCCTGAACGGTTGTTACCGCCGTTCTTCGATGACTCTGCAAACATATCGATCTGTTCGACCATTCATGCTCCTCCTTCAATTTCACGTATCTCGTGTATTTCTATTTCTACATTTCAATATTTTAGAAGAACGCTGTTCCCTAAAAAATGCAAACAAATGTTTCATGCTTTGTCCATTTTAATTCAAGATATCCCTTCTCGTAAAGACACTGAATGAAACAATAACCGCACAAGTGGCCCAGACGGCCAATACGGCAAGGGAAAAATTCAAAGTCATCCCCTCAATTGGCGGCAAATTGCCTGCTAAATAATTCGTTAAATTGAGGTTTACCATGAACAAATATTTCGCGCTGCTCCAGGCCGATGCCATATTCGTCAGAATATTTCCGGCAATCAATGCGGCCATCATGATCACAATGCTCGCCGCCGTGCTTCGAACCAATACGGACACCATAAAAGCCAGCATACCGACGCATACGCCGACAAACCACACCAATCCACCCTGCATCAGCAAATACTTCCACTGTGGAACAGCATGAACGCCGGACATATCCACATCAGACCCAACAATTTGGAATCCCGTGAATACCGGTATATCAAATCCCTTGTATCCGAAGGCTAGGCCGGAGATCAGATAGGCTATGACAAAGGTGGAAACGACAATAAGAGACGTAAACATGATCAAGGCGATCAGTTTGCTGAGCAGCACCTTCCATCGCTTCACAGGCCTTGTCAGCAGCATTTTGATGGTACCGGTCGTCCGTTCACCGGAGACGATATCCGAGGCGATAGCCATAATGAGCAGCGGGATAAACAGGGATATCGCATTATTCAAAAATTCCCGTGTAAACGTAACCCCGTTTGGTTGATTAGGATTCACATCATGCTGCAAATAATACTGCATTTGCTGAATAAAGATTTGCCTATATCGTTTCCATTCATCCGGCACCCTGTCACTGCTAAGCGAATTCTCATTATCCGTGATTCGCTGCTGAAGTTCAAGCCGCCAATCACTGTTGAACTTCTCCCGGCTCCGTTCAGCTGACTTCATCTGCGCATAAGTAAACATAGGAACCAGAACAAGAAGAACGAGAAGGACAACATAAAACCGCTTTCGTTTGATAATTTTGATGCACTCGTTTTTGATCAGGGGCAACAGGTTACTCAATACTCTCACCCTCCGTCATCTGCAGGAACAGCTGCTCCAGCGTAGGATTGATCCGATGAACCTCCCGGACCTGTACTCCTGCGGCCACCAGCCGTTCCACAGCTCTTGACGTGTATGTAGTGCTCATGCGGGTCACAACAGCGTCCGGAGACATGCCTGCGAGCAAATTATCGTCGAGCACGTCCTCGGGGCGTTCGACGATGTGGCAATAATCCAGCTTTTGCAATATCCGTTTCCCTTGCACGGCGGGATTCAGATCCCATATCACATGATCGCTGTTGCCGGCAATCAATTCTTCGACCTCGCCAACCGCAAGCACTCTTCCGCTGCTGATGATCGCCACGCGATCGCATAACAGCTGGATTTCGCTCAGCAGATGACTCGAGACAAAAACAGCCAACCCTTCCTCGGCTAACCGATGGATGAACTGCCGCATCTCTTTGATCCCTTTCGGATCAAGACCGTTTGTCGGCTCGTCAAGAATGAGCAGCCTCGGTCTGCCGAGCAGGGCTTGGGCTATCCCGAGCCGCTGCCGCATTCCCAGAGAATACGTGCTCACCTTGTCATGAATTCTTCGATCCAATCTCACCGTATCCACAACTTCCTGTATTCGCTGCTGGTCAATGCCGGGCTGCATTCGCGCAAAATGCTCAAGATTTTCCCACCCCGTCATATATGAATACATTTCAGGATTCTCCACGATGGAACCGATATAACGCAGCGCCTGCTCCTGCTGGCGGTTCACATCATAACCGCAGACCTCGATCTTGCCGGAGGTCGGTTTGATCAGATCAACCAGCATCCGGATCGTGGTCGTCTTTCCTGCCCCGTTCGGCCCCAAGAACCCGAAAATTTCGCCTGCGCGCACGTCGAACGACACATCATGTATAATCCATTTTCGACCGATTTTCTTTTTTACATGCTGGACAGATAACACGATTTCTTGAGCTTGTTCATTCATCGTTTTCCAACTCCCCATATGACATCCTCATCATGCCTAGAGCATACCCTCTACAATTCGATCCGCTATAGCCTGATATCCTTCCCCGTTCGGATGAAAATGGTCCGAGGACAGATACTCGCCCAGCTTGTGCTGAAACAGATCAAACGTAGGGACCAATGTCATATTGGGATCCCGGTTCACAATCTCCATGACCGAATGATTCCAGGCAGAGACCACGATATTGCCGGGTATGAGCAAATCCTCCAAATCGGAAAAAGGATGATAGAGACCGATATAAACGATTCGGGCATCCGGATTAATGGCGCGAATCTTCTCCAGAATCGCCTGCAGGCGTTCAGAGGCCTGCGGCAATGCGGCCATCAGCTTGGCAGGTTCAAGCTCCAGCTCATCGGAATCCGCCGCCCCGTCCATCAGCCCGCTGCCTTGAAATATATCATTGCCTCCGATCGAAAGCATAATCACATTGGCTTGCTTCAAGGCATACTGTATTCCCTTGTCATCCAGCTTGGGAAGCAGTGCTTCGGTAGTCATTCCGTTTATGGCCAGATTTGCCAGCAGGCTCGCTGTTCGTCCATCGCCATTTAATTGATCCACGCTTCGGCGGACAAAACCGCTCCCGGTGTTGTCCCCTGTTCCCTTGGCCAGTGAATCTCCAATCGCAGTTACCTTTAAATCATGGGGCAAAACCGGTTGTGACGGATCGCTCCCCGGCTGTTCCGGCGCTGTCTCTTCATCGGACGCCTCGGATCCGCCACCGGTCAGCAAGGGCTGTCCTTGCGGATCATTAATATCTTTGAACGCATACATAAAACCGATAATGAGCACAATCGTTACAATAACCGACACGGAGGCAGTGATTCGCCATATCCATGCAGATGATTTCATGACATTCCCCCTACAAAACTCCTCATTACATTACCTTAAGACTTCTATATAAAATTTGCAAATCAAAACACGCAAAGAAGACTGCCCCGGACGCAATCTTTCGATGCGTGACCGGGGCAGCCTCTTCATATGAAACAAGATAAGTGCTTATTGACTGATGAATTCTTGAACCCAATATCCGTTATAATATCCAACACCGATCATGGTGAAATTCGGAGACAGGATGTTTTCACGATGACCTTGGCTATTCATCCAGGAGTTCATTACTTCTTGAGGCGTACGTTGCCCTTTAGCAATATTCTCGCCGGCATAGCCGTAAGAAATACCGTAAGCTTTCATCATATCAAATGGCGAACCATGTGTCGGTGAAGTGTGGCTGAAGTAATTGTTATTACTCATATCCTTCGCTTTATCCAGCGCTACGGTTGTTAGCTTAGCATGGACCGTGAGCGGCTTCAGACCTGCATTCGCACGTTCTTTGTTCACCAATGTGACAACCTCGGAAGCAAAATTCGATTGTTCCGTTGTACCCGCCGGCTCGGAAGGCTGGGACGGTTTTGTAGTTGGAGTGCTAGTCTCAGGCTTGCTTGTTTCCGGTTTGCTGGTTTCAGGTTGCGTCGCTTCTGGTTTAGTGGTTTCTGGCTTGCTGGTTTGCGGAGTTTCAACAGGTTTGTCTGCCTGAGGTTTTTCCGTTTGCGGCTTCTGAACCACCCATTTAAACTGGGATTCAAAACCTTGGCTTTCCAGGAACTTCTGGATCTTTTGCTGCCAATTTACATAATTATTACTCTCAGCAGGTGCTGCGGATGCCGTAGTGGGCAGCATGATACCGACAGCCAGTACAGCAGCAATGCTGCCGCCTGCGATTTTCTTTATCCAATGGTTGTTCATAAATGCTCATCTCCTATGCTCATAGTTGTGAGTTTGCTTGACCGCCCGTTCTAAGATGAATTTCAAAGGTGCTGGACGATCAAACAATAGTTACATTTTTGTAATCTCGTACGAACACATTGTAACACATTTGATACCTTGAGCAATCCTACAATTGTTGGAAAAGCGCCCTTGAATTCCTACCTATACATAGGTGATCAAGTCGACATTAGTCCCAGATCATATGTAGTGATTAATGCCTGATTCAAGCGATGAATCTCTTTTTATATCGGTGGTCTTTCAATCGATTTTTAGGTCATAACAAGAAAAAACCCATCCCAAAAATGGGATGGGTTCATGAAAAGCCCCTGGATTACAGCTTTTTACTAAACTGATATCCAGCCTTTTCAAATCCAATATGCTCATAAAATGCATGTGCGGGAGCAAGTTCTTCCCGGTTGCCGCTTGTGAGAAACAAGAGGTGGCTACCATGCTGTCTTCCCCATGTCTCTGCACCGCGAATCAATCTTTTGCCAATTCCTTGGCCGCGGTAGCTTGAGGTTACAATAACCGAAGTAATTTGAGTGACCGGTTCGGTCATAGTGAAGGATTTGACTTGACGAAGCATGATCATACCAACAACAACACCATCAACTTCAGCAATCAGATTGCCGTACAAAGGATTGTCGTTCATCGCTTCCATCCGTTCACGCATGACATTCAGCGTGGTCGGATAATTCAGTTCGCGCATCAAGGATGTGACAGCTTCCAAATCATTCTTCTCAAAGTTTCGAATCAGCAGTGCAGGCGCAGATAATACGCTTTCGATGCTCATTATACCCTCATGCTTCCCTTCTTCTATGAATTCTGAGTAAACTCTACTTCTATTTTGTAAGTTTATGAAGAAGATTGCAAGTATCGAGCGACATTTTTTTTACATTTGTGTCGGTTTTGTTAAACCTTTGTTAAGCCGTTTTTACAAAAATCGGTATTGTGCTTCAATCAACCCATGGTACGTACCCTGCTTCTGCATAAGCTGGCTGTGATTTCCTTCTTCGATAATCTTACCGTGATCCAGCACAACGATATGATCGGCATGGCGGATCGTTGATAAACGGTGCGCCACGATGAAGGAGGTTCGGCCCTGAAGCAGCACTTTAAGAGCTTCCTGAATTTTTAACTCCGTCTCGGTATCGATACTCGCCGTTGCTTCATCCAGAATCAGAATCCGCGGATCGGCAAGGAGCGCCCTGGCAAAGGACAGCAGCTGCCGCTGACCCATAGACAGCATATTCCCGCGTTCTTCAACCTCGGTATCGTAACCGCCCGGCATCTGAACGATGAATTCATGGGCGCCGACCGCCTTGGCTACATCCTCAATCTCCTCATTGGTCGCATCCAGACGGCCAAACCGGATATTATCGCGAATCGTGCCGGAGAATATAAAGGTATCCTGCAGCACGATGCCAATCTGATTGCGGAGGCTTTCCACCGTCACCGATTGGATATCGTATCCGTCAATCGTTAGCTTACCTTCGGTAATATCATAGAATCGGCTGAGCAGATTAATGATAGTACTCTTGCCTGATCCGGTATGACCGACAAGCGCAATCGACTGGCCTGCCTTTACATTCAGATTGATCCCTTTGAGAGCCTGACGTCCTTTTTCGTATTCGAACACCACATTCTCCAGCTTGATGTCCCCTTTAATCGTTGGCAATTTCTTCGCCCCAGGCTGATCATCAATGCTCGGCTTCTCGTCAATAAACTCAAAAATACGTTCAGAGGAAGCCATGGCGACAAGCAATTGGTTATACATTTGGCCAAGCCGGTTGATCGGCTCCCAGAAGTTTCCGACATATTGGGTGAAGGCAATTAACAGACCGATGGTGAGCTCGCCTTGCTGGATCAACACGGCACCGAGCCAGAACAAGATCAATGAACCRAAACCGCCGGTAATTTCGATAAGAGGCCCAAACCCTTGGTTCATGGCAGACGCTTTATCCCAGGACTTTTTGCTGTCCATGTTCATGTTATCAAAGAACTTCATATTCTCTTCTTCTTGCGTGTAAGCTTGGGTTACGCGGATCCCCTGAATCGATTCATTCAAGTGAGAGTTAATCCGCGAGTTCCGAATCCGTACATCCTGCCATGCACGCCGGATGCGTACACGGAGTTTCGTCGAGATGAAGAACATGATCGGTACCGTGACAATAACAGCAAGACCGAGCTTCCAGTTTATTAACAAAAGAATAACGACAATACCTACTAACTGCACGCAGTCGATGATCAGGTTGACAACCCCGTTGGTAAACAAATCCTGCAGGGAGTTAACATCATTCGTAACCCGGACCAGCACAGATCCAGCCGGACGCTTGTCGAAGAAATTGAAGGATAAGCGCTGAATGTGCTGGAACAGATCTGCTCGCAGGTCATAAATGACCCGCTGACCGATGATATTCGTAAATCTGATACGAAATATTCCTGCAACCCATTGAATGATATACATCGCAAGAACCGCGATTGTAATCTGATACAATAGGGTTAAGCTCGGGTTGCCATCCCTCGGGTCTATGGCCTGGTCGATTGCCAAACTGGTCAAGAACGGAATGGCCAGCTTCGTTATGGTACCGATGACCATCATAAGGCCGATCAACGGGAGAATCTGTTTGGCGTAAGGTTTCATATACGAGATCAGACGCGTCAGCTGCGCCCAATTAAACGGCTTTTCAATCGCATCGTCGTCCTTGTATACAAAACGTTCATTCGTTTCTTCCGAAGGCTTCCGCGGCCTCGGAATCTTTTGCTTTTGATGCGGTTCAGTATTTACATTGGCGTTCATGCTTGCACCTGCCCTTGCGTGCCTCCTGCTTGAGCTTGCTTCGCAATAAGGTCCGCATATTGTATTTTGTATACATCCTGATAAGGCCCCGGCACTGCAATCAAATCGTTATGCTTGCCGCGCTGCACAACTCTTCCCTCATCCAGAACGAGAATTTCATCCGCATGACGCAAAGAAGAAATCCGGTGAGCGATAATAAATGTCGTTCTGCCGTTCATGACTTCCTGGAAGCCGGACTGAATTTCATGCTCGGTTTCCATATCTACAGCACTGGTGGCATCATCCAGGATCAGGATTTTCGGATCTTTCAGAAGGGCTCGTGCAATCGCAATCCGCTGCTTCTGTCCGCCGGAAAGTCCCATCCCCCGTTCGCCGACAATGGTATCGTAACCATCCTTCATTTCCATAATAAAGTCATGGGCTTTGGCCAGCTTTGCAACACGGATAATTTCTTCCATGCTAACGTCCTTCATGCCGTAAGAAATATTGTTGCGGATGCTGGACGAGAACAAGAAGGTCTCCTGAAAGACCGTGGCAATCTGGCTGCGCAGACTCCGGATCTTTATATCATTAATGTTCATGCCGTCTAGTTTGATGCTGCCCTGATTCACATTGTAGGCATGCATCAAGAGCTGGATAATGGTCGATTTACCAGACCCCGTTCCCCCAAGCAGTCCAATCACGGAGCCGGGACGAGCATCCAGATTAATATCTTTGACGGCCGCCATCTTGTTACCGTAAGCAAAGGTGACATTATCAAATACGACATGACCCTTCACCTCGCTTGGCACCAAATCTACCGCACGCTCACGGTCTTCGACATCGATCGGCTGATTCAGCAGCTCCAATACCCGTTCACCCGATGCCTTGGACTGCGTGTAGTTATTAATGTGAAACCCGATTCCCCAAAGCGGGCCGATTATGTACCAGATCAAAGTAAAGAAAGCTGCCAGTTCCCCTACCGTCATGGAACCTTGGATGACCATCGCTCCGCCGACGGCTAGCAAAATGACGACACTGATATTCGCGAAGAGCTCCATCATCGGGAAGTAACGGGCCCATAGGGAAGAGGCAAATATCTGGTTGGTTTTGTAACGCTCATTCCGTTCGGAGAATTTCTCCACTTCGTGAGGCTCGCGAGCAAAAGACTTTACGGTACGAACACCCGTGATATTCTCCTGAACCGCGGTCGTCAGCGAGCTTAGTGCCAGACGCATCTCCTGGAACGCCGGATGGATCTTGGATTCGAACTTTAGAGCCGCCACAACCAAAAATGGCATCGCTACCAAAGTTACGAGCGTCAATTTCCAGCTAATGGTAAACATCATAATGGAACCGAAAGTCACCATCAATACCAGATTGAGCAGCTGAGCAAAACCGAAGCCGATAAACATTCGAATCGCTTCCAAATCGCCCGTCAGCCGTGACATCAAATCCCCGGTCCGAGCCGTGTCATAGTAACGGAACGATAGAAATTGCAATTTTTCATAGCAGGCGTTTCGTAGCGCATAAGCCAGGTAGTTCCCCAGCCTCCCTCCAAAAAATCCGTGCAAAAACTGCATGAAAGCTTTAAGGATGACCACACCCAGTACAGTGAGTGCCAGCTGCGGTACGATACCGTAATTCTCCAGCTTGATTGCATCGTCAATCAGCACTTTTAACAGATGCGGATAGACAAGTCCTAAAGCGGTTGCAATCGCCAGACACAGCATGGAAAGAAAAAGATAACTTCGTTTCTCCCAAAAGAAGCCCTGCAGTTGCCTGAGAACATTCATGTTTATCCTCCTTTGGATTATTTTCGTTCAGGTTATGTAGCATTTATGAAGTTTATCATCGACCTGAACCCGCGGMAAAGAGGRAAAACCGCCATAAATGAGCCAAAAGGACCTAAAGGGGGCAAATAGTATAACTTATCTTTGTTTCATAATGAAATCATCGGAAATTCTCATTAATACTAGGGGATATAATCACATTGTCAGTCCCTTCAACCATCAGGCTTCATCCACGATTTCCGACTTTTTTGAACATGCTTGAAAAAGGGTAAAATCCTAAGCCGTTTTCACCCCAGTGCGAACGTTGTAACGGATTAAAATATGTCATACCATCCTCTTGACCTTATCCACCCGAACGAGCATAGGAAAAAAGGCGCCCCGCCAGGATGGCATTTGGGACGCCCTTTGATGGAAAAGTATGCGATTGGAGTTTAGACCTGCATAACATCGTTATTCGTATGGAAGCTTCAGACTCCAACATCTACACCTTTCGTTGTGTGCACATGTTATGGCATAAGATCCGCCATTACCGAGCCGCCTGAATCATAGCTTCCAGCTCATTCGCCAGCTTACTCCACAACAACGGAGACTGACCGTCCTGCAGCGAACCGAGGATGGCAGCCATGGATTCCTTCAGCTGTTCCTCCAACACCGATACATGATGCTGCAATGAACGTACACTCATCCGAACATAGTGGTCCGTCAGCTGCTCTTCCCGAATGCTCACCACACTCGCCACGGCTTCCTTCACCTTCGGCTCTGCCGCTTCTCGAAGCTTGGAGCTTCCGCTGCCCTCAAAGAAATGCTTCGGGTTCTTAAATGTCGACCAGAAGGCCAACCAATCCCCTTGTATTTGCAATTCCGTTTCTTCCAGCTCCGGCGATGACCAGTCCTTATCCCGCCGGATGGCAAGGGACAAGCCCTCGGCCATACCGTTGATATCCGCTGCTGCTTTAAGCGCTGCGTCTTCGGTTAATTTGCGGCCGGCCATCTCTAATCGAAGCGTTGTTGCCCATAACTCCTGATCCAGCTCCGTGGACATCGTCCGCATCAAATCACGCCCGCAAGCCGCAAAGGCCGATTTCAGGTGACCTGCGTCCTCCCGAAGCACGGAAGGATTAAACGACTCCTGAAAGAAACGGTTCATGGCATAATCCAGCCGCTGCCGTACATGAAACAGCAGCTCGCTGCTTTCCTGCGCGATATCACGGGACATGTTAATCTCCGTTAAAGCCGCAAGACGGGATAGGGCTCGTTTGTGAACCTCTTCCAGCTCCACGATTTTACGCTCACGCGTGGTCTCATCCTGGGCTGCCATATCGGCCCAAGCTCTGATTCGATCCCTCACCGAAGCCAGTTCATCATAACCGGCGCGCTCTGAAAGCCTTGGCAGCTCTTCAACCGCAAAACGGCTAAGCGCATCTTCGAATACCGGGAACCCCGATTCCTGCAATTTCGCTTCATCCCCATACAGCTTACTATCCAGCGCTGCCAAACTGGAAACAGGGAAGATATGCGGGCTGCCTACCCCGCTGGACGTCAGGTTGGTACGAACATGCTTCACCACCTCATCCAGTTCCTCTTCGGATTGTGCAAGATCTGCGGCATTGACGATAAAAAACATTTTATCCAGCGCAAAGCTGTCTTTAACCCTGCCCAGCTGGGACAGGAATTGCCGATCCGCTTTGGAGAAAGCATGGTTGTAATACGTTACGTATACGATAGCGTCCGCATTTTTAATATAATTGAACGTTACGCCGGTGTGCCGGGCATGAAGGGAATCGGCTCCAGGCGTATCCACCAGCACGATCCCCTGCTCTGTCATCGGACAGCTGTAATACAGATCTATCCCGTCAACAAAACAGGATTTGGTTTCGTCGGCCACATAGCCCCGATATTCCGCCAGCTCTACGGTTTCTGTCATACCCAGTTTGGTCTCCATCATGTCAAAGCCGGCTGCCGCAGCCTTCAGAAACCCATAATGCGGCAATCCTGCCGGATGAATACCGGCCGGATTCAATGCTTCTGCCGCGCTTCGCCAATTGCTCGGAGTTGGTTCTTGGAGACCCAGCACGCTGAAGGAGTACTTCAAATCGTCCCACCACATCTCGCGGCTCTTCATGCGCACGTCTGCGGTACCATGGGTTTTCCCTTCTGCTGGTGCCACAATCCGGTTCACCGCCGCCGTTGTCGGGTGCGGTGATACCGGCAATACCGACTCGCCAAGCAGAGCATTGGCGAAGGAGGACTTCCCGGCGCTGAACGCGCCGAACAGCGCCAAAGTGAACGAGCCGCCCGCAAGCGCATCCGCGCGGGCGGTTATATCCCGCGCGGCCGATGCCAGCGCGGGATGCGGCGCCAGCAGCGCGGCCGCCGCGCGCAGCTCGGCTGCCGCGGCATCCAGCCGCTGGCGCCGCTGCGGTGCCGCCGCCTGCGTCCCGGCGGCGCGGGGCGCCGTGCGCCCGTGCCCCGGCTGCGCCGCCGGGGCACCGCCCTGGGCAGCCGCTGGCGCGGGCTGCCCTTCCGGCTCCCTCACCTCCGGCAGGAGGCCGGGGGTGAGGGAGGTGCGCGGCGGGAGCAGCTGCGCCAGCTCGGCCGCACGGGCGGCTTCCGCCTGCTGCAGGGCTGCATAGCTGGCGGAAGCCGCAGATTGCGCCAGGAGCTCGGCACCCTGGCGCTCCAGGTCCTGCAGACGGACGGCCGCAGCGTCCGTCAATACCGCCTTCAGCCGGTCGGCCAGCACCAACACGGCCCTGCGGTAGCTGCCCTTGATTTCCTCGGCCAGCTCCCGGTTATAGTTCAGTACGTATTCGCCGGACACCGTCGCTTCCGGATTCACGATCCGCGTAATCATATCCTCCCGCACACCGGGAAGCTCAGCGTCCATCAGGCTCTCCCATTCGGTATTCCACTCCGTATGCTGTTCCACGCTTTTACGGAACAGCGAACGCAGATGCCAATCGATCTGCGATGCGGTCTGTTCCTCCAATCGATGATAGAAAGCCTCGAGACGGCGCCGACGCTCCTCTTCCGTCTTGCCGCCTGTGAACAGAAACCCGACTTTAAAACCGCTTTTGCGGCTTTCCAGAAAAGCCAGACTTAAATCCCGAACATCCGCCGGCGTCAGATTGGCGTTTGCCAGAAGGGCATCCGCTTCTTTGCGCAGCTCAGAGCGAACGGTCTCTGGCAGCAGCTGGACGGTTCTTTTTTGATCCTCCAGCTCCTGCAGCCGCGCTTTCATCGCCGCTGCGGCCTCCTCGCCGCCCATTTCCTCCAGCAGCCGCTCCTTCTCTTCCTGATGGCTTCTGGTATAGGCCTCCACATGCTGATCGGCAGCATGACGAATGGAGCAGGATACGCTGTAGCGCAGCAACGGCTCCTTATGAGATATCAGTTCACCGATCAAGGACTTTAGAAGCCCCCATTGATTATAGGGATGATCCTGAGCTTTAAGCGAAGTGCATAGCAGCCCCTTATACGTGATCTTCCACTGGGCGAACGCCTTCTTCACGTCATTCAGATAAGCAGAAAGCGTCAACTCGTCATCACGATGCTTGTCGATCTGATTGACGATCAGATACAGCGGTTTGCCCCAATCGGACAAACTCTTGGCAAACATCAGATTACTCTCGGACTGCACATGATTATAATCCATGACGTAAAAAACGATGTCAGCCATATGGAGGGCAGAATGCGTGGCAAGCCGGTGCCCGTCATCCGTTGAGTCAACCCCGGGGGTATCCATCAAGACGCCATCTTCTCCAAGCAGCGGCACATCATCCCACACTTCAATCGCGGAATACTCCCGGCCCTCCTTGCAGTATTCGGCAAGTTCGTCGATTGTTACCGTTAAAGGCTCTCCAGGCTCCGCAGCAGATCGGTGAATCAACGCCCGTGGCTCGCCGCTTCGGATTGTAACCACATTCGCACTTGTCGGTACCGGACCCGAGGGCAGTACCTTTTTGCCGCAAAGCGCATTAATCATGCTCGACTTCCCTGCGGAAAAATGTCCGCAGAAGGCCAGCGTCAGCTCACCACCTGTACCCTTGCGTATTAAATCCTCCGTCAAAGCAGAGGAAGATTCGTCATTCCACTCCAAAAAACGGTCCCGAACTCTGGTTAGTTCCGTAACACTGTATCCGATTTCATGCTCAGCCATCAACTTCAATGTCATTTCTCGCTCCTGTCCATTGATCTCTCAATTTCTGACACATTCTATTCACATCATTTTATTTTATCACCGCTTGCACTGTAAAGGAATCATTGCATTTCATTTTCGGCCGTTGTCTTGATATAACAGTCCTTTATCTATGCAAAATGGCAGGTCAAGGAAGTGATCTTCCTTGCCTGCCATGGGTCCAAACCTTCTTGATGCCGGCACATACAGGAGGTATGAGCTGATAATACACACTCGATTACCCTGTAAGAACCAGGTTTATCTCATATTTTAAAACATCAAATTTGAAGAACTTAAGATACAACGGTGTTTTCTTCTGCCGGAATTAAAATTTCGAAGACATTTCCGTGCTGCAGAATGGTTAACCCGCGTGATTTATCGCGCATGACCACCACTTCAGGCTTCTGCGACATACGCTCCAGATAATGCTCGGGAGCATCCCCGGAATGACTGAACGTCACGCCTTCGACTTCTTGCTCTTCATTCTCACTCAGCTGGCTTTGGCTCTCCACCACATGTTCAAAAATATCTGAGAACAATTCAAAATTGTCGGTGTAAACAGAGATGCATTTCATGTGTAATCCCATCCTCTTTTAAATTTAGCTCATGCCGATCCAGGATACCGTCTCTTTTACCTCGCGAAAAACCGACTTTTGATCACTGTTGTTTCCAGATTTCCATTCACCCATGCGGCTAAAGATAGAAATCCGGAGACAAAGGCAAGCATTGCGCTTGCTTGCAATTATGTCCATTTCGCTAGCTATTCATTAAAGTACCGTGTTCCCAACGAATCAGATGAACCTCTTTTTTGTCTATTTCTTGCTGTTTTACAGTTGTTCCTTATTCTTCCTGACTGCTAAGGTTTTCATACGTTTCTTTCCTTCACGGCAAACATCCAGCAATGGGCATACCGGGCATTGCGGATTTTGAGCCTTGCAGTGATACCGTCCGAAAAAAATGATCCGATGATGGGTCAGCGTCCATTCTTCACGCGGTACCCGCTTCATCAGCTTTTTCTCCACTTCCAGCACGGAATCTTTCCAGGCGGCCAGTCCAAGTCGCTTGGAAACCCGCTCCACATGCGTGTCTACCGCGATGGCAGGCACACCAAAGGCATTGGAAACGACGACATTGGCTGTCTTACGTCCAACCCCAGGTAATTTGACCAGCTCATCATGAGCTTCCGGTACCTCACCGCCATACTGTTCGATCAGAATCCTGCACAAATTCTGAATATGTTTGGCCTTATTCCGGTATAATCCGATCCGCCTAATATCCTGCTCAAGTTCCTCGATCGGTACCGATACATAATCCAGAGGCGTTTTGTATTTCTGAAACAGATCCCTTGTCACTTTATTAACCGTTTCATCCGTGCACTGGGCGGACAGCAGCACGGCGATGGTCAGCTCAAACGCATTGCTGTGATGCAGTTCGCAATGTGCATCCGGAAACATGCTCTCCATCGTGTCCAAAATATGCCGTACCGTTGCCGCATTCATATGATTTCCCTCCCGCAAAAAAAAATCTTGATGCGGAAATCCCCGCATCAAGACGGTGTTTCTCGAGCAATCCCAGGTCGATAATTTACTGTTTTACGATCTCAACAACGACACCGTTGTTTAAGTACAGTACAATATTATCATTTTCCTTAAGGGATTGCACGGACAAAGTAGTGTCACCTTGATGAACAAATACTTTATCCGATAATACATACCGGAAATTATCGTTAATCGATTTGCGTTTTACTTGAATTTCCGTATTGCTTGCCTGCCAGAATGCACGTTCAACCTTCTCCAGAACCTGGATAATGGTAACGCCCTGAATGTCTTTTCGAATCTCTACGCGATCTCCTGAGGTCAATGCGCTTAAATTCGAAGCCGTTGAACCATTCTTAACGACTTTAACTCCGCCGCTTACACCTAACGTCTGGCTATTGCCTGAATAATCCTTCGTGGTCAATGCATTTGCGGAAGCATCAACGCTTGTCACTTCGCCAAGCGTCAATTTAACTTCAGCTACCGCTACAGGCGTTAAGCCTTGGAACGTTATATTAACGAGTGCTCCCGGACGCAAATCAGCGAGCAGAATTACTTGTCCGGTTTCGCCGGTCAATATGGATTTATCGGTATAAATATCGCTTGTGGAGCCGTTTGCTTTCACTCGAATACGGTTCCTTGTGGGTTCCGTTGAAACAACCTCAAATTGTGCGGAAGTTTTGAGTTTTAAGCTCTGTAAGTAATCCTGATTGTTCGACAGCTGGGCTAACACTTCGTCACCAATCCGCAAATCTGCCAGGGATGCGCCTGATCTGCCGAAGATTTCCACAATCGGACTATTGTAGTAAGAGATTTCTTCCGCTTTACCGTTAGCGGTCATAATCGAAATCACTTGCTTGGATGTATTAATGCTGTTAATTTTACCTTCTACTTTGTATACCACTTCTAATGAGAGTACGCGGGTACCAATCAGGGAGACACTTACCTTGCGTCCCGAGACAAGCAGTGGTCCAACTTTATCCAGCGTGGTTCCGTAGCTCGAGTCCAGCTTCGTCTTGTCATCCAAGACGATTACACGAGGCTGGTTGTTCGCATCCTTGACGGTCAGCCAGTGCGTCTTCCCGTCGTAATTTACGACGGTAACGGCATCCAACTGCTCGATTTGACGACCCGTTACTTCGATTCTCGAAATTTTTTCCTCAGCGTTAATGGTCAGTGTTACCTGGTCACCGGATACGGCATCAGCGAGTAAATCGGACAGAACAGGTTTAGCCACGCCGTTAATAAAGATTTCCGGCTTCTCTGCCAGATACTTCGTTTCGAGCTGTGTACTTCCACTTCGCTTGTATGTGATGGTCTTCCCGTTCTCTTCAATGGAATAAAGCATTGCCTGCACGGTACGATCGACGCTTTGCGTAACTTCCATCGTCTGCAGAACGCTGTTTTCTACCGAAAAGTTCACGGTGTAGCCGCTCTTCAATTCAGCCGGAGCCAAAATCTGATTCTGATATCGAATGACGGTGGCATCATCCCACGTGTACGTATCCTCATAACCGGTGCTATCCTTAAGGGTTACTCTTTTGTTTACCGTATCCACGTTCTGAACGACGCCTGCTCCCGTCTTGTTAACCAAGCCGCTCTTCACCCGGATTGACACGATTTTCTTCTGCGGGCTGTATGTTTCGCGTTCAATCGTAAGCAGACTGCCGGCAGCAAGCGTCTTCGGATCGATCTTGGTTCCGTTCTGATCCAGGAACACCGTGCTTGGCTCGTAACTCAACTCTTCAAAGGTGCTGCCAGTATCCAGCCAAATGACGTTGTTCGGCGACAAACGTGCATATGTGCGGTCAAGCCGCTCCACTTGCTGGGTCGAATCCGTAATTTCTACGTAAGCAGCCGTTCCGTTATTCACGATGACCACTGCTTGTGTGTAAGGATTGATCTCCGAGAATTGCAATCTCTTCTCCGAATCCGAGGTGAAATACGCTGTCGAATTATCCAGCTTGAATGAATTCAGCTTGCCATCGGCATAAAGCTCCAGCTTGCCGTTCTCGATCGAAGCGATAGAACCTTTGTATTGGTTCTCGTAATTTGTGGTAATGTAGGCCTGGGCACGGCTGAGGAACGTTGCAAGCTGGGCACGGGTAACGGCCCCTTGCGGATCGAACTTGTTGCCGTTCAAGCCTTTTGCAAGACCTAACTCAACGGCTACATTGACATATCCCAGACGATCCGGGGATATCTTGGCGTTATCCGCAAAGCCTGTCGCTTTATTTTTAGCTGCATCAGCCTCCGCCGTACGTCCAATGGAACGGACAAGGACTTCGGTTATCCATTCCCGGGATGCTTTCTGCGCGCCCCAAATGACTTTCTCGTCCGTATATCCGGATTCTTTTTGCTTGTCGAGCAGGTTTTGCTGAAAAGCCAGTTCAACATACTTCGTAAAATAATCATTCACTTTAATATTTGTCGGTAATGTCGCAGCGCCGTTGCTTAATTGATCCTGCATGCTTAAGAACCGGATCGCCATCGTTACGGCTTCCTGCTGCGTTACGGGATCGTTCGGACGAAACTTTCCGTTATTCCCGGTCACGATCCCCTGTGCTGCTAACTGATAAATATACTTTTCTCCCCAATATCCGGCATTAACGTCACTGAATGCGTTTATGGCCGTTTGGGATGCATTTGCCGTTGTCGCATTTGACGCTTCTTCATCTGCCGAGACGATCGAAGCCCCGCCTCCGAATGCTATAAGTCCGGCCATGACGGCGGAGACCACTTTTTTGGAATGAACATGTTTGCTGTGTCTAAGTACCATTTTCTTTCCCCTCTCAATAACTACTGCTTCATCATATACTAATATTCGACAGCAGATCGTGATCTCCTTCAACCATCATTACCGAGTCATCGGATTTTCCATATCGACATGACCCATTAACGATTCGGTCTGCTGACCATCCACCAGAATTTGAAGTGATTTCACTTCGTCAAACTGGAAAAAGGTTTTTTTGATCGCATCGATGGCAAACGACTCGCCGCCTGCACCCAGGTTAGCTTCGTCCGGAACCGTCACATCGAGCGTCAGAGCTCCGTTTTCAAATTTCAACGAATTCAGTCCGATTTTCTCCCACAGGGGAACCATATCGGCCTTATCGCTCTTTTGCAATGCTTGATACGCCGCTTCGTATTTTTCTTGATCTTCCTTATACGAAATTTCGGCCGTACCTTCTACCAGCTCCATCAAATCTGGATCCGTGTAATAGGCTTTGATGCTCTCTGTTTTTGCTTCCGGCGTTGTCACTTCGCTGCCGCTGCCCGTAGACGATCCGCCTGATCCGTTCGACGCTCCACTATGATCCTGTCCTGTCTGATCATCAGGTGCAGGCGTTACTTGCCCAGGCGTATTGTCCGGAGCTGCTCCGGGTTTCTGCCCGCAACCGGCACCAATCAGCATTACGGCTGCCAGTAGGCCAGCCGACCATATTTTTTTATTCAAAAGTAGCCACCTCCTGCAATCACGATCCCTGTCGTATCGTTAATCAACCTTCAAATAATTTTTGATCCCTCTGACAATGGCCTCGGCTACCCGATCCTGCGTTGCCGGATCAAAAAGCTTGCTCTCATCGGTCTTGTTGCTCAGGAACCCGACTTCCAGCAGAGCGCCAGGCATTTTGGTCTCGCGAATGACATGGAAATTGCCGTATCTCACTCCGCGATCCTTTAAGCCCATAGCCTTTACGATCTCTTTATGGAGTGCATTCGCCAGCGCTTTGTCAGATTCATGGTAGTAATAGGTTTCGGTTCCGCTTGCAGTGGAAGGGCCGCTATTAGCATGTATCGATATGAAAACATCAGCCTTCAGATCATTCGCAATTTTTGCGCGATCCTTCAGCTCGAGGAAAGTATCGTTACTGCGAGTCAAAACGACTTCGATATTTTGTTCTTTGGCCAACAATTTCTCAACTTTCAGCGCCATCGCGAGGTTGAAATCCTTCTCCCTCTTCTTCGTTACCCCGATTGCTCCCGGATCGTGGTCTCCATGACCCGCATCTATGACCACAAGCTTCTTCCCGCCTGTACCAGGTGTAGGGTTGGAGCCCGTATTCAAATCCACAATGAATAGGCCCGATCCGTTCTCAAGGCCTGAAACGGTGTAATTTTTGCCATAGTTGAGATCAATGACAATGCGCACGGTCATCGGGTTGCTGTTGTACAAGGAATAACGTACGGATTTGACATCCGGATATCCCGTTACGTCCATCTGACCGGTCTTCATCACGTCATCAAAGCTGGCATTGCTGCTGAACGTATCCGAGAAATTCGTGTTCACCATATCGATGACGATACGGTCCGGATTACTAAGCTTTGATACATTCGGCTTGGCATTGCCCGTAACGGCGACCATCAGCCTGTTTTCACTGAAACTGATGCCGTCCACAGTCGACGTAGTTACGCCAGGCTCTTCACTAGGGTTACTCCCGTCGTAGGACGAGGTCAGATAGACTGACTTCTGCGCGTTATCCCATCTTACTTGAAGGCCCATCTGCTCACTTACAAACCGGATGGGAACCAGTGTTGTTCCACCGCGTAGAACAGGTGCCTTGGTCATTTGTACGCGCTGACCGTTGATGTCAGCTTGCTGACTTCCAATCACCATCGTTACTGTCTGCGAGCCGTCTTGGACAGTTACCGTCTTGGTCGCCTTGTTCCAGTACACGTCAAATCCCAGATTCTCGGATATGACACGGATCGGAACCATGACGGTGCCGTTATTGTTCTCGACCTTCACGCCAGATGACAGATTGATTTGTTGGCCATCCAGGTAAATCTTTGCGCTGTACGAACTCGCATCCGCCATTTTAGGAAACGCAATCATGATGACAACCAGAAACATTAAAAAACCGAACTTCTTCATCCTTCACCCCTACCATCCTATTATTTTGCCACAGATTGGCGTTTCTGCACTCAGCCTGTCCGACATTACCTGACAACCTATAGACGCAAAGTCACGATGAAAGTTGCGAAATTGTTCCCTTTTTACCAAAAAAACACCTATTTCAAAAACTGAAATAGGTGTTTAGTCCTTCATTTGAATTTCGTTAATAGTACCTTATAACTACTTCCGAGTCATTGGATGCTCCAGCTCAACATGTCCCATTAAACTTTCGATCTGATTACCATCTACTAGCAATTCCAGGGACTGCACCTCATCGAACTGGAAGAAGGTTTTCTGCAAGGCATCAATCGCAAACATTTCCCCTCCGGATCCGAGGTTGGCTTCGGCTGGTTTGGTGATATCCAGCGTCAAAGCTCCTTTATCAAACTTAAGTGACTTCAGCGTAATCTTATCCGACCATAGTGGACTTAGTTCGGCATCACTGCTCGTTTGAAGTCCTTCAAAGGCTTTCTTATATTTATCTTCTTCACCCGAGTACGTGATCTCTTTGCTTGCCTCTTTCAGATCGATCATCTCAGGGTCCGTATAATAGAGTTTAATATTGGCCTTCTTCGCTTGGTCCTCCGTTGCATTCACATCCTTTGTATCCACAGGGGTCCCAGTGCTTTCACCGGTTGTGCTCTGCGGTGGTGTGCTTGTTCCCTCGCCTGCGTTTACAGGTATTGCTTCATCTTCCTTATGATCATCAGCCGCCGTTTCTTCCGGATTATCCTGCGGCGTTTGTACTTCTTCTGTTGCGGTCTCCGGATTTGTCTCGGCAGGGGCTGCAGTCGGCTTCTGTCCACAGCCGGCACTAAATGCAAGCAGCAGCGCCAGCAATCCTGTCATCCAATATTTTTTGTTCATGACTTTCGTCCCCCTCTAAGTTCATCAAATCTTGTACACATTATTGTACTTGAAGATATTCTTTAATACCCGCTACAATACCTTGTGCAACACGATTCTGGAAATCGTCTTCAAACAACTGGGCTTCGTCACCCTTGTTGCTCAAAAAGCCAATCTCGAGCAGGACAGCCGGCATCGTCGTTTCTCTCGTCACATGAAGACTGCTATATTTGACTCCCCGATCCATGAGTTCAGTCGCCTTGACAAGATGTTTATGCATCACGTTCGCCAAAGGTTTGCTGGCATCTCTCGTGAAGTAAGTCTCTGTGCCGTGCGGACTGCTGGAATTGTTGCTGTTTCCGTGAATCGATACAAATATATCGGCCTTTATGGAATTCGCCACTTTCACGCGATCGCTAAGACCCAGCGTTGAATCGTCGCTCCGCGTCATCACAACATTAATGTTCTTTTCTGTTTTCAGCAAGGCTTCCACTTTCAAAGCAATATTAAGATTAAGAACCTTCTCTTGATTACCGTTTGCGCTGATCGCGCCCGGCTGACTGCCGCCGTGACCGGCATCAATAACAACCGTCTTCTTGCCGTTGCCGGTCACCGGGGGAACGGGCGGTACGAGGATTTCTCCCTCTGCGTTCAGGTCAACAATAATGAGCCCCGCTTCTTGGGTTACTCCATAATTTGTAGGTCCTGTCAGGTCGATGACAATACGCACAGTTGACGGATTGTCACTGAACATGGCATATCGTACTTTCATAACATCTGGATAATCCGTGATTTCCATCTCGCCGCCGCTTTGCGGATTCACAGCATGTCCAGCCAGGAATGCAGAAGAGAATACGGTATCGGGAAGATCGATAACAATCCGATCGGGTCCTGTCACTTTAAAGACATTTGGCGTAACCGCACCTTCTGTAGCAATCATCAACCGGTTGTCGCTAAAGCTGAGCCCCGTCATGGCTGCCTGGTTCCCTGTTTCGACAGGCGGAGGTGTTTGACTGCCCGGATTGTTTCCGGCACCTGAATCGACCTCTCCTTCAGAGACCGGTGGTAGGGAGCTGGAGAGGAACACTGCCTTCGTCTGGTTGTCCCATTTCACATCAAGCCCCATCTGTTCACTAACAAACCGAAGCGGCACAAGCGTGCTCTTCCCATTCAAGACAGGTGGTAAATTCAGATCAACCTGAGCACCATTCAATTCTGCCTGATGGCTGCCGACCACCATGCGGACCGTCTTCTCGCTGTTCTCAACGGTAACGGTTTGGCTGGCCTTCTCCCAACCTACCTTGAAGCCGAGATTCTCGGATACCACGCGGATCGGAATCATCACGTTACCTTTCATGTTGGCTACCTGGACGCCCGAAGACAAATTCAATGGTTCCCCGTCAAGAAAAATGGCCGCATTTGAAGAACTGGCTTCACCACTTTTCGGAAACGCCAGCAAGAAGACTATCAACATCATTACAAACCCTAACTTCTTCATGAATCCACCTCGATCATCCCATGATTAAATTTGAAAAGCAAATCTAGCAATAAAACTAAAAATATGTAAATCAGCACATTCCCGACAGACGCTGCCGGACAAATACTGACATAAAACAATGATTCCTCTTGGCTGCCGCTGCATATTAATTCCATAATACCAAAAAAAACTTCCATTTCCTACACAGGAAATGGAAGTTTAATAATCTTGTAACCTTTTGCAGTGGAATTACGAGATTAAGCGAACAGACGCTCCCCATGCTTCTTCTCGTATGCATCGATTGCACTTTCATGCTGCAGCGTCAAACCGATGTCATCCAGCCCTTGAAGCAGGAATTGACGGCGGTGCTCGTCAAGATCAAAGTCAATATGGAGTCCTTGATCATCCGTTATCGTTTTGCTCTCCAGATCGACGTTCAGCTTATATTCTTCATTACCTTCTGTGCGCTGGAACAATTCTTCCACCTGCTCCTCCGACAGTTTGATCGGAAGAATCCCGTTCTTAAAGCAGTTATTGTAGAAAATGTCAGCAAACGATGGAGCGATGACCACGCGGAATCCGTAATCGAGAATCGCCCAAGGGGCATGCTCACGGGAAGAACCACAGCCAAAGTTGGCACGGGAAATCAGAATGGTCGAGCCTTGGTAACGAGGCTGGTTCAGCGAGAAGGTGTCGATATTGCCTCCCTCTTCATCAAACCGCCACTCGTAAAACAGAAACTGTCCAAATCCTGTACGTTCAATCCGTTTCAAAAACTGTTTCGGAATAATGGCGTCCGTATCTACATTCACCCGGTCTACAGGTGCGACAATACCGTGTAATTTCGTAAATGCTTGCATAAACTTCTCCTCCGTCCTTCTTAGCTCACAACTTCTTCGGCTGCAAAGTTCCAGTCACGTACATCCACAAAGCGTCCTTTAACCGCAGCTGCCGCTGCCATTGCCGGCGACACGAGATGCGTTCTGCCGCCGCGGCCTTGGCGTCCTTCGAAGTTACGATTGGACGTGGATGCGCAGCGTTGTCCCGGCTTCAGTACATCCGGATTCATCGCGAGACACATACTGCAGCCTGCTTCACGCCATTCGAAACCCGCTTCAACAAAAATTTTGTCGAGCCCTTCTTGTTCAGCCTGGATCTTCACTCGGCCTGATCCGGGAACAACGATGGCTGTCACATTGCTGGACACTTTATGGCCCTTCGCTACGGCTGCTGCCGCACGCAAATCTTCAATGCGTCCATTCGTGCAAGAACCGATAAAGACATAATCGATCGGAATTTCGGACATTGGCGTCCCTGGCACAAGCGCCATATACTCCAGCGCTTTCTCCGCTGCCTTGCGCTCATTCTCGGTCTTGAAATCCGCAGGGTTAGGAACCGTCGAGGAAATGTCAGTACCCATACCCGGGCTCGTTCCCCAAGTTACTTGCGGGATCAGAGATTCTACATCGAACTCAACCACCACGTCGAACTCGGCGCCTTCGTCTGTCACAAGCTCTTTCCAAGCGGCTACTGCAGCATCAAAAGCTTCGCCTTGCGGAACATATTGACGTCCGCGCAAGTATTCAAACGTCGTTTCATCCGGAGCGATCATGCCCGCTCTGGCTCCGCCTTCGATGGACATGTTGCACACGGTCATGCGCTCTTCCATCGACAATTCGCGGATCGCTTCACCCGTATACTCAATAACATAGCCTGTTGCAAAATCCGTTCCGTATTTCGCAATTACGCCAAGGATCATATCCTTGGCCGTTACGCCCGGATTGCGGCGACCGACAAAGCGCACTTCCATGGTCTTTGCTTTGGCCTGCTGCAAACATTGGGTTGCCAGAACATGCTCAACCTCGCTTGTTCCGATACCGAACGCAAGGGCGCCGAATGCACCGTGTGTGGATGTATGGCTGTCGCCGCATACAATCGTTTTGCCCGGATGCGTTAAGCCAAGTTCCGGCCCCATGACGTGCACAACGCCTTGATCAATCGTATCGAGATCATACAGGGTAACGCCAAAATCCTGACAGTTCTTGGTCAGTGTATCGATTTGCTGCTTCGAAATCGGATCCGTAATGTTAAAACGGTCTTTCGTTGGAACGTTGTGATCCATCGTTGCGAAGGTCAGTTCAGGACGGCGTACTTTACGGCCGCTAAGACGCAAACCCTCAAATGCTTGCGGTGAAGTTACCTCGTGAACCAAATGCAGGTCAATGTACAAAATACCCGGCTTGCCTTCTTCTTGATGAATAACGTGGTTATCCCAAATTTTTTCGAACATTGTCTTCTTACTCATCATCATCACCCCATTGTTCTTTACGTCCATGAGAAGATATTTGCTTGTCATCTTCTTTAAATATAAGGAAGATCTACAACGCATCATCTTTACGTTGATAGTAATATATCATTTCCTTCTTCATTGTTCCAAGATATAATATCTATAAAAGTAATAGGATTCAGCTATAACGGAGTGATGCTTAAATGGAACTGAGACAACTGCAATATACGCTGCAAATTGCGGCGGATAAAAATTTTTCCCGAGCCGCGGAGAAGCTTCATATCGCCCAGCCTTCCTTGAGCCAGCAGCTCTCCAAGCTGGAGAAAGAGCTCGGCGTGCTGCTGTTCCAGCGCAATACGAGCAACGTTGAGCTTACCCATGCCGGAGCCAACTTCGTCGAGCATGCCCAGAAGATCATGGACGCCGTCGAGCAGCTGAAACAGGAGATGTCGGACATCTCCCAGCTTCGAAAGGGTAAAGTCGTAGTCGGCAGCATGCCGATTACAGGTTCTCACCTGCTGCCACGGGTTTTGCCTGCCTTTAAAAAGGGATATCCGGATATTGAGATCACCCTGTTGGAAGACTCCTCCATGAACCTGGAGAAGCTGACGGCCAGCGGCAAGGCCGATCTTAGCCTCCTGGCGCTGCCGCTGGCCGAGCCGTCGCTGTCCTGGATTCCCATCGGTGAGGAAATGATCGATTTGGCTGTTCCTCCGCAGCATCCGCTTGCGCTGCGGGCAGCCTCCGATCCCGTACGGCCCATCACAATCGATGAAATCCGGAACGAAGCGTTTGTTGTCCTCAAAAAAGGACAGGGCTTCCGGAAGCTCACCTTTGATATATGTCGGGAGGCAGGCTTTGAACCGAACGTTGTATTCGAGAGCAGCAACATCGAGACGCTCCAATCGCTGGTCGCAACCGGAATGGGCATAACGCTGGTGCCTCGTTTTATCGCCCGTGCGAAACGCAGCGAGTTTATTCCGGTCTACTTGCCGCTCGCTGATCCGGTTCCGAGCCGCACGCTGGTTGTGGCTTACCGCAACGGCCGCTATTTGTCCAAAGCGGCGGATGCGTTCATCGACACTTTTAAGCAGGTCATGGACAAGCTGGTTGTGGAGAGCGTTCAGGACTAGTGCACGCTGCCCCATGAATAAAGAGAAGAAGCTCAGCCAAGGTCAACGAACAAGACCAAGCTGAGCTTCTTCTCAACGTGAAATTATAGCACTCCCATTTCGTTTTAAACGGAATTTTATTTACGCAAATTATGCTGGTCAATCAATCGGTTCTGTTCATCCGCAGTACGGGACTGATCTTGAATCGACTCGTTCTTTCCGTTGCCGCCCCCGGCAACGTTTTCCACAAAGTTGCGGAACTGTTGTTTCTGCTCTTCTTCCTGCTCATGGTTTTGGCTGTCGAATTGGTTGTTGTCTGCCATCATTCAAAGCCTCCTCTCAGACGGATTACCCATAGTATACCCGCCTCTGCCCAGATGAAACTTCATTTTTTAGAGGAGTTTAACCATCATCACTTTTATTGAAAATACAAATTCGGACGGCGGTCTTCAAAAACCGGAATGCGTCCTCTCACTTCATCCGTAAGACCGCAATCCAGCGTACCGGTCAGGATCATTTCCTGCTCATCCCCTTCGGCAATGACCTCCCCCCATGGATCGATGATCATGGAGTGGCCGAAAAAGCCCGTTTCTCCGCTGGTTCCAACTCGATTACACGCAACGACGTACATTTGGTTCTCGATCGCTCTGGCCATGAGCAGCGTTCTCCAATGATGCAGTCGCGGATGCGGCCACTCCGCTGGCACAAACAGCACTTGAGCGCCGCCGAGTGCGAGGGTGCGGGACAGCTCGGGGAACCGTATATCGTAACAGATCGACGCGCCCGCTTTTAATTGTTCCAGCTCAAAGGTTACGGGCTGCTGCCCAGCTTGCAGAAACTTCTCTTCATCCATCAGGCGGAACAGGTGAATTTTGGAATATTTGGCGATCTGCTCCCCGCTCCGGTTAAATACATACATGCTGTTATAAATCCGATCTTCGATTCGTTCGGCTACAGACCCGCCTACGACTTGAATACGATGTTTTCGTGCAAATTCGCTCAGCATGCGAGAGGTTTCCTGTCCCATGGGATCGGCAAGCTCTTGAATTCGGTCCAGCGCATACCCCGTATTCCACATTTCCGGCAGCACGATGACGTCCGGCTTCCTATCAGCCGCTGCGGCCTGCTCCATCATGCCGAGCATTTTACTCATATTGGCCTTTACGTTTCCTATTTCAATATCGGCTTGGATAAGTGCGATATTCAATTGAGCCTTTGCTTCTCCAGTCATCTTGCAGCCTCCTGTTATTCCGGTTGAATCCAGCACCAGCGCCGATGTAATCATGAAATCCATGATCGGGCTCTTTTTCAGGAATTCATCCGTTCTCTATATGTCATCATCATAGCCTCCCCCGCCCTGTTGCTGCAACACCCAAGCACCATTTCCCTCTATACACCCCTGATAAATCGTGTTAAATTAATCCTAATTGTTTTCAATATCAGCTGTATTCGAGCGTAATTAGATAACGGAGTGATGAAACTGCAATGAACAACAAATTAAACGAATTCCAAATAGAGCTGGCCGAGATGATGTCCCAGCTGCCCACGCAATTTTTCGCGACCTTGGTCTCCAAGGTAAACCGCCAAGTGGCGCAGGGACATGATGTGATCAATCTCGGACAGGGAAATCCCGATCAGCCCACACCGCCTCATATCGTATCCAGCTTGAAGGAAGCGGCCGACAATCCGCAGTTTCACAAATATTCGCCTTTTACCGGCTTTTCCTTTCTTAAAGAAGCCATTGCGCATCGATATAAGGAAGACTACAACGTGGATCTGGATCCGGAGACGGAGGTAGCGATTCTGTTTGGAGGAAAAACAGGGCTTGTACAGCTTCCGCAAGTGCTTCTGAATCCGGGCGATGTATGTCTTGTCCCGGACCCCGGTTATCCGGATTACTGGTCCGGCGTTGCACTGGCCCGTGCCCAGATGAAATTCATGCCGTTAACCGCTGCGAACCGGTTTCTTCCCGACTATGGCGCGATCACACCAGCAGACAGAGAAAAAGCGAAGCTGATGTTCTTAAATTACCCGAATAATCCGACATCCGTCGTCGCTCCCCTGTCCTTCTACGAGGATACGGTAGCATTCGCCGCCGAACACGGGATCGTTGTAGCCAGCGATTTTGCTTATGGAGCGATCGGATTTGATGGAGATCGTCCAGTCAGCTTTTTGCAGGCAGAAGGAGCCAAAGAAGTTGGCGTGGAATTTTACACGCTCTCCAAAACCTATAATATGGCCGGATGGCGCGTTGGCTTTGCCCTGGGGAACAAAAAAATCATCTCGCTGATCAATATGCTGCAGGACCACATCTATGTCAGCCTGTTCGGCGGCATTCAGGCAGCAGCGGCCACGGCTCTCACCTCGCCGCAAGACTGCGTTGAGGAGTTGGTGGCACGCTACCAATCGAGAAGGGATGCCTTCTATGGCACCCTGTCCGAAATCGGCTGGGAAGCTCAAAAACCGGCTGGCTCCTTTTTCAGCTGGCTGCCGGTACCGAAGGGCTTTACTTCGGTATCCTTTGCCGATCTGCTGCTTGAGGAGGCCAAGGTCGCGGTTGCGCCTGGTGTCGGCTTTGGCGATCACGGCGAAGGATATGTCCGCGTCGGCCTGTTAAGCAGCGAAGAGCGAATGCAGGAAGCCGCCTACCGAATCGGCAAGCTGAACCTGTTCGGTTAACCTTTTTCCTTTTGAAAAAACAAAAACGATGTGCTATTCTTGCAATAACAATTGAATGCAGTTTTCACAAACGCAATGACGGGACCAGTACGAAAGCATATGGCACGATGACCAGAGAGCGAATTCCATGGGCTGAAAGAATTTGCCGTGACCCCCTTTCCGAAACCTACCCCCGAGCGGCCTGGCTTGCCAGGACAGTGCCTTCTGTTACAGGGTTAAAGCCGGATGAGCTGCGCTCATCAACAAAGGTGGTACCGCGGAAGTCAAACTTTCGTCCTTTTTCATACAGGACGAAAGTTTTTTTGTTTTCAGGAAATGGATTCGTTACAGCTATACCTACCCATCATAAATACAAGGAAGTGATCACGATGCTATCGCGCATCGTCGTAAAAATCGGAAGCAGCTCCCTTACGACAGACGAGGGCGGACTTAATCTTGATTCCATCGCCTTCTTTGCCGGAGAGCTTGCCGCTCTCCGCAAAG
The DNA here is from genome assembly GCF_049893405.1 of Paenibacillus sp. Dod16. Lineage (NCBI taxonomy): Bacteria > Bacillati > Bacillota > Bacilli > Caryophanales > Paenibacillaceae > Paenibacillus > Paenibacillus sp. Dod16. The sequence goes on from NZ_JBNDYG010000005.1 coordinate 97,647, forward strand.
CCGGTCATGAGGTTCTGCTCGTGACATCCGGCGCCGTCGCAGCAGGGTTTCGAGAGATCGGCTACGAGAGCAGACCGAAGCTGCTGCATGAGAAGCAAGCATCCGCCGCACTGGGCCAAGCGCTGCTGATGCGTGCTTACCAGAATGCGCTGGCCACCCATCAATTGAAGGCCGCGCAAATTCTATTGACGAGAGGCGACTTCGCGAACCGCAAACGCATGAATAATGCCAACATGACGATTACGGAGCTTCTGAAGCAAGGCGTTATTCCGATTATTAATGAGAACGACACCGTTTCCATTGACGAACTGAAATTTGGCGATAACGATACGTTATCCGCTCTGGTTGCGAACTTGGTCCGCGCCCAGCAATTAATCATCCTGACCGATACGGATGGTTTGTACACGGCTGATCCACGCAAGTCGCCGGATGCAACGAAATATGAGGAAATTGATGAAATTACCGATGAGATTTACAGCATGGCAGGAGGCGCTGGTTCCAGCGTAGGTACAGGCGGCATGCGATCGAAAATCGATGCTGCCAAAATCGCCACCCGCGGCGGTGTCCCCGTCTTCGTTGGCAAAGCCAGCGAGACCGGCGATTTGCTTAAGGCGCTTGAGCATGCAGGTAAAGGCACCTATTTTGCTACCCACCTATCCTCTCTGCCGATGAAAAAGCAGTGGCTCGGCTTTATGTCCTCGCCGCTAGGCCGGATCGTTGTCGATCCGGGCGCCGAGAAGGCGCTGATTCACGGAGGCCACAGCCTCCTTCCCGTTGGCATTAAACGGATCGAAGGCAGCTTCCATGCCGGAGACGTGGTGGAAGTCGTTAATATGAACAACGAAAGGCTCGGCAGGGGGATCGTCAATTACGATGAGGACCAGTTGCAAGCCGTGCTCGGTTTGCCGAGCAGTCAAGTGATCGGCATCATCGGGGAAATCCATCGGCTTGAGGTCATTCACCGAGATGAATGGATCACGTTAAAATAATCTGGTTCCCATAACCAATAATGCTTTTCCTAATCATCCATTTAAGGAGGAATTATTATGAGTGAGGTTCGCAATAAAGCCAAGCTGGCCAAACAGGCCGCATTCGGTCTTGGCAGACTGAGCACCGAGGAGAAAAATCAGGCTCTGCTCATCATGGCAGACGCACTGATCCAACGGACAGCTGATATTATGGAAGCAAACGCGGAGGATCTACGTCGTGGGAAGGAGCTTGGCACCTCCGCCTCCCTCCTGGACCGATTGGCACTGAATGAAACCAGAATCGAGGGCATTGCCGAAGGCTTACGCCAAATCGTGAAGCTGCCGGACCCAATCGGCGACACCTTGGAAACGATCGATCGCCCGAACGGACTGAACATCGTCAAGAAACGTGTTCCCCTTGGCGTGATCGGCATCATTTATGAAGCACGTCCAAATGTGACGGTCGATGCAGCCGGACTGTGCTTGAAGACAGGCAACGCGGTCGTACTCCGCGGGGGTTCTTCCGCCCTCTCCTCCAACCGCAAAATCATCGAGGTGCTTCACGAAGCTATGGAACGCACCGCACTGCCTAAGGATGCGCTTCAGCTTATCGAGGACCCGAACCGTTCCTCCGTGGATGAAATGCTGAAGCTCAACGGACTGCTGGATGTCATTATCCCTCGCGGCGGGAGCTCGCTGATCCAGAACGTTGTGTTAAATGCCACGGTGCCCGTGATCGAAACCGGAGCCGGGATATGTCATACCTATATAGATGCATCGGCAGAGCCGGACATGGCAGTTGCCATCAGTCTCAATGCCAAGGTGCAGCGCCCTTCGGTCTGCAATTCCATGGAAACCCTGCTCGTCCATGCTGATTATGCCAAATCACATCTGACCGTGCTGGCTGAAGCATTCCGCGAGCGTAACGTCGAGCTGCGAGGATGTCAGCGTACCCTGGATTACGTTCCTTGGGCTGTAAAAGCGACGTCTGAGGATTACGCTACCGAGTACAACGACTATATCTTAAACATCAAAATCGTGGATCACCTGGATGAGGCCATTGAGCATATTTCGATTAATGGCACAAAGCATTCGGAATGTATCGTTACGGAGGATAAGGATCATGCGCAGCGCTTCTTGCAGGAAGTAGACGCAGCTGCTGTTTATCATAACGCTTCGACCCGTTTCACCGATGGCTTTGAATTTGGCTTCGGCGCCGAAATCGGGATCAGCACCCAGAAGCTGCATGCCAGAGGTCCTATGGGATTACCCGCGCTTACTTCCTCCAAATATGTTATTATCGGTAGTGGTCAAATACGCGAATAAATCATTCATCTAAAGCCATAAAGGAGGAAATAACGATGTGCCAATCCCCGCAGAACCGACCTTTAATAGATAAAGCAATCACCTTCTACGGCGCCGGCTCGATGGCCGAAGCGATCGTACGAGGATTAGTCAGCCGTTCTGTCGTGCTTCCTGAAAATATTACGATGCTTAATCGGAGCAATGTTCAGCGCCTTCAGGAACTGAGTGAGCGCTATGGTGTCCAGATCAATAACGACGATGCCGCTAAAATCGAAATTCTGAAAACTTCACCGGTGATCGTGCTTGCCATGAAACCGAAGGATGCTGCTAAAGCGTTAAAAGAACTGGGACCGAAGCTCTCAAGCGATCAATTGATCATCTCCGTGATTGCCGGACTTTCGATTTATACGACGCAGACGCTGCTTGGAACCCAGCAGCCCATTGCACGTACGATGCCGAATACATCCGCCTCCATCGGGCTTGGTTCCACAGGAATCGCGTTCTCGAAGGAAATCAGCGAAGAACAGCGCCAACTGGTCATGACCTTGTTCGAAGCTGTTGGTAATGTAACGGTCATTGAAGAAGAGAAGATGGATATCCTGACCGGTATATCCGGCAGTGGTCCGGCTTACTTCTATTACATGATGGAAGCCATGACTGCCGCAGGGATCCGCGGCGGCTTGACGCCGGAACAAAGCCGCGAGCTGACACTCCAAACCATTCTGGGCGCCGCCCGGATGGTGCAGCAGACCGGGGAACAGCCTTCATCGCTTCGTGCGAAAATTACATCGCCGAACGGATCAACGCAAGCGGCCCTCGAAACGCTCGATAAAGGCGATTTCTTCGAAACCATCATTGCCGCCGTGAACCGCTGTGCTGAGCGTTCCAAAGAAATGGGCGCCATGCTGAAGGAGCAGATCTCATGAGCCGCTGTATCGCAACGTACCGAATCTATGACGACCAGGCGGATTTTTGTAAGAAGGCGACTTCCATCGCAATTGGCATGACGGTCGGCAGCTGGACCGAGCTGCCGCAAGCCAAGCGTGAAGCGATGCAGAAGCATCTTGGCGAAGTTGTTGACATTCAGGTTCACGAGGGCTGGGAGCCAGGCAGCCGGTATGCGGACGTCAGCATTGCTTATCCGGACATTAATTTCAGCCGGGATATCCCAGCCCTGCTGGTGACCGTGTTCGGCAAAATTTCCATGGACGGGCGCATCAAACTGACTTCCCTGGATTTGTCTCCCGACTTCTTGAGTGCGTTTCCCGGACCGAAATATGGCATCGACGGAGTCCGCGATCTACTCGGCGTCCATGACCGCCCTCTGCTCATGAGCATATTCAAGTCAGTAATCGGACTGAATGCGGACGAGCTTAGAGCCCAATTTATCCGTCAGGCGCTTGGTGGGGTGGATCTTATCAAAGATGATGAAATCCTGTTCGAGAACGACCTCACCCCAATCGAAAAACGGGTCAGCATGTGCATCCAGGCTGCTGCCGACGTGGAACAACAGACAGGCAAAAAACTGCTGTATGCAGCCAATCTGACCGGACGGACGTCGAGGCTGCGTGAGCAAGCGCTGCGTGCGATTGATGCCGGCGCTAACGCCCTGCTCTTTAATGTGCTGTCCTATGGGTATGACGTTTTGCAAGAGTTAAGCAGTGATCCGGATATCACCGTGCCTATTGCGGCTCACCCTGCGCTTGCCGGGGCCATTTATCCTTCTCCGTACTATGGGATAACGGCTCCGCTGCTGCTCGGCCAGCTGATGCGGATTGCCGGCGCGGATCTGGTGCTCTTCCCTTCTCCTTACGGATCGGTAACGATGCCGAGAGAAGAGAATCTCGCGATACGCGACGAGCTGCACAGCGCTAAACTTGGCGTGAAACGAAGCATGCCGGTACCATCCGCAGGAATTCATCCTGGACTCGTTCCCCGCATCATCCGGGACTTTGGCACCGATGTGGTCGTTAACGCTGGCGGCGGAATCCACGGACATCCGATGGGAACCGAAGCGGGCGGCAAAGCCTTTGTACAAGCGATCGAGGCGACGATGAAATCCGTGCCACTCGCCCACTTTGCCGAGGAACACGAAGAGCTGAAAGCCGCATTGGACATCTGGGGAGGAGAAGTATGACATCAGGAGATAAACAGCCGATCATTTTTTGCGATTTCGACGGAACCATCACAAACAACGATAACATCGTCGCCATTATGAAGCACTTCAAACCGGAAGGCTTTGAGTCGATCATGCAGGACACGCTTGACCGCACCATTTCAATTCGGGAAGGCGTAGGCCGCATGTTCGCGCTCTTCCCTTCCTCCATGAGAGAAGAAATTACCGAATATGTTCTAAACCATGCAGGGATTCGGGAAGGCTTCAGTGCATTCCTGGATTATTTAAAATCCGAACAGATTGAATTCTACGTTACAAGCGGCGGCATCGATTTCTTTGTCGATCCTCTGCTGAAGCCTTTTGGCATCCCGGCAGACCATATCTTCTGCAACGGCTCCAATTTCGAAGGGGATCACATTGAGATTACCTGGCCTCATCCTTGCAAGGAATCCTGCCATAACGACTGCGGCATGTGCAAGGTCACGGTGATGGGCCGTTTTCCGGCCGACCGGTATTACCGCATTCTGATCGGTGACAGCCTGACCGATTTTGAAGGTGCCAAGCAAGCGGATCTGGTTTATTCCCGCTCCTCGCTCACCGAGCAATGCAGGAAGCTAGGCGTACATCATGTACCCTTCGAGACATTTACCGATATCCAGAACGACATGAAAGACAAGTTTAAACAGGAGGTGCTGTAAGTGGCATTTTCAGATATCCAGCTTGAACAGAAACAAGCTGCCCTGCAGGATCTTAGAGGGATCAAGGAACTGTTCGCTTCTAGAAACTGGTTCCCCGGCACCAGCGGTAATCTATCTGTCCGTGTTGGCGAGTTCAACCCGGAGCAGTTTTATTTTGCGGTGACAGCCAGCGGAAAAGACAAGTCGGTACATACGCCTGAAGATTATCTTTTTGTGGATCAGAACGGCGTGCCTTGCGAAGCAACCGGCTTAAAACCTAGCGCGGAAACCTTGATTCACTGCGAAATTTATCGCAAGACCGGCTGCGGTGCCATTTTCCATGTGCACACCATTGATAACAATCTGATCAGCGATTGGTATGGGGAACAAGGTTATGTCCCTGCCCAAGGAATCGAGCTGATCAAAGCCTTTAATATTTGGGAAGAGGACGCCGCGATTCGCATTCCGATCCTGCCGAACTACGCAGAGATTCCACGGATTGCAGAGCTCGTTCCGGATGCGCTCGATCCGGCGGTACCCGGCATATTGCTGCGTAACCACGGCATCTATGCCTGGGGCAAAAATGCATTCGAAGCCAAGAAACATCTGGAGGCATTTGAGTTTATATTCGAATACGCCTACCGTCGTCTGCTTCTGAATGCAGCCGGATCCAAGTAATATATTCATATTTGCAGATATAGGGCTTGAACAGCCGGATGCTCCCTTATCCAGCGTTCTTGGGGTGCATCCGGCGTTATATTTCCGTTAGGAGTGTGTAGGGATGCTCGAAAGTTTAGCCATTGGCATCGTATTTGTTTTGTATGGTTTGGTCCTCTTTTTGATTCCGCCCAAAAGTTCCAAGAGTTTTTATGCTTATAAAACTACGTCATCTCTCAAAAATGAACGGAACTTTAAAGTTGCCAACGCCTATGTCAGTCTGCTGCTGATGATTTTTGGAGTCATCCTGCTGCTGATCGCCAGGCTTACCGGCCATTTCATGACGACAGGCATTGCTACCGTGATCGTTTTTATCCTGATATACATACTCGTTGAACGAAAATTAAAAAACCTGTAAAACGATTCAAAATCGTTTACAGGTTTTTTCTTTATATAAACTATAGGCGATTCTGCTCATGCTCCGTTAAAGAGATCGAAGGCGCAGGTACCTGATCCGGTGATGCATAAGCATTGAAGATAAACAAACAAGTCACAACAAATAGAGCAATATACAACAGATAATACAGATTCTTGGCCACGATATCTCCCTCCATATCTCGTTCATATCTATTTTTGGTTCTGTGCAGAAGGTCAGAAACCCGATGAGAAGAATGCTGAATATATACCGGGTACGAGCAAGGATAGTCCCCTGGAGAGTGTACCTACTCGCCATTGCCGCTCAGACTTCGATGAATGTTTCCCAAATCATGAATGGACATCTCATTCGATGTCGGTATCATAATATGAGCGCTCTCCCCTTAACGAATCCTTATTCGAGCCAGTCATCAGCTTGATTCCTCCTCCGATAAGAAGAACGGCGATAATCGCGGTCTTCAAGTAGGAACGAATGCGGTAATCCAGCTGCAGATGAGGAAAATGTGTATCGATATAAGGCATCACAACACTGCTAAATACGAAATAGATTCCGAGTACAAGCAGTCCAAGTCCGAGCCAGCGCTGCTGATTCCCAAGTCCCGAGATGATTGGTCGATCGCGCAGCGGCTCCCTGCCGTAACGGCTTACTTGCTGCAGACCGTCAAAGAATGCATAAAACCAGATCAACGGAATCAAGAACAGGAACAGCGACAGCTTGAGTACATCCAACACATAAATGCTGCCAAGAAATAGGACCATGAGCTGCAGTCCGCGTTTTTGCAATCCCAAATACATTTGACCCGCTCCGGGAAACGCCGATAACAAGGTGGCAAACACTTTACTCCGGCGTCCGCTCTCTCTGCCACTCTCGAGCTCATCAAACAGCGTGCGATCGATAAGAAATTCTCCAGCTTGCTTACGGTGAACCAGCTGAACCACATCAAACATGCAGTAGAGCCAAATAATAGGCAGCATGCCCAGAAACAGCAGGAATACCGATTCGTGAGTCAAACCCGTCAAGAACAGCAGAATCGTTCCAAGTCCGAAGAATGCGATCAGGAATGACAACCCTCGCTGCATCAATCCCAGTTGAAAATGCCCCAAACCGGGTATGAAGGACAGCAATATGGTATAAAAGCGTTCTGACTCATCACTCTTTTCCTGACGAATCTCCATCGGACGTCCATATTCATCGTGGATAATCGTTACAGGCGTATACCGGATCAAAGCAATTAGCAGGTCAAGCATGCTGATTCCCCAGATCATTAAGGCTCCGATAATTCCCAGCGCAAAAACCGCGTCGGAAGCCGTCATGATCCCAAGCACAAATCCACCGAACAGGCTTCCGAAGAACAAGAACGGATATAGCAGGGCGCGTCCCTTTCTCCCCCAATAATAATGGCCGAGGCCCGGAAGGATATTTAATATAAAGGCAAACCCTTTACTTTTTTGCGGTTGCACTTGGCATCTTCCTTTCTTTTTCTTATCTGGACAATAGCTGGTCAAGCCAGCCCGTTGTTTTTTCTACCCATTGCTCACTGTAGGAAGGTGTTTCGGATAATGGAACATCATGATTCATTTCGCCGGGAAGAAGTCGGTCAAAAGCCCCGGTGAAGAGAAACAGCATGGTAATGGAGGCGGCAATGGTGTAGTGAACGATCGCGCGTTCGTACCATCGCTTCGGGCGTTCCTGAATCCGCAGAGGTGCTCTATGGTTGTATGGCTTAATTTGTTCGTGTTCCACCACCTGCTGCGTAAAAGCTTCCGGGTCTGACAGGCCAGGGAGTTCGGAATCCAGCTCCGCCAGTACCTGCATGTAGATCTCCAGCACGCTGTCATCCGATAACATGAGCTCTTCATAAGAAGACCGTTCTTCTGCCGAGCCTTCTCCTCTAACATATCGTGCCGTCAGCATCTTAAGCTCGTTATCCTTTACGTTCATTTCCATTCCTCCTCCTTCCATGATTTCCGAATCCACTGTCTGGCCCGGTATAATTTCGATTCCACCGTCTTGACCGTGACATCCAGCTCGGCTGCAATTTGTTCGTAGTTTTTCTCTTCCAAATAAAAAGCCGTTATAATGGCGCGGTGATTGTCCGGCAATTGTTTAATTTTCTCTCGAAGTTCCTCTCTTCTCTCCTTATGTACGAGCAGAGAAACCACGTCTTCGTCCCGGGAAGGGAGTTTATCCAGCACTTCATCATGTTCGCCATGCAGCTGCTCCGGCGGTTTACGGGAAAGCTTCCTCTTCATATCAATCGCTTTATTTAGCGTGATGCGTGTAATCCAGGTTTTAAAGCCTTCAGATCGGTACTGGGGGAGAGCTTTGTATACTTGAATAAACACTTCCTGCGACGCATCTTCCGCTTCCTTGGCATCCCGCAGGACCGAGTATGCCGTATGGAACACGTGCTGGCTGTAATGGTTCACCAGTTCCCGAAAGGCTTCTTGATCACCTTGCAGGATACGCGTGATTAACGTTTCAGCATCAATAACTCTCCCCTCCTTCCCAAATACATAGACGTCAGCTCTGAAAGCTGCCCCTGCACTTTTTTTAAAAAAATTTTTAATAAATATAAAGCAAGCGCAAAATTGCTCGTCCCATAGTCTACCCATACCGGTCAAAACAAAAAAAGAACGTCTATCGACGCCCTTCTTAGGAAGTTACAGGATCATGCCGCTAAGAACAAATAAAACATTCATCACAAAATGCATAACCATCACGGGAATCAACCCTTTGGAACGAATAGCCACGCCACCCATCATGATCCCAAAGATTGAAAACAGCAGACAAACCGGCCATGAAAAACCAAGGTGGTAGTGGTATAAACCAAAGGTAACTCCGGCGATGACGAGCCCTTTCAGCTCACCAAATCCACTTACAAAATGACTAAGTATGTATCCCCGCCACAGCAGCTCCTCAAGGACGGCATTGATCAGCGCAAATGATAGTGCATAACCGATAAGAACGAGAAAATGCGGCTGTCCCCAGTCAATAAAGAATGAAAAAATGGAACAGACGACAACCAGGAAAATGAGCATGAAACGCCAGATCGGGTCTTGTACCGGGCCTTTGAATATCCATGGAAAATAAATCGTTGTTCCCCATGAACCCGTGGCAAGGTATAACGGTTTTTTCTTCGTTAACATGGCCGCCAGTGCAAAGGGTAATCCAAATAATATCAGGCTTAACCTCGATAGGATGATGGCCCAGGCATCGTCCCCCGCTAATCCATGTTTGATGATTTCACCAGAAGAATGATAGAGCATATAACCTATCACCATGATAAGGGCCACGATGGCCGTGTCCTTTATCTGAGTCGATATCTTGCGTACGCTTCTTAGCTTGCACAATGTATATATTAACAGGATCAGTCCGATTCCCCACGCCGCGGATAGAAGGAATGATGTCCATTGAACCCATACGATGGTGGCAATCATGATGATCAAGCAGGTGATATGTTCACCTGGGCGGTTCGTAACTTGCAAGCAATTCTCTCCCATTCTGTAACACGTATTATGATATCATGATACCCTTCTATTATGGCCGGATCAACTAGAGATTGGTGCATCGTCTATTTCTATGGGCTCTACCACATTCAGCAGAAACGGGCGTCCGTGCAAATATTCATGAATATAAGCTAGCGCATAGATTTGCTCACCCTTTATACTTTCTGTCTCTCTTGGATTGGAGGCATGGTGGCTATAATTCTCCATCATGATCATGATGAAAAAACACTCCAGAGACTGAAAATAATCCGATCCCAACAATCGTATGCTTTCATATCCTTGAAGCACTTTAAATCTTTGGTACGGAACAAGTGATAACATAACCGCCGCCAGATCGTAAAGAAAAAAACCGTAGCCACATCTACCAAAATCAATCGGATGAGGAACTTCCCCTTCAAATACTACATTCCCCAAATGTAAATCGGCATGAATGAGACCGTAGTTGCAATCATCAGCCTTCATATGATCAAGCTGGGATATAACTTTTTCAGCTGCGAGTTGATACAGTGACCATGAGACTTCCGACAAAAAAGTTCCCGCATATCGTTCCAGCTTGGCGAGCGCTTCTTTATAACTGTTCATCCCCCATACGGGCTTACGAAGATCAGAAGAACTTTTGAAGTCAAGTGCAGTTTCATGCATTCTGGCCATCAAGACACCTACCTGATAAGCTTGATCTTCTGTAAGTGCTTCATGGGCATGCACACCCTCCACCCATTTCATCACGGTGACATGGGTGAAGGTGAATCCATCCTCCGTACCGATTTTCAACCATCTTAACCCACTTGGAGTGGTTATACCTGTCGGCACTTTGATACCTGCTGTAATAAGGGCATCCAGGAATTGAAGCTCTAAGTCTATTTCATGACTGCACCGTCGATCCGAATGGATTCTCAACAAGTATGTTTTATCTAAGCTCGTCCGAACTCGATATGTAATCGTGTCCGAAATACCGATATATTCAATCTCAACCCATCTCAGGTTATATTGCTGAAGTGCCGATATTGCAACCCTTTTGGCTTTATCGAGCAGCGCACATCGTTGTTCTTCTGTTACAAATTGAAAAAAATCATTCATATACTCACCTCTGCTCCATGGTTTGAACGTTCTTGAATGATTATAATTGCTCAGCAACTGTACTTCCTATATAACGGTTGGTTTAAAATGACTTTTATACATAAGAAAAAGCCACATCAGAATCAGTTCCAATGTGACTTTGCATTACTTGTTTTTGGTATATACAATTTTTTTGATGGAATCGCAGGATAAACAAAATTGAGAAGAAAGCTGGTCAATGGTAGCGCCCGACGCAAACAACTGCCGGATCTCCAGGTTTCTTTTTTTCAAATACACCCGGCTTCCCGAGTTTTCTCCCCATTTCTTGCGTAACCCTTCAGGTTTCGGGATATACACCATCCCGCCCTGTACATATTTCTGTACTTCCTTCAACAATTCCTCTGGAAGGATAATATCCGCGTTTATATATTTCATGGTAGCTCTGCTCCTTAAAATTAAAATAAGGTTTTAAGGATGCAAAGTCCATTAGATAAACGGCCTCTCTACACGAGGTAATCAGGCGGTAACTTTCTCATCGCTCCATGCAAACAACCGCCGTTGTTCATCATATAGACTTTGCATAGAGCACATCTGCAATCTTCCCATCATGATCTTACCCCTCCCTTCACAAATTATGACATTCCGACTGGTTATGACCATTATAACCGATGTTAGGCGAAAATCGAAGGGCTCAGTCTCATCCTGATAAGCCGATATTAAACCGCTAAGCTTGCAAACGACCGAAGCATTTCCTCCACGGTTTTAAAATGATAAGTGGGCTCGCATGCCGCCAGCTCCTCTTCGGAACCATACCCATACCCTGCAGCAATGCTGTGTATCCCGCAGTTCCGCGCTCCAATCAGATCATGCTTCCGGTCTCCAATCATAACGGCTGCAGGTGGTTGAATCCGGCATGTATCCAGAACGTGCTGAATGATTTCAGTCTTGGCGGACCGGGAACCGTCCAGTTCGCTCCCGCACACCATGGAAAAATAAGCGGTTAGCTGAAAATGCTCAAGGACTGTCTCGGCAAAAACCGTAGGTTTGGAGGTAGCGACATACAAGCGGCGCCCTTGGGATAACAGCAAACCCAATAACTCACGTATTCCACCATACACCTCATTTTCATAAAGACCGGTGTCCTTATAATATTCACGGTAGCTCAATACGGCGCCCCAAGCCTCGGCTTCACTAAATTGATATTTTTCGATAAAGGTCGCCTGGAGCGGAGGACCGATAAAACATTCCAGCTCGGATAGATCGTTTACGATAATCCCATGCTGACCGAGTGCATAACTTACGGCTTTCGTAATGCCTTCACGCGGATCAGTCAAGGTGCCATCCAAATCAAATAAAATATGATTGTATCTCATTAGATCATCCTCCTCCATGCATGATTCCTAAGCCAGATCCTTGATCTCCAGGAGATCCCTGATCACATAAGCAGGACGATGATGATCACTTAAAGGGGTACCCCGGCGATTATAATAACAAAAATCAATTCCGGCTCTCGTTGCTCCTTCATAATCATCCGTAAGCGAATCCCCTATGTATAACACCTCGCCTGGACCTACCGCCAATTCCTGCAATGCGAGTTCAAAGATCTGCGGGTCCGGCTTCCAGCACTTCACCTCATCCGAAATGATGAAGGAGTCAAAATAATGAAACAATCCTCCTGTTGTCAGGCGTTTACGCTGTGCTTCGCCAATGCCGTTGGATATGACCCCTAGCGCAAAGTCACCATGCAGATGCTCCAAAATAAGGTCGGCATTAGGCTCCATATGGTTGGAACTGCAAAACAACCCCCAGTAAGTTTCCGATATCTCCCGGAAGTGATTGAACCCCCGCTTCAACCTTAGGAAGGTATCCGTGAAGGAATGCTCCAGCACCTGCCTAATATCGTGATTGTTCTGAATTCGGTTCACCCAATAATTAAAATTAATCGGTCCGAACGTGCTCCAGAATTCCTCCCACGTCAGATCCTCATGCAGCCGGTAGTGCTCCAGCGCTTGCTGCATGCATATCCTTTCACTCTGACTATAGTCTAATAACGTGTTATCCAGATCAAAAATAATGGCCTTGTATCTCATCTCCAACTCCCCTCACATCCATCGGCTGTAAATAATTGAATTCGCTAAAGTGGGAATATTCTCCTGCCCTTGGAAGCTCGTGGCTGCACATACCTGCCCCAACCAACCATAAAAAAAACAATCCCTAGAGCCAAAAAAACAGACTCTGTGGGATAGATATTAATTAATTAATTAAACTCTCTGCAATTTCAAGAACTTCCTCTTTCTTAAGAGCAACTTTATTATTTAACGATATATGATAATAAAGGTCATGCTGCTCATCTACCCAAGCCAGTCCCTGATTAAAATAAGCGTCCGCGTATTTTACGTAAATCATCTCGTGGCCCTTAACGAGCACTTTTTCCACATGATCTTCTTCGGAAAAATGGATCTCCTGCTTGGGGTTCATTCCGCTGCGTTTGGTCGCGAACACGGTGATCGAAGACTCTATTTCTTTGCCTTTTATATAGGACAGAGAAATGCTACTCACGCTTGGGGGGTTAATCTCCTTAACAAAAACTTTTCTGTTGTTCGTTGAAGCTTCAGCCTGTCGGATTAACTCATTTTGGATATCGTAATAAACTTCCGTCGGTTCTCCATCATGAAATAAATCAGATAAATCCGGATTGAAGGATAGGAATCCTTGACTAAATGAATACTCATTAAGTAATCGGGAGGGATATTCCACATTAGGCATCCCGCGCTTTATAGCTTCCTCTTGAAGCACATTGAGCGCACCCAGATAAATTGAACCTGTTTGAAATTCGAGTAATGTATCCTTTCCGTATAACTCTTTCTTCATGTCATTCATCTCTTGGTTATGGATATAATAAGCGATTGCTTGGCCCGGCAAAGCCGAGCGCCAGGCTAAGCTTGAGGACGGTATATCGATAGAATGTAACCTGTCCCATTTTTCTTGTAAATCCTTAGACACTTCAAGTTTAGGTTTGGTCTCCAGCACCACTTTTCCGTCTTTGCTGCGAATCTGTATCAGTTCGGTTGCAGCGTAAACCGTCACTGACAGCGAAGTCACTAGCAGCAACGACGCTGCTATTACGAGCGGTCTTCTTAACATGTTGGGCTGAGGTTTCTTTGCGGGTAGGCAAGCAATCCGTTCCATGACTGTATCCCTGACATCAATAATATAATGGCTCTTTGGGTTCTGCTCTATCAGCTTTTCTTCCACGTCATTTCGTTTAACTTCCACTGTAGATCCCCCTCTCTGTCAACCATCCACTTTTTTATTTTTTGTATCAGGCGGCTGTAGCGTTTCTTGACCGATCCCTTGGTTTTATCGAGAATTAATCCGATTTCCGCAAAGCTTTTTTCCTCAAAAACCCGCAAAATTAGCAGGTTCCGCTCCTCCGGGGACAGCCTACGAAGAGCACGCTCCATGGACTCGCCAATGATATATTTTTGGGCCTCCTGCTCTGCGCTTACCGCTTGCTCCTTATCCTCTCTCAACAAAGGTGCAATGCTATAGAAGAAACGTTTCCTTCGCAGCATATTTAGACAATGGTGATAAGCAATCTTGTATAACCATGAAGAAAAAGAGGTTCTTGGCTCATATGTCTCCAGCTTCTGATAAGCCTTGACCAGAATGTCCTGCACGGCATCTTCCGCATCCTGCCGCTGGTTCAACAGTCTCCAGCAATACATGAAAATCTGCTGTTGATACGCCTCAACGATATGTACAAAGGCTTGCCGATCCCCGTTTAAAACTTGTTCTATGGATTCTTCTAGGCGCAAGTCTCTAGGCTCTGAATTCATTGGTTGAAAGCTCACTCCCTTACTCCCCCTTTCATCAGCAATCCATTGTTCAGGTGCCTTCATGAGCTATAACACATGGCAGCGGAATAAAGGGACATCTTTTTTTAATACGGATTGTAGTTATTTTTGAATAACTGCTTCTAATGCACCTTCCATCATGAACCAGTTAGCTTGCAAAGGGAATACAGATCATGCACACAAAAAAGCACGCCCGTAGCGGACGTGCTTCTGATCTATCTTCCGATATTTCTAAATTTCTGCGTATAGGCTTTGGCATCCTGTGCGGTACGCACCCGGTTGCGGCTCCATTCAAGCAGGATCCGGTCAATGTAGCGGAAATGCAGTTTGCCCGCAAATACCGCTTCTTTCAGAGCCAATAGGATTAACTCGTCCGGATAGCGATCCGCATCAACCCAGCCGGAGATCGTTTCCAGCTCCATGGGCGACAGCGGGCGGCCAAACTCTTTTTCGAAAATGGTGAACAAATTCCGCTCTTCCTTCTCAGGAACAGAATTCCCCGAAACAGCTGATTTGCTGGTAGCAGGGCGGGCATTCAAAAGCGGAGACGCAAACTTGGTTCCTTCTGGGGTCTTTGCTTTGTGCTCTTCAGCCAGGCACGAAGCGAGCTTTTCATACAATCCGTGGAGATTGTAGCGCTCGTAATGAATCCCCTGGGTTTCGTCCACATACTCATCAATCCCGATCAGCCCTACCTTCATCAAGCGCTGCAAGCTGGTAGCGATGAATTCGGTGGGAGCCCCCGTCACTTCCGCAAGCTCCTCCAGCGAAGGAAACGCCTTGAACTCCACCTGCTGATAACCAATCAAATGAATGACCAGCATGGCTTCACGGTCGCTTAAACCAAGTGACCGGTAATGCTTGAGCAAGGCATAAGGAATGATCGCCATTCCTTGACTCATGCCGGCAGCGGCGCCGGCCGTCCACCCATTCACGCCTGTGTCCACGTTACCGTCGTGGTCCATAGACTCACCTCTCACGGCTTACGGGTACAACCGGTACAGAGTACGTGGGAACGGAATCGTTTCACGCACATGGTCCAAACCGCAAATCCAGGCAACGGTACGCTCAAGACCTAGACCGAAGCCGGAATGAGGAACGGTGCCGTATTTACGCAAATCCATATACCATTGATAGGTTTCCATCGACAGATCATGCTCCTTGAAGCGCTCTTCAAGCAGCTGCGGATCGTCGATCCGCTGCGATCCGCCAATAATCTCGCCATAACCTTCCGGAGCGATCATATCCGCACACAGAACGACTTCCGGACGATTCGGATCCGGCTTCATGTAGAAAGCCTTGATTCCCGCTGGGTAATGGGTAATAAAGACCGGCTTGTCATACTTCTCGGCAATGGCCGTTTCATGAGGCGCGCCAAAATCCTCACCCCAAGGAATATCAAAATCTTGCGTATGCAGGAATTCAATGGCCTCATCGTACGTGATCCGCGGGAATGGTGCCTGGATCGCCTCCAGCTTCGAAATATCGCGACCGATCGTTTCAAGCTCCTGGCGGCAGTTTTTAACCACGGACTGCACCACATGACTAATGAACTGCTCCTGTACCTGAAGGCTCTCCTCATGGTCCGTGAAGGCCATCTCAGGCTCAATCATCCAGAACTCGATCAGGTGACGGCGAGTTTTGGACTTCTCGGCACGGAACGTCGGACCGAAGGAGTATACCTTACCGAGCGCCATAGCGGCAGCTTCCATGTATAACTGCCCACTCTGGGTCAAATAAGCATCTTCATCAAAATACTTCGTGTGGAACAGATTCGTTGTACCCTCCGCGGAAGTTGGGGTCAAAATCGGCGGATCCACCAGCGTAAATCCGTTGGAATCAAAGTAATCTTGAACCGCGCGGATAATTTCAGCACGGATTACCATGATCGCACGTTGTTTCTGGGTACGAAGCCACAGATGACGATGGTCCATTAAGTAATCGACGCCATGCTCTTTAGGCGTAATCGGATAGTTTTCCGTAAGATGTATGATTTCAATGCCGGTAACCGTCATCTCGTAACCCGATTGGCTCCGCGGCTCTTCACGTATAACACCCGTCACATACAACGAGCTTTCCTGTGTCAGGCTTTTCGCGTCATCCCATACCTGTTCGGATACTTCGCTCTTCACAACAACACCCTGGATATATCCGGATCCATCGCGAAGCTGCAGGAATTGGATCTTGCCGCTGGAACGCTTGTTGTTAATCCAGGCGCCGATCGTGACGGTCTCACCGACATGCTGGTTGACGTTACGAATCACACTTTTGGTGGCCATGCTTAAATCTCTCCCTTATATCACTACTATTTAACGGTTGGAAGCTTGTACGATACGATGCGTATCCCGAGCAATAACCAGTTCTTCGTTGGTAGGGATCACTAGTACCTCGACCTTCGAATTCGCCGCAGAAATACGGCGCGGCTCGCCGGAACGAATGCTGTTCAGCTCCTCATCCAATTCTACTCCGAGATAGGTAAGCTGCTCAAGCACTCTTTGACGAAGAACGACCGAATTCTCGCCGACGCCCGCAGTAAATACAATGACATCCACGCCATTCATGACGGCAGCGTAAGATCCGATGTATTTACGAAGGCGATACTCATACATTTCAAAGGCCAATGTGGAGTTCGGATCGCCTTTTTCCATGCCTTCCGTAATCTCACGCATATCACTGCTGATTCCGGAAATCGCCAGCAAGCCGCTGTGCTTGTTCAGCATGGAGTTCACTTCATTGACGGTCAGCTCTTCCTTATTCATGACAAACGGTACGATTGCAGGGTCCAAATCACCGCTGCGCGTACCCATCATGAGCCCTTCCAGCGGGGTCATCCCCATGGAGGTATCGATGGATTTCCCGCCTTTTACTGCTGTCAGGGAAGCACCGTTACCGATATGGCAGGTTATGATCTTCAGATCCTCCAGCGGCCGGTTCAGAAATTCTGCCGCTGCCTGGCTGACATAGGCGTGGGACGTGCCGTGCGCACCGTAACGACGTACTTTATATTTATTATAAAGTACTCTCGGAATAGCGTACAGGTATGATTTCTCCGGCATCGTCTGATGGAACGCCGTATCAAATACAACGACCTGCGGGACGCCCGGCATATTGGTTTCTGCTGCCTTAATCCCCATCATCGATGCAGGATTGTGAAGCGGAGCCAAATCGAACAAGCGGCGGATTTCCGCTTTGGCGTCACTGTCAACGAGCGCGGATTCTTTAAAAGACTCCCCGCCGTGCACGACGCGGTGTCCAACGGCCTGAATGCTGTCGATGGAATCGATCACGCCGTGCTCCTCGTTCGTGAGCATGCCCAGCACTTTGCGGATGGCCGTGGTATGCTCCAGAATTTCGCTGACTTCGGTTACATCCTGTTTTCCCGTCGGCTTATGCGTCAGAATCGAGGAATCCATGCCGATCCGTTCGACCAAGCCCTTTGCCAGCACGGATTCATCCGTCATGTTGTACAGTTGATACTTCAGTGAAGAACTACCTGCATTAATTACGAGAATATTCATACCCGGTCACCATCCTTATCGTACTTGAAAAAGCCTTCTCCGGTTTTAACGCCCAGTTGCCCTGCGCGGACCAGTTTCTTCAAGACAATCGATGGACGGTATTTCAGTTCGCCGTACTCGCGGAACATGCGCTCCAGCGCAGCGAGAATGGAATCCAAACCGAAACGGTCGGCCATCTCAAGCGGTCCATGCTGGAAGTTATATCCGATTCTCATTGCGTCATCGATATCCTCCGCCGAAGCCACGCCCTCTTGCAGCAAGTGCATCGCTTCATTGATCATGAGGGTAATCATGCGGGTTGTAACGAAACCTGGAGACTCATATACCATGATGCCTTTTTTATCCGAAACTTCTTCAACAAAGCGCTTCGTTTCCGTAAACGTATGATCGGAAGTTTTCAGACCGCGGATGATTTCAACAAGGTCTACCTTGGAAACAGGATGAATGAAGTGCATGCCAATAACACGCTCAGGATATTTGGTGGAGCTGGCGAGCTCCGTCAAACTAAGCGTGGATGTATTACTTGCTAATATCACATGGCTCGGACATACTTGATCAAGCTGTGTAAAGACCTCTTTCTTCGCTTCCAAGTCCTCTATAATGGTCTCAATCACCATATCGCAGGTGCTAAGCTCGGCAAAATGAGTTACTTTTTGAATCCGGTTCAGTATCAATTTCTTCTCTGCCTGGGTAATTCCCCACTTCTCCAATTGTTTATCTAGACTGGTCTCGATCATTCGGTATGAATAGTCCAGTTTCTCTGGAGTTTTCTCTACGAGCAGTACGTCAAGACCTTTGGCTGCCAGCATCTCCGCAATGCCCTGCCCCATAGTCCCGCCGCCTACGACGCCGATTTTTTTGAAGTACATGGTTTCTACTCCACCCTTTCCTTATCTCTATACTTTATTGTACCCCATTTGTCGAAAAATACATTTTCAGAGCACAAAGTATAATAATATCTTAGCACGACAAAAAAGTAAAAAAAAATAACCAGCATAACAATTTATGCTGGTAAAAGCGCGTTTTCACGAAATTGACAACGAAATTGTTCCCCCGAGAGAATTTCTTCCTTCAACAGGATATCAAGTGAATTGTCGAATATTGGCCGTTTCTGTTCCAAGAGATTCTTGGTGCGGTTCATTAACTCTTCCAAAATCACATTATTCTCTCTCATTAACTCTTCAGTTGTTACCATGTTCATGTTAACAATGCCCAGCGACGTCAAACCTGACTTCATCATCGTCTCCACGATGTTCAGCGATTGCTCAAAGTCATTGCTTGAGCCTGTGCTTCGGCCTCCGTAAAAGATCTCTTCGGCGGCCGCACCGCCAAGCGCAATCATAATTTGCTCTTCCAGGAAGGTTTTCGTGTATAGATATTGTTCCTCCTGCGGATTATGACGAACATAACCTAGCGCTTTACCACGCGGGCTGAGTGCAACTTGCTTCACACTGCCGGGACGCACAAGCTCTGCCATAATAGCATGTCCCAATTCATGTATGGCAACGCGCTTCTTCTCTTCCAAATTCGATTCACGGTCGGAACGCTCACCCATCATTACCTTGTCAATCGCCATGGACAAATGACGCTGATGGATAAACTGTTCATTCTCGCGCATCGTGTAAATGGCCGCTTCATTCATGACGCTCTCGAGTTGTGCGCCCGAGAAGCCGTATGCTTCTTCGGCGATTTTCTCCAAGTCGACATCTTCATGCAGCGGCTTATTGCCCGCATGCAGATTCAAAATATGAGTGCGTCCCTTCTTATCCGGCAGATCGACCTGAATGTGACGGTCGAAACGCCCTGGACGCAGCAGTGCGCTATCCAGCATTTCTTTCCGGTTTGTCGCGGCAATTACCAGAATACGAGGAGTATCCTGCGAATAGATGCCATCCATCTCGGTTAGCAGCTGATTCAGCGTCTGGTCGTACTCGCGCTGCTGGCCGCCTTCGCGTTTACCGCCAATGACATCGATCTCATCGATGAAGATAATGGCGTTTTGCTTGTTTTCCTTTGCCGCACGGTTACGGGCATCCTTGAACAAATCCCGGATGCGCCCTGCACCAACACCGACATACATCTCAACAAATTCACTGCCGGATGCAGCGACAAAGATCGAATCGGTGTAATGGGCAGCGGCTTTAGCCATCAACGTCTTCCCTGTTCCCGGAGGCCCGGTGAGAAGAATGCCCTTCAATGGACGAATCCCGAATTTCTTAATGTCTTCATGACGAATCAGAAAATCCAGTGCTTCACGCAGCTCTTGCTTCGCATTATCCTGCCCGCCGATTTCTTCGAACGTCAGCTTGGCAGGTCCGCTCTTTTTCCGCTTCCGCTCATTCGCTGCGCCTACTGCGATGCCGCCCTTCATCTTCGCGATAAACAACAAGCCGCCTACAAGTGCTGCAGCGATGAGCAGGGGCACGATGTTCACGCCGACAAACACAAGGAATACCAGCAAAACCGGAATAAAGCCTAACATGATTTCTTTAGCTAATTTAGGCATGATTCCACACCTCCATGTTGCCAGACTGACGCGGCAAGATTATAAATTTACCAGACTTGCCGTCTGACAAGCTGACATAGACGTTGGTGTCATCAATCGTTGCTTTAGCTTTCAAATTCGGAGACTGGGCAGCAAGCTGCTCGAGCGATGATTGAATATCGGTATACTGCTTATTATCCATCGCTTCAGCGACTGACAGCATCGCCTTCTCCCACCATTGATCCAGTGCTTCCGAGGAATGATCCTCCACCTGGATTTTCAATTCCCGATTGCCAATCACAGACTTGCCTTCCTTCTTAATATGCTGGACCAAGCCTTGCAAATTTGTATCCGGAGCCAAATCAAGATTCAAAGTAACGGTATTCTGTTTAATATCTATATGTGAATCCTTAACGCCGTCATATTGTGACACAACATTGGCCAGCGGATTTTGCAAAGCCATCTGCCGATACAGAAACCATCCGCCAAAGAGAACCGATGCTGAGATCACGACAGTCAGCACGATAGGTACAATGCGTAGTTTCATGAAGTTCCTCCTTCATTTCTGTATGATATTTTGTCTATCATGTTGCAATACAATAATACATATAACAACGATATATAGGGATGCATGTAGTTTATATGCTCATTTTGTACAAGTATGAGTATATCACATCTTATATACTTTTTCATGCATGTCTGTGAAAATATTTAGAACAGTTTTTCCATATTATTTCTGAATACGCTTACAATTATAGAGAAAATAAGAGAGGAACCCGCGAATATTAAAGGGCCCCTCTCTACTTCTTATTTATTGATTTGGAAGAATAATGTCATTACCGATGGTGTTACCGTCTTGAAAACGATAAAACCGATAACCGCGCTGACCGTTGTGTTCATACTGCAGCTGCCAGGCATACTCGCCCTCATACATTCCAGGCAGCAGCCGCTTAATTTCTGCGCCAGGCAATTCGTTATAAATCTGCTCCCGCATCTGGTCTTCTGACAACCCCGTATTCAACAAAACGGATTGGACAGCGTCGGCACCTTCAACAGGTACGTTGTCATCCGTAAATTTCACCCATACCATACGATCTTGATTGTCCTGATCCTTCCCGCTTATCACCCAATAGTTATTGTCCTCGCCCCACACCGATTTATAGGTCTTCCCGGACGTAACCAATTGGCCATGCTGTTTGGCGGCAGCAATTGCCATTCTTTCTTCATTCCAAGCATCTTTCATCACATATGAATAATAGAGCTGTAAACCAAGCAGTAACAGCAGCACGCCGGATACACTCAGCAATATCCACTTCGTTTTTTTCTTCAAATCCGTCTTCCTCGCTCCCCTTGATTATTCCCTAGAGGGTTGTAAGACGCTCAAAGGCACGCTGCGCTTCCCGGCGGATACGTTCCTCATCGAGAGTGAGACTCGCGCCATTCTTCACTACCTGCTTGCCGTCAACCCATACATGCTCTACATCCTTCGCACTGGCGGAGTAGATAGCATGAGAAATGTAATCCGTCTTCGGAAGGAAGTGCGCCTGATCCGTGTTCAGTGCGATCATATCTGCCTTCATGCCTACCGCAAGCGTACCAATATCCGTAAGGAAGGCTGACTTGGCTCCATATTCTGTACCCATCCGAAGCGCTTCGGATGCTGGAATTGCGGTTGGATCCCCGCTTACTCCTTTATGGATCAGTGCGGCGAGCCGCATCTCTTCAAACATATCCAGATTATTATTGCTGGCAGGTCCATCGGTACCCAAAGACACGGTGACCCCGGCTTTCAGCAGTGCAGGCACGCGAGCGATGCCGCTGGCAAGCTTCAAATTGCTGCCTGGATTATGCGAAACCATAACTTGATGTTTGGCCAGAATTTCGATTTCTTCATCGGTCAGATGGACGGCATGCGCAAGCAGCGTTGGACGGGAGAACATGCCAAGCTTCTCTAGATGGGCAACAGGGCGAAGTCCGTAGTCATTTACGTTCTGAGCTACTTCCGTTTCCGTTTCGGACATATGCGTATGCAAAGGCAGATTCAAATCATGTGACGCTTGCACGAATTTTTCGATGAAATCCGGCGGGCACGTATAGGGTGCATGCGGTGAGATCATCGTCGTAATTCTACCGTCAGCCTGACCATGCCAGTCTTTCGCGAATGCAACCGCCTCTTCCAGCTTCTGCTGCTGCACCTCAGGCGGACATAATCCGATGACACCGCGCGTCAGAACGCCGCGCATGCCTGAGTCCTCCACTACCTTTGCAACCTGATCCATATGATCATACATATCCACAAATGTCGTGGTTCCGCCTTTAATCATCTCCAGCACGGAGAGCGAGGTTCCCCAGTATACATCGTCGGCCGTGAATTTGGCTTCCATCGGCCACATTTTTTCCTGAAGCCATACTTGCAGTGCCAGATCGTCGCCATACCCGCGAAGAAGCGACATGGCCGCATGTCCGTGCGTATTCACCAATCCAGGCAGGAAAAACAGATGGGTTCCGTCGATGATTTCTGTTCCCTCTTGGACAGTCGGCTCTTCTTCACCCAGGTAAGTGATCCGGTCGTTCTCCACGACCATATATCCGTGTAACACGGATCTGCCTTCCTCTAGTACCGCAAACGTTCCGTTTTTAACCATCCACTTCGTTGTCGTCATGTGCTGCATCCTCCTTGCCGTTATCCAAATAATAGGCCAAACTCTGCAAATCCGTAGTAAAATCTGCCGTATGGATACGGATATGGGGTGGAGCTTTCAGGATGGTCGGCGCAAAATTCAGGATAGCCTCGATGCCTGCCGCGATAAGTTGATTCGCTACATTCTGCGCCTCAAAATCCGGAACGGTGATAATCCCGATACGAATGCCGTACTCATGAACCGTCTTCTCCAGTTCCTCCATCGGCTGTACGACCAAATTGTTAATTTTCATACCAACTTTGGGAGAATACGAATCGAAAACCGCCACAATCTTCATATTGTCCTTCAGAAATGCATTGTAATTCGATAATGCATGTCCAAGATTACCGGCCCCAATCAATGCGACATTGATCTTCTGGTCCAGCTTTAGAATCTGGCGAATTTTCTCGATCAGATAAGATACGTCATATCCGATCCCTTTCCGTCCAAAATCACCGAAATACGCTAGGTCCTTACGAATTTGAGCAGGATTGAGGTCCAGTTTCTGCCCCAGTTCCTGGGAGGAAACCGTGGAGACCTCCCTTTTCTGAAGCTCATTCAAATAGCGCAAGTATACAGGTAATCTGCGGACCACGGCTTCCGAAATTTTTTCCGATTTCATGCATGCTCCCCCTAATAATAGGTTAATAACTACATTTGTTTGTGCTCGTTCATGGTTTCACTTTATTCAGCTTGGTTCCCTATGCCTGCCTCTTCCTGCAGCCATTTCGAAATTCGGGGAACGATCCCCTCTGTCGGCATGTGCTCCATCTTCGGTCCAGGCAAGGAATATAAGAAATACTTCCCGTAATAGGATTCAATGACCCGAGTATCGTAAACGATGACAATCCCCTTATCCTGCGCGGTCCGTACCAGTCGGCCAAATCCCTGTTTGAAGCGAATGACCGCTTGCGGAACCGAAAGCTTCATGAACGGGTTCTTCTTCTGCTGCTGCAGAAGCTCGCTCTTGGCTTCGACCAGAGGGTGATTCGGCGGCTGGAACGGCAGCCGGACGATGGCAAGGCAGGTGAGCGCCTCACCGGGTATATCTACTCCTTCCCAGAAGGAGCTGGTGCCAAGCAGAACCGAAGCGCTGCTATCCTGGAATCTCCGGATTAACTTGGTACGGCTGGTTCCGTCCATCCCTTGTCCCAGTACCGTAATATCGCTGGATCCCAGCGCCTCCTTCAAGGGCTCATGCACCTGACGCAGCATGCGGTACGAGGTGAACAGGACAAGCATGCGACCATGCGTTGCGATGGCCGTATCAGCCAATGATTGCACAAGTGTATTCACAAAGAGTGCATCCCCGACCGAGCCCTTCAAGCTCGGAAAATCGCGCGGCACAACAAGGAGAGCCTGCTCCCTGTAATTAAACGGGGACGGCAGCAGGACCGTGTTCAGGTTGCCGTTATCTGCCGCTTCCTGAAGACCCAAGTTCTCGATCATGAACTGAAACGATTTGTCCACCGACAAGGTCGCCGATGTCAGGATCACGCTTTGTTTTTTGTCAAAAAACAATTCCTTTAAGTGGGTGCTGACGTCGACAGGCACCGCATAAAGCTGCAGCGATTTGCCGCGGAAGTTGCCGTTCGCCTCCATCCAGTATACCGTGCCCTCATCGTTCAGGGACATGAAGGTCCTCAGGTCCTCGCGGTGTGCCGCCAGGTCCTTAAATAGACCCGATAGGTCTGTTAACAGACTGTCCGCGCTGTAATCATCCAGATCTTCCTTCATTTCGGCAATCAGCTTGTCACCCTTGCGAACGACATCGCCGAGCGCCAGATGAATTTGATGCTCCAGCTCGGCCAGCGAATTCCAATCCTTCGGCTTCTTCAGAGGCGATAAGCGAAGCGAGAATTGACCGGCATCCCCCGGAGTCGCGTCTCCGCGCTCCGGAAGCAGTCCGAACAATTGATCGCTGAGCCGGTCCCAATTCTCTTTGACGGTGATCAGATCCGGATAAATCCGGTCGATGATGGAAGACCACTCAACAGCCTTCTCATGGGACGACGCTTGCAGCAGCTGGCGAAGAGCCGGAAGCTGACCGCTTCGGCTGTCTTTGTACATACGGGTCAACGTATGGACAACCGAAAAATATTTCATCTGCAAGCCTAGGTGCTTGCCCGCGACGTCCTCCAGATGATGCGCTTCATCGATGACGAGACGCTCATAACTCGGAAGCAGCTGGTGATTCGCTTTCACGTCGGTGAACAGCTTCGAATGGTTCGTAATGACAACATCCGCGATGCCCGCTTCATGTTTGGCCCTGTGATAATAGCATTTGCGGAACCATGGGCAGGCACGGCCCAGGCAGGAATCCGAATCGCTGGAGATGGTCTCCCAGAAATCCCCTCCACGGCCGCCAAGGTTCAGCTCCTCATCATCCCCGTTCTCCGTCTGGGTCAACCAAACCAGCATTTGCGCTGCGGTGATCACATCTTCCTTCGGGGAATGAAAATCTCTTCTATTTATTTTATGTTCAAATTTTCTCAAACACAAATAATGGCCTCTTCCCTTGAAAATAGCCGCTTTAAAAGGAAAAGGAACAACCTGGGTGAGCAGGGGAATATCCCGGTCACGCAGCTGTTCTTGAAGGTTGATCGTATGCGTGCTCACCATAACCTTCTGTTCCTGCTTCACGCTTTGATAAATCGAGGGCAGCAAATACCCGAGGGATTTGCCTGTTCCCGTGCCGGCTTCAATCAATAGATGTTTATTATTATCGAGTGCCTGCATCACTTCCTGAAACATCATGTCCTGGGCATCCCTGCTCTCGTAATGAGGCAGCGTTTCCTTTAGACGTTCACGGACATCATTCATGTATTGCTCAAAGCTTACATCAGCCAAAGGATTAGGCTCCGTCTCATCCCTGGCAGGCGTTATATCGTTCCAATCGTCAACGGCCAGGGCGAATTGGCGATAGTACGTATGGGTGTCTCCGGCTTGTACGGCCTGGAGCTCCCTGTCGGCACGGATGCCGTCAAAGAACCAGGCCAAGTCGCTGTCCTCGTCGGCAAACAGGTCGCTTAACCGCTGCACGGTAAGCAGAGGAAGCTCATCGATCTCCTCCAGGCATTTCAGCAGCGCATAGGCTGTGGCAAGTGCATCGCTGTCCGCCTGATGCGGACGGTCATGCTCCAGGCCGAAATGAGAGGACACCATCCCAAGCTGATAAGAAGGCAGCGAGGGAAAACATATTTTTAAGAAGTGCATCGTATCTAGAATTCGGCCGCTGAACGGCAAATAGCCGCAGCGATCGAGTGCATTTTGCAAAAAGTTAAAATCAAAAGCGACATTATGCCCAACCAATACAACATCGTCGAGCATGGGCACGAGTTCCATCATCATTTCTTCCAATGACGGAGCATCCGCTACATCACTGTCGGAAATGCCGGTCAAACCGGTAATAAAAGGAGGGATCGGAATCCCGGGATTGACATAGGTGCCGTATACGCGGGAGATGCTTCGATCCTCTTCGATGATGGCCAGTCCAACCTGAATGATCTCATCTGCTGACTGGTTGCCCGTGGTTTCAAAATCCAATACGGCAAATTTCATTTCGATAAAATCCCTTTCCTCCAGACTAATTAACAGCATACCAGAAGTTGCGGGTTTTGAACATTCCGGGTAAAAAATCCCCGCTCTCCTCCATAAGCTCCATACGGCAAAAAGCGATACCAAAGTCTCAAGGATGAGCTCTGACATCGCTTCTTGTTTTGGCTTGATTTTTACAGCAAAGAGATCAATTGGCTGCCGTACTGGAGTTCCCCGCGATTCTGCTTGCAGACCTCCAAATTGATAATGGGGTCAGGAAGCGTCGGGTCGCTGTGTATCGCCAGTGCGAAATGCTCCTCGGCCTTCCCTTGCTGTCCATTCAACACCTCGATGCATCCAAGCGCATTGTAAATCATCGCCCGCATCTTCTTGTTGTCTGCCAGGGGCAGGATGGACACCAATACTTCGGATGCTGGTATGGTTTGCCCCAAATAAAGAAGGGACATCGCAATATACAGCTTGATCAGAAGGCTATCCGGAAATACGGTGGCGGCCGCCTCAAACTGCTGTATGGCCGGCTGGAACATCAACAACTTGTAATAACCTTGACCGCGAATAAATGCATCAAGCTGCAATTCAGGCGCTTCGGTCGGTGGAAAAACAGGAGGCGAGGCGGCACTCTCGCGGAAGATGGCCATCTTCTCTTCAAAATGGAGCCATTCCTCGATAATGCCCTCGCTCATGCTTTTGAGCATGTTCCAGTTTTGTACCAGCGCCTGTTTTTGGGGACCTTGAGCAGAAGGGTAATGCTTCACAATTTCATCTAACATGTTGTTCATTTCAGCGAATACATGTTGAAACATAGCTGCATCCCACCCTTAGCGGAAAAATGAGATCAGTGCGTCGACCTGCACTCATTTTCTGTAGAAGACGGTCTTTTCATCCCTTTAAGGTCCCGACACATTTTGGTTCTTAGGAGACCTTTAGAGAACCGCGGCGTGAACCTCACGGTATTCCGTGTTTACCGGCTTATTCAATTCGTCAACGATCACGACCGTCGGGGTGTGATTGTCGTATTCCTCTTTGGACATCATGGCGTAAGAAATGATGATGACGTTGTCGCCAGGCTGTACAAGCCTTGCAGCTGCCCCGTTCAGGCAAATCACGCCGCTGCCGCGTTCGCCTTTGATCACGTACGTTTCCAAACGGGCGCCATTGTTATTGTTCACGATTTGAACTTTTTCATTCTCCAGAAGGTCTGCAGCCTCCATTAGATCCTCATCAATGGTAATGCTGCCCACATAGTTCAGATTGGCTTCCGTCACCGTCGCGCGGTGGATTTTGGATTTCATCATTGTTCTAAACATGGGATCCCCCTACTTTTGGTTGAAGTAACGCATTGTCAATGAGGCGGGTACGGCCAAATCGTACGGCCAGCGCCATAATGACGGTTCTGCCTTCATCCGCAATGCGATATGAATCTTCCACAGGAACAAGTTCCGGGAAAGTGAGCAATTCTGCATAATCAATGTCTGCGAGCGGGGACCGGGATATATAATCCCGAAGAAACACACGGATCTCTCCTGCCGTCGTCGCTTGTCCCTGCCGGATTGCCTCCTGAGCCGTCCGTAATGAGCCCGACAGCACAAGTGCCTGTTCCCGCTCTTCCGGCTTCAAATACACGTTGCGCGAGCTTAGAGCAAGGCCGTCAGCTTCGCGAATGATCGGACAAGGCACGATGGTCACGTCCATGTTCAAGTCCTGTACCATTTGCTCAATCACGGCCACCTGCTGGGCATCCTTCATTCCGAAGAATGCATAGTCAGGTTTTACGATATTAAACAATTTATTAACAACCGTGGTAACACCGTCAAAATGCCCGGGACGGGAGGCCCCGCACAACAATGACGTAATTTCCGATACGGCAATCTTCGTTTTGGTCGGCTGGGGATACATTTCCTGAACCGTGGGAATAAAAACCACATTCACCCCTTCGGATTCGGCCAACGCCAGATCGCGTGCCTCATCCCGAGGGTAGGTCTCATAATCCTCGCCCGGTCCGAATTGAATCGGATTGACAAAGATACTGACGACCACCGTACCTGCCATTTCCCGCGCCTTGCGCATCAGGCTTGCGTGACCTTCATGCAAATAACCCATCGTAGGCACAAGTCCTACCGGACCACTGCCGGATTCTCGGCGGTCCTTAAGTTCTGATCTTAATTCCGCAATGGTGCGAATCACTTTCATGATGTCGTGCCCACCTTCTCCTTTTGACTCCCATATAATGTGGTTGTCGTTTCGGAACCTGCATCATTCTCGGCCTTAAAGACATGCTCCTCTGCCGGGAATGAGCGGTCCTTCACTTCCTTTACGTACTGCGTGATGCCTTCTCGAATGATGGAGCCGACATCGGCGTAGGTTTTCACGAAACGTTTGTCCCGATAAGGGGACGCGTACTTCAATATATCATGGAATACCAGCACCTGACCGTCACAGTAGCGGCCCGCTCCGATGCCAATCGTCGGTATGCTCAGCGCTTTGGAAATTTCCGCCGCTGCCTCTTCCGTAACCAGCTCCAATACAATGGCAAATGCTCCAGCCGCTTCAAGTGCCTTCGCATCATTCATGAGCCGCTGCGCGTCTTGGGCATCCTTGCCCTGTATGCGGTAGCCGCCAATCTGATTCACCGACTGAGGCGTCAGCCCGATATGGCCCAGCACCGGTACGCCGGACTGTACAATCCGTTTCACGGTGCCGGCGATTTCTTCTCCGCCCTCCATTTTCACGGCATGCGCATGGCCTTCCTGCATCAATCTCCGCACCCCGCGAAGACTTTCATCAATATCTCCGTGATAGGTCATAAACGGCATATCCGCTACGATGAACGTATCTTCCGCTCCACGAGCGACTGCACGGGTATGGTATACCATGTCGTCAAGCGTTACCGGAATGGTGGAGTTATAGCCAAGCACGACATTACCGAGGGAATCGCCTACCAATATCATATCAATATCCGCTTCCTCCGCCAGCTTGGCGGAAGGATAATCATACGCGGTCAGCATGGTGATCGGTACACCCTTCTTCTTCATGTTCTTCATCTTTACGATGTTCAGTGGTTGTTTGCCTGCCATTGTGACACAGCCTCCTTTGTGTAAATAAGTTAGACACAATAAAAAAACCTTTTAGCACATACTTGCTAAAAAGTCCGAAAGGCAAAAAAGAGTCACTCGCGATCGTCCCTTCTGTCTCGGTCCTTTCGGCTCAGAGCAGAATCCAACGTAACCGGCATAACAGTTATGAAGGTGTTCTAAAAAATAATACTGTTCATTGCTATTTGCTGAAGAGTGCAATTCGCTTATGACGATACCGCCTCTTGGTCATAGTATAACAAATTTGAGCCACGATTTCACCATGTTTCATTTACCTGGTATCAAAAAGAATTTCACCGGAATATACGGGGATTAGCTCATCATCATGATTGCGAACCAGCAGCGCGCCGTCTCGGTTGAGTCCTGTGGCAATCCCGCTAAAACGGTCACGGGCCGTCTGCACTTGAACTTCCCTGCCCACCGTGCCGGATAATGCTTCCCAGAGAGAGGCAATAGGCTCGAAGCCCTGCTCGTTGTACAATTCATATAAAACCTCCATCTCCGCCATAATGGACTGGATCAGCCCTGTCCGGTTGACGGTTGCTCCGCCAGCCATGCGAATCGAAGTCGCAACGCCGCGCAGTTCCTCCGGAAAATCCGATTCCTTCAGATTGGCACTGATTCCGATACCGGCTATGCAGTAGCGCACCCTTTCGTCTTCTGTTGCAGACTCCAGCAGAATGCCGCAAACCTTTTTTCCCTGAAACAGAATGTCGTTTGGCCATTTAATATCGGTCTGCACACCGGCGCATTTCGTAATCGCACGGCACACCGCTACGCCTGTCAATAAGGTCAGCTGCTGGGTTAAATGCAGCGGCTGCTTCGGTCTGAGCACCAAGCTCATCCATATGCCTTTACCTCTGGGAGAATGGAATTTCCTTCCCATCCTTCCGCGACCGCCTGTCTGCTCTTCCGAGATCACAAGCGTGCCTTCGGCTGCCCCTTCCTCCGCCAATTGCCGGGCATCTTCCTGAGTGGATGTCGTTTTGTCAAGCAGCTTCAGCGTTTTACCGAAGGTTTGACTGGTCATCCCCGCTGTCAATTGCTCCACGCTCAGTTTGTCCGGTTCATCGATCATGCGGTAGCCAAGCCGCGGAACGGCCTCAAAATCATATCCCCATTGACGGAGCTTATTGATCTGCTTCCATACGGCCGTCCGGCTGATGGACAATTTACGACTGATCTCTTCTCCGGACAAAAATTGCCCGGAATGCTCCTGGAACATTTTCAGAAGCGTATTGTCTTGATCATAATCCTTCATTATGAATTACCACCCGCTTTGCTTCTTCAATCAACGATTCCTTATCGTTGTTAATTAAACCGGCCGCCGCTTTCTCCAGCAATTGCCCGAGAAGTTCTCCTAGCCATGGGCCTCCACGCTTGTCCAGCGTTTCAAGCAGTTCGTTTCCGGTAATGGCCAAATCCTTCAAACTCCGAATTCGGAGTTCCCGAAGCCAACCGTCAAGCTGTCCAATTACGCTTAATGAAGCTGAGGCCGCTCCCGTTTGGTTCAACGCCTTCTGCAGCTGCAACCAGCCTTGAGCAGCCTCGGCTCCGTGGACGAGGACCAGCTTAATCCATCGGTGCCTGGCGCTCTCGGTAGCTTCCACTTCCTGCTTTTGCCGATAGGACTCATGAAGCGCGAGCAGCTTAACGATGGCTTCCCGCTGCTTATTGGAGAACGTCCACGATCGTAGCAGCTCCTCTGCTTCCTGGACTGAAATGCCGCAGGCAAGCAGCAGCAGCGCCCAGCGGATCGTAGCGTGCTCCGCCTTGATCCCATTCATGGCTTCGATCGCTTTCGTATCATGCCCGGTATATGGAAAGGGCGCTTTCATTCGGGCGTACAAGCCGCTGCGGACAAACAGCTCCAATCCGCGTAAGGGGGCCGGACTTGTTAAAATCTTTTCAAATTCACTGCGAATGCGTTCCATCGCAATCCAGCTTAAGGTGTCTCTCTCCGAGAGAATCCCTCTCCATGTATGCACAGCGATGGAGAACCCGAATACGGAAGCGAAACGGATGCAGCGAACCATGCGCAGGGCGTCTTCGCGGAAACGGAGGCGTGCATCGCCCACGCAGCGGATCACCTGCCTGTCAATATCCGCCCGTCCGCCAAACGGATCCACCCAGGAGCCATCAATCCCTCGGGCCATTGCGTTCATCGTAAAATCACGCCGTCGCAAATCCTCCGTTACTTCTTCGACGAAAGCAACCTCCGTTGGATGACGGTGGTCCTCATAACCGCTCTCCACACGATACGTCGTCACTTCAAAAGACTGGCCTTCCATCAGCACCGTCACGGTCCCATGCTTGATTCCTGTAGGAATAACCTTGGGAAAGATGGAACAGGTGACTTCGGGCAAGGCGGAGGTCGTTATATCCATATCATTAACCCTGCGTCCCATGTATTCATCACGGACACAGCCTCCGACCCAATACGCTTCATGTCCATGCCGAAGCAGAGTCCGGACCACGTCCGCACTCCGCTCAGCCATATCAGAATCCGCGTTGCGCCATCGTATTGAATTAAACATATCTGCCATAGTTTCCCGTTCCTTTATCCGAAAAACAACGAGAGGGTCGAGCTTAGCCGCAGACCGGCTTCAGCTCGCTAACCTCCCGTCCCAATACTCGGTAATATATTTCTTCGTACTTGCCCCGTATCAATTCATTGCAGAACATCGTCTTAGAACGATGGAGACAAGCCTTGCGAAGCCGCTCACTAAGCGCTTCATCCTTTAGTATTTCAAGCACATGCTGGGCCATTGAATAGGTGTCTCCGATGGGAGCCAAATATCCGGTTTCGCCATGTGTAATCAACTCGGGAATCCCGCCTGCCGTGGAGCCGACGGTAGGCACTCCGCAGGCCATCGCTTCCAGAGCGACCAGTCCAAAGCTTTCTTTCTCGGAAGGAAGCAGCAGCACATCGGCCATCGATATCACGTGCGCAATTTCATCTTGTTTGCCTAGAAAATGCACCTTGCTGCCGAGTCCCAGCTCATTGATCCGGCATTGGATTTTCGGAAGCTCCGGCCCTTCCCCGACAAGCAGCAGTTTCGCCGGTACCTGTTCCTGGACCTGCGCGAATATTTCCAGGACGTCTGCTACCCGTTTTACCGGACGGAAGTTGGAAATATGCATCAAAATCTTTTCATTCTCATCTGCATAGTCTTTACGCAGCGATTTCGAATCCCGCGGATAATACACCCGGGGATCCACAAAATTGTAGGTAAGGTCAATATCCCGGCTAATATCCAGCAGCTCCCGCGTTTCTCGAATGAGATCCTGGGAGACAGCCGTAACGGCATCACTTTCGTTAATTGCGAGCCGAATCAGGTCCTTCAGCGATTCATCCTGCGCCAGAACCGTAATATCGGTTCCGTGCAGCGTCGTGACGACCTTCAGTTGATCTCCGACCATCTGCTTTGCCAAGAAGGCACACACGGCATGCGGCACCGCATAGTGCACATGAAGCACATCAAGCTGCTGCATTTTGGCTACTTGAGCCATCTTTGTCGCTAGCGACAAATCATATGGCGGGTATCGGAACACATAGTAGTCATTCACTTCAACTTCATGATAAAAAATATTTTTATGGAAAGTTCCTAACCGGAACGGAATGCTGTGAGCAATAAAATGAACCTGGTGGCCTTGCTCGGCCAGGAGTTTCCCCAGCTCTGTCGCCACCACGCCCGACCCGCCCAATGAAGGGTAACAGGTAATGCCGATTTTTAATGGTTGTTGATTCATGTCAGGCCTCCTTTACGTACGCCTCTATATATTATGCCTGCTTGGAGCCGAATAGATGAACAACATACGGACTTTTACAAGCGAAACCTTCTGCATAAGGAATAAGCCTGCGCGCTCCAAGCAGTGAATCCCTGGCCCGCACACGCTCTATGTACCCCTCGGTCAGCGGGGTAGAGACTGCATCTTCTTCAGCCTTTTGGAACTGGGAACGGTAGCAAGACAGGGCCTGCTCCTTAACAGCGTAATGATCCGTAACGTCAACGACCAGGTCCGTTCTTCCGATATCATTAATGAAATAAAAATAAAGCTCGTCCACCTTAACCGGCGGCTGCTCGGGCATGTAACGACGAAGCTTGGCATTAAATACCGCTTCCTCAACCAATCGGCTGCAAGCCACATGGTCCGGATGGCGATCCTCCCAGTAAGGAGCAAACACAATCGAGGGAGCAAACTTGCGAATCTCGGCTGTGACCGTCTCAATGTTCTCCGGCGTCACAAATAAGCCGCGGTCCGGCAGTCCCAGATTCGTACGGACCTTGAGATCCAGAATACGGGCAGCCTGGTCTGCCTCCTTCTTGCGAAGGTCGACCGTGCCGTTGGACGACATCTCGGCCTGCGTCAGATCACAGATCCCGACCGACAGTCCCGCTGCCGTATGCTTCGCAATCGTTCCTGCCATTCCGATCTCGGCATCGTCTGCGTGTGCTCCGAAAATTAAAATATCCAGTTGGCTGTTCATTAGCTATCCACACCCGGTTTGTATTTATGAACGAGTTCCCGCCATGCAAAATCGCCACGGTCCAGCGCTTTAACAAGAATCTCGGCCGTTGCCACATTGGTAGCAAGCGGAATTCCCTGCACGTCGCACAAACGAAGAAGTGCGTTAATGTCCGGTTCATGAGGCTGTGCCATCAAAGGATCCCGCAAAAAAATGATCAGATCCATCTCATTGTCCGCAACGAGTGCGCCAATCTGCTGGTCGCCGCCAAGCGGCCCTGAAGCAAAACGGTGAATGCTAAGCTTGGTTTGCTCCATAATACGGGTTCCCGTCGTTCCCGTTGAGTAAAGATTATGATCTTCGAATACATTTTCATACGCGATTACGAAATTGACCATTTCCTCTTTTTTACGGTCATGAGCGATAAATGCAATATTCATAGTAATTTCTCCCCTATGTTAGTCGATAAAATGATCAAATCCATAGACCAAGCCAGTGTACCCCATTACCTTCTCTATAGCCATCTTCACGCCTGGCATATAAGCTGCACGCTCATAGGAATCATGTCGAATCTTCAAGCTCTGCCCGTAACCGCCAAATATAACTTCCTGCTGGGCAAATACACCCGGCAGACGAACACTGTGAATACGGAAGCCGTTATAATACCCGCCTCTGGCGCCCTCGATGACCTCTTCTTCCTTCGGATTGCCCTGCCGGATCTCCTCGCGGTTTGCGGCAATCATTTCCGCTGTTTTGATCGATGTTCCGGAAGGCGCATCAAGCTTCTGGTCGCCATGAGTTTCAATGATTTCAACATGAGGCAAATATTTGGCAGCCGCAGCGGCAAACTTCATCATCAGGATCGCTCCGATGGAGAAGTTCGGAGCGATCAAACCGCCGATATTCTGCTCCGCACACTGCTTGTCCAACTCTTCGATTTGCTCTGGCGTGAAGCCGGTTGTGCCCATGATCGGACGCACGCCGTGCTTAATGGCCAGAGCCGTGTTGGTATAGGCAAACTGCGGTGCTGTAAAATCAACCATGACATCCGGTTTCGATTCGACCAGCGCCATCTCCAGATCGGAAGTCACCGTAATGCCGCAGGCAGGAAGACCCACAAGCGTCCCTGCATCAGCACCTGCATCCGATCGGCCGACAGCGGCAACCAGTTCCAGTTCATCATCGCCCAAAACAAGCTTCACTACTTCTTTACCCATACGGCCGCCGGCACCGACGACCGCAACTGTCCATTTGTTTGCCATTTTTACATGTCCTCACTTTCAATCCGATGCTGTATCCTGCATATATGATTTCAAGCGCTGTTTGAGTTCCTCCATAATATGCTGAAGCCCACTCTCCTGCGGGTACAATGAAATGACCTCTTTTAGCGTGGAAATGGCGCGCGCATGCTCATCAAGTTCGCTGTAGACCAGAGCAAGCCATACGTAGGCCTGGGCGTATAAAGGGTCCATCGCAACGGCTGATTTCAGATGAGACACGGCCTGATAGAGCTCGGACTTGGTTACATCCTTGCGATTCTCGACCATTTTTCTGGCACGCTGCACCAGCTCCGCCGCCTTGATATGCTGTAAGTGAAGCGCATATTCCGGTTTGTCCGGCTGCAGCCTGACGGCTTCTTCCGCGTGAGTAATCGCCATCTCGAGTTTGTTGCTTCTGCCGTAGGTAATGGAGCATCGGTAATGCACTTCCGCATCTCCCGGATTCGCAATGATCGCTTGCTCAAACCAACGTAACGCCTCTTCGAAATCATTCTGAAGTATGCATCGATATGCTTTTTGTATATAACTTTCAGGTTTCACGGGCTGTCCCTCCCCACAGCGGGTTTGGTACAGCATATGTAGCAACAGCCTAATCGGTGTTTATTTTCGTCCAACGATCGGCATCACGCGTCGCAAATTTATGCATGACTTTCGAATGCGCTTCCGCGAGATCAATGCCAAGGGAATTGGCAAAACAAATCGTAATAAACAATATATCTCCAAGTTCCATTTCGATGGAATTGTCTGCTTCATCCGCTTTCTTCGGTTTTTCTCCGAACTGATGATTAACCTCTCTGGCGAGCTCGCCCACCTCTTCCGACATCCGGGCCATCATGGATAAAGGACTGAAATAACCTTCCTTGAATTGTGATATGTATTGATCGACTTCCTGCTGCATTTCAGCCATTGATTTTCCCAAGATTCTATAACTCCCTTCACTGCACAGTCTGCCTCAACTTGTAAATCCAAGCTGAAGCAGCATTCTCTCATGACAAGCGATTGGTTTTAAACCTATGTTATCGTAAAGCGGATTTGAAAACAAATAATTTTTTATGGCTGGGACATGATCGGCACATACTAGGTAGGTGTACGAGCAACCCAGACATACGGGTAATATCCACCATCGGGAATGCGAGGGGTCTTATGAAAACGTCCAAATGGCTTCATCAGCTTCAAACGATCATTCCGATCATCGCCGGCTCCGCCATTTACGCATTCGGCCTTATGTATTTCATCATTCCGAATGAGCTCATGGAGGGGGGCGTCACCGGCATTACCGTACTGCTTAACTATGCCTTTAACATATCGCCGTCCATCTCAACCATGGCGCTCAATATCCCGCTATTCTTGGTCGGCATGAAAATTCTCGGTAAACGCCAGTCTATATACACAGGTCTCGGCATTGCCTCATTAACCCTGTTTCTGTGGCTGTTTGAAGCGTTGATCGACCGCGGTTATGTTGTGCCGTTTCACACCGAACAGGATTATATTCTTGCTGCGCTCTACGCAGGTGTCACATTGGGGGCTGGGCTCGGCATTGTGTTCCGGTTTGGCGGTACGACGGGCGGTTCAGACATTATTGCCAGAATCATTAACCGGAAATTCGGCTTCAGCATGGGCCAAATTATTCTATCCCTGGATATCTTGATCATCGGGCTTTCCTTATTCTTTATCCCGCTCGAGCGGATATTGTATACCCTCGTCGCCGTATTCATCGCTTCCAAGGTCATCGATTTCATTCAGGAAGGCGCTTATGCCGCCAAAGCCTTCACCATCATCAGTGATCAGGGGCCCGAACTCGCCCATCGCATATCAACCGAGATGGATCGTGGGGTTACGCTAATCCCCGCCATCGGCGCGTACTCCAAGCAAGCCAAGCATATGGTATACTGCGTCGTATCCCGGCAGGAAATTCGCCGTTTAACGGGAATCGCCAAATCGTTGGACCCTCGGGCATTTATTATCATTAATGATGTCAATGATGTGCATGGCGAAGGGTTTAAAGAGGAATAGCCCGGTTCGCACCGGGCCACAATCGGAACTGCTATGGATTCCCGCCTACATTTTGCGAGGGAACATTGGTTTTGAGCTATACAGCTGACCACGGTATTTGCGGTATCCCGCAAACGTTAATGCCGCCAAAATGAAAGCGCCGATGACCAGCTGCCAGGTCCATGGCTCCTTGACCTCTCCCAGCGGAGCTAGGGCAGGTTCATCCTTTTTCTTGCCAAACAACGTGTTGATCATTTCCTCGCCCTGCGAAACCACTTTTTGCACCTGTGCCGTGTCCCCCGATGACACCAGACCCCCTGCATAGGATATCCAGGACTCCATCATGTTGACATCCTCAGGCTTTCGCTGTATGACAACGGAAGGACGGATGAGTTCATAATGTTCACTGAGGCTGGCATACGCTCGTCTCATGCCAGCCTGATCCTGCTGAGCAGCATATTCCCCCATGACCCTCAAATCTTCACGTATGACCTTGTAATATTGCAGCCATAACGCATCTTTGACATGGATCAGGCTATCGGTTGCCATACGGAGTTTACCTGCGGACACCATCCAGTGCTGCGGCTCCTGCGTAGCCCGTGCCGTGGCTTCTTTCATCTCCAAAATACTCGCAGCCAAGACATGAATACCTTCTACACCGGTCAACCCCTGAAATGACGAAGCCTCAAACAACCCGGATACCCGGCGAATATCCTCCAGCACGGCTTGTACATTGCCTTCCTCCACATGACGGTATAGCTGCTCTACTTCCTTGTTCAGCGCCTTGGCCTGTATGGATGCGGCGGGCGAAGTCTCCGACTGTTCATTTGCCGGGGTAGCCCATACAGAATCACCCATGCTGACGGTAACCAGCATAAGCAGTGCAGACAGACACAGCAGGAGCTTCGGAAAGGTTCGAAACA
This sequence comes from Paenibacillus sp. Dod16, assembly GCF_049893405.1. Lineage (NCBI taxonomy): Bacteria > Bacillati > Bacillota > Bacilli > Caryophanales > Paenibacillaceae > Paenibacillus > Paenibacillus sp. Dod16. Next base: position 136,228 of record NZ_JBNDYG010000005.1, read on the forward strand.
TGGGACATCCCTCCTACCGTATATGTATGGCAGAAGGGATGCTCATAGAACCGCGTTGCCTACACGGCTAACGGTGTTTGGAATTCCCGTATTTCATGAAGATCCAGCCGGCAAAACCGCTGAAGAGAGTCAAAAGATAGGTGAACAACTCGACTGCTGAAAGGTCATCATATAATTGACCCGGCAGCCAAGGAAATACGCCGTACGTATAATCTACGGTGTCATTCAACAGTGTCCATGCAATGGCCCCGGTGAGCGCTGTCCAGCGATAATGAAACAATCGTACGAACAATAACGCTTCCACCGCCATCGCCGTATGTGAAGCAACGAGCATCCAATCCTGCCATGCCAGCACATCCCCTTGGGCTTGTCCGGCAAATATGATAGCAACAGCCCATATTCCATACTTTACCGAAGTAACGACCGCCAGCGCCTCAATGAATTGCTGAAATAAAGAGCCCCCAAGCCCCCGAGGCGGGTAAAGGAGCAGCAGAAGCGCTAAACTGAAGAATAAACTGGCCGTCGGGCTGTCCGGTACGAATATGACCTGCCATAGCAAGCCATGATCCACGGTATCGACCATTTGACCACCATACCATATGTATCCATAAATCGTTCCAAGGATGTTGCATATGAGCAGCAACCAGAGAATCGATCGCTTGCTTAGAAATTCCCGGCTCCAAAAATACGAAATCGACAAGCTCCGTCCTCCTGTCCTGTTCCTTGTATTGTTCATTTTACGACTAATGCCGATTATACCTAATCCCCACATACATTTCATCTATATTTAACATTTAAAAAAACCTGACCGCCATGCGGTCAGGTTCGTCTGTGCATCTTACTCTGCAGCTGCTTCTGCCTTTTGGCTTGCAAGCCAATCAGCCAGCTGATCGAGTTGTTCTTCGGTTACTCCAGCACCAAGAGCTATGTCTTTCATAGCCGGCATGCCGCCTTGGCCATTTTCAATAATAGCCATGATCTCTTCTTTTGTGTGGGTATCCCCGACACCGCGAAGCGACGGACCGGATGCCCCTTTCAAATCTGCAGCATGACAAGAGATACAGGTAGCTGTCTTAAAGGTTTCCATCGCGGGATTATCCTTATCAACGATCGCTACAATGCTGTCTTCTGGCTGCTTCGCATTTGAGGTCGGAAGACCGGCTGCACGTTTCTCGTGAGCTTCTTCTTCACGCTGAATATGCTCAGGCTTCTGTCCAGTAGCTTCCAGCTCATGCACATAGTGCGTCCAGGCTGCGTTCGTCAGATAGATGACTGCAAATAACGACAGAATCATAAGGGCCGAAGTAATAGGCCGCTTGTAGAACCGCCGCTCTTTCCCCGTATCAAGGAAAGGAACAAGGAGCAATGCGCCGAAGGCAACACCCGAAACACCAATCGTACCCAGTACTACATAATCACCGGAAGCGTATGGAAGCTTCAGGTATTCATACAGGAACAGGAAGTACCAGTCCGGCATCGGGATTACTGAAGCTCCCGGATCCGCCGGATAACCGAGCGGAGCCGGCTCCGAGATGGTCAGCACAAGGAAACCGACCAGTACAACTACACCAACCATCCATTCCTTCAACAAGAAGTTAGGAATGAACGCTTCTGATTTGCCGGGATAAGCGGTGTAATCCGGCGGCGTAACCCAACCGCTGCCTTTTTTCACACGTGAATCGCCGACATAAACTACTTTCTCATCAGATTTATGACCATGTGCCATAAATATGCGCCTCCCTTCTTCTTATAGTGGACCGGAAATACCTTGTCTGCGGATCATGATAAAGTGTCCTACCAGTAGAGCAAGAAGGACAGCCGGAAGGAAGAATACGTGAATCGCGAAGAAACGCGTCAACGTTTCGGCGCCTACGATCGTACCGCCTTGCAGCAATTCTTTAATGATAGGTCCAAGCCAAGGTACGGAGTTCGCAATCTCCAATGTAACTTTTGTAGCGAAGTAAGCTTTGTTATCCCATGGCAGCAGGTAACCTGTCAAACCAAGACCGAGCATAACAAAGAAAATGAGCATACCAACAACCCAGTTCATTTCACGCGGCGCTTTGTAAGAGCCGGTGAAGAACACGCGCATCGTATGCAAGAACATCATCACGATTACCAAGCTTGCGCCCCAGTGGTGCATACCGCGGACAATCTGTCCGAAAGCAACCTGCGTTTGCAGGTACTCAACACTGTTGTAAGCGTTTATGATATCCGGTACATAATACATCGTCAGGAACATCCCCGACAGAATCTGGATGACTGTGATAAAAAACGTCAAGCCGCCGAAACAGTACACAAACGCGGAGAAATGATGCGCCGGGTTTACGTGTTCCGGTACCTCGTGGTCTGCAACGTCTCTCCAAATCGGCGTGATATCGAGACGTTCATCAATCCAGTTGTAGACATTCTTCAACATCTGAATCTACGCCTCCTATTTAACTACGGTATTTGGCACGATGGCGCCGAGGTAAATCCAGCCGTTCTCGATTTTCGTCTCGTACTGGTCAAGCGGCTTCGGCGCTACTGCCAGGTTCTTACCATCCGGTGTATAACGCGCACCGTGGCAAGGGCAGTGGTATTCATCAGGGAAATTTTTGTTGTTATTCCATCCAACAAGGCATCCCAAATGCTTACAGATCGGTGAAAGCGCTACAATTTCACCCTGATCGTTCTTACGAATCCACGCCGTCAAAGTAGCTGTACTGTTGTACCAGCCGTCCTGCTGTTTGAGCTCGAAATGGAATTCCTGTGGATCGTTGGTAATTTTGCTCTCTTCCGCGACCTTTACAAAAGACCCTTCTTCTTTATTTTGAAGAATCGGATCAACGGCAAAGCGAAGCATTGGCAAAACTACTCCAGCAGCCATATAAGCTGTGGCACCGCCCAACGTGTATGTAAGAAATTGTCTGCGGGACATCTCTTTCTGTCGGGGTGGATTGTGCGATTCTTCATGCTCGTCATTGTGGTTGCTGCTCATTCTGTGTTCAACCCCCTTTGTCAACCGTTCTTAAGTGTCATCAATGATTAAAATCACACGACTTACTAGGACATACTAATAATATCTTAGGCTCCCAAGACCGTCAAGAATTTGAACCCCAAATTTGGGTTCGCTTCCAATAGCCCTTTCATAAATTGTTGGTTTTTTGTCACATTTAGACTCAGCTTTCCTGCTGCCACATTTCACTGATTTGCCCGGCAACGATGGCTGACAGTGGGATGCCTTCGCTGCCTTCCAACCTGCGCCGGGACAGGACCAGCGTGCTATCAGGCACATCCTCTTTGGAGAGCTCAACATCCGCAGTCATAATAACAACAAATTTAAACCCGCTGGATTTGACATTGTGACAAACTTCATTTAGAAGCTTTATATCTTCAGTATTTCCATATTGTACAGCAGGATATGTAACCAATCTTCCCTTAAACGGAATTTCAGCCAAATCCATAAAATCCCGCAGCCGTTCAAGCGCAGCTGTCGCCTCCCATGGCGTTTCCATACCCGATAATCCGGTAAACGGAATCAGGCAGGTATCAAAAAAAGGTTTAAGTTCCGGCCAAGTCTGCTCGTCCACTTCACTAAATTTCATGCAAGGTACATCCTTTCTGCTCACTCATCATCATTTCGTTATCATTATACGAGTGCAAGGGCGGGTAAAGCAAAAAAAAGAAGAAATGCGCTAAAGCATTTCTTCAATTCAAAGTCCTCAGTTCATCCGTCAGGTTTCGGAAAGCCACTTCGTCGCCGGAAGCCAGCGCTTCGTCAATTTCTTTATACAGCTCTTCACTCCGATGCTTGCGCAATGCTTCGTCCCACACCATTTCGGCCGCCAGACCTAACATAACCTCGTAAGTAACCTTCATCTTATCCATTAGGATGCACCTCCAAACTAAATTTGCGTATACCTTATATTCTTTCCCTTTAAATGCTTCTACTTCCAAAACTTTTTGCGGCTGCTGCGAATGTAACCAAACAACCTAGAGAATCAAATCATTCGAATCGCTGATATGTAAGCCGGCTTCCGCGGCCTTCAAGCCAAGCGCCGTCATTTTGTACGTAGTCCCCATAGTCTGGCTCTCTCCTATTCTGAGCATCCCCAAATGCATCAGCATGCGGATAATCCGCTGCTCCAAAATATTTTGTGGACTGTCATAATAGAAAGGACGGATTAGCCAGCCCAGCGATTCGTAAAGAGAGGCTGCGGTGACCCAATCTCTTGCGCATTGACTGATCCAGTATACAAGAGAATTGATATTGGGAATTGCGCCTTTATAAAGTCTTAACCAAAAGCGGAATATCTGTATCACGCTAACTTGATTTCCTTCTTCCATAAGCGCAGTTCCGCTTTCAGTCAGGATCAACCGGGCGTTGTTTTCCCTGATCCATTTTTTAGCGTAAGCATAATCGTACAGCAGCGCAAAGCGATCGGGATATTCAATGCACGAGCGTCCATACCCGAACCTCCACGCTCCCTTGGTAATCAATGGCTCGGAAATATGCAGTGTACTCATGAGCTGCTGCTGATTTCGCCTATACATGAATCCTTCCTGATTCAACTCGATATCATGTCTGCCGACGTATTTAAGAATCAGCATGAGATCTTCTGCGGCGAGCCCCTGCTCATCCCGGTACACTTCCGGGTCATCACTTAATCGCTCCAGATTTTGATGAAGCCGTTCACGCAGCACGTCACGAAACCGCTCCTTCATATCCGAAGGCACTTGAAACAAGTACTTGGTGGAATGGGTAAAGCCGTTAAACAACCAGCCGCTTCGGCGATAACGTGCGACCGCCTCACGCGGACTTTCCGTTTTGGCGGCGGCAGCTTTCTTGTTTGAAGAAGCTTGTTCCTCTTTCTCCTCCAATTCCGCCGAATGACGGATCGCAGCCGTCAATTCTTCCAGGCTATAGCCTGTTCGGGTGTCAAATGCCAGGTTGTTCAGAAAACGCAAATCGCTTGGTGACAAGCTGCTGACCTGCTCCTCGAAAAACTCTCTGCGTCCGAGCTTGGACAGAATACTCTGGATCAGTTCATGCTTTGAATTCCGCTTAGCGTCACAATCATAGTGATTCGCTATATTGCTAAGCTGTCCAATATCGGCATATGTGAGCATATCCGCTAGATTCATCTTCCATCGCCTCGCCGTTTTACAACCATTATGGGAAGGTTTTGGACATTTGATACCTGATACACTTCGGTTTAACGAAATATTTTTTATTTTTTTTGTATATAGAAATGACTATGCTCTCTTATTAAATGATAGAATACTTACTGATTGCTGCAGAGATTTCGCTTATGATGAATTACTTCTAAATAAAATGAAAAAACCGCTTAATATGAAGGAAATGATTGAATCACTACAGGAGGATAGGATCATGAGAACCCCAGAACATGAAATATAACTAGGTGCGAATCGAATCCGTGGACCTCCATTAAGAGCTTTTCAACAATGAAACAACACTCTTAATAAAAGCTTGGAGGTTATGTGAAATGATAAAAGATACAGCGTTTATGGCCTTAATTCAAGATATCGATCAACATTTTTCAGGATGGGACTTCTCGCGAATTACAGCATCAGGCCGCATGCAGTCCCATGCCCTCCCCTGGTCTTTAGGCAGCATGGTCATTCCGTTCATGCGAGATGCCGCTACGATGCTGGATATGGGGACAGGCGGAGGAGAGTTCCTATCCTCCCTTCATCCACTGCCGAAAACGGTTTATGCCACTGAAGGGTATAAACCAAACGTACCGATTGCACGACAAAGACTTGAGCCGCTTGGCGTAAAGGTCGTCTATTTTGAAGAGGATTCCTCGCTGCCCTTGAAGGATCATTTTTTTGATTTGATCATCAATCAGCACGAGTCCTATTCCGTAGCGGAAATCCAAAGAATTCTTAACGATCAGGGCGTGTTCATAACCCAGCAATCTGGGGGAACCGACTGTTATGGAATCAACGAATGGTTTGGCGTTCCGTTAAATGAAGAGTTCGCGCATTGGGATCTGGCAACCGCTGTCCAAGAACTGCAGGATCACCGTTTCAACGTCACCTTCAGCCAGGAAGCCTTTTCACCGCAGCGGTTTTATGACATCGGTGCACTGGTCTATTACCTGCAAGCGATTCCCTGGCAGATTCCCGATTTCACGGTGGAACGGTACCTTGAGCCTTCATATCAGATTCATCAGGAAATCCGGACCAAGGGCTATTTCGAGGTGCAGCAGCATCGGTTTATTTTAATAGCGCAATCGTAGACTTCATCCTAATACCAAAAAAGAGCCTTCCCGCGGGGAAGGCTCTTACTTCATTCATGAATCTCCTTGTTACGACTGTTTTGTCAACAGATGCTTGGTACAGTTAAACAGCAGGGGCGACCAGTCATCATCTTTTCTCTCGAGGACGGTGAGCGACAAATTGCCGATCCGCTCGCTTAGAACGCCGCGGCACACCAGCTTGTAGAGCTGCGCTAAAAAACCACCGTGGCTGACAACCAGAATATTAGCGTTTGGGTGTTTATGCCACATATCATCCAAAAAGACAAGCCCCCTGGATTGAAGCTCCAGATCCGTCTCCTGTCCCAAATCGAGCAGGTGCCAATCGGCACCGAACCGGGATTCACGTTCTTCCGCTGTCAGACCTTCCACCTGACCGTACTTGCGCTCGCGCAAACGGTCATCGGGCGGCATCAATGGAATGTTCAGCATGGACGAGATGATCCTAGCGGTTTCTTCAGCACGGGAAAGTCCGCTGCTAACGGCAAAGTCCCACCGGTATGGCTCCTGCAGTAGTCGATCCCCAAGCAAACGGGCTTGACGACGACCTTCCTCATTCAGTGGAATGTCCGTTTGACCTTGGATTTTGCCTAACGCATTCCAATCCGTTAAACCATGACGAACCAAGCCGATTTGCATGCCGCATCTCCCCCATCCTAACCTCTTTTTTATCTTCTGACTCGATTTAATTTTTTCAGGAAAAACATGGCGAATCCAATGCCCAATAGGGATAGTATCATCCAATATTCTGGCTGGGTCGGGCTCATATCAACCACAAAAGGATCAATAATGCCGCTGTTGGTTTTCGGAATCTTGTAATCGTCCTGAGAGTTCAGGGTTTGGGCCGTATCAGCCACCCCCGTAGGAATGATCCCTGTCGTTACCGTTTCCGGAACTGGCTCCGGCTGATTGCCGGTTGCTGCAAAATAAACGAAGCTGCATACAAACAGAGCCAAAAAACCGGCAATCATAAGTGTCAGCCGCTTGCGGAACACTCGGCTTACCGCCCGACTCTTAGACGTTTCCTCCACCAGCCATGGGAAATCCCGATAGATGCGGTCCATCACGTTGCGGTTGATCTGTTCAGCGTCCATGTCGGGGATCTCATGTTCCAGAACATGAACCATGTTCTGGCTTTCCACCCACATTTCGTACTCCGCTGCACACGAGCTGCAGGTTTGAACATGTGCTATCAGCCGTTGTCGCCGCAGATCATTGTCCGGCAAATCCCAGACAGTTTCCATCAGCTCTTGGGCTTCATCGCAAGTCATCTGTTCTTCATCCCTCTCAGATCCTCAATAACCGGCTCATAAAAATAGGGTTCGAGCTGAATTTTGACACTGCCGCGAGCTCTGAACAACAATGACTTAACCGAACTGACGCTTTGACCTAAAATATCCGCGATTTCCTGATAATCCAGTTGATCATATTCCCGCAGAATCAGCGCCGATCTCTGTTTCTCCGGCAAATTATTAATTGCTTCCCTTACCATATGTACTCGTTCACTGCGTAGGATTGCCTGCTCCGGAGCAACCTCCAGCGGAGCCACAGGCACGACCCCGCTCTCCTCCAGCGGCAATGTGCCGCTCCGATGCTTGCGCAGTTCGCTGAGAACGGTGTTGCGGGCTATGGTATAGAGCCAGGTCGAGAAGGATGCATCCACTTCCCGGAATGAGTGCAAACTCCGGAATGCCTTATAAAATGTTTCCGAGCATAAATCTTCAGCCATAAGCTCCATGTGCGAACTTTTTAACATATGATAGACAAATGCTAATATTTTTCTCTGATAACGCCGCATTAATTCGGAATAAAGTTCGGTATTGCCTTGCTTAATTTCTTGGATTAGTTGGGAATCCGTCATATGATTTTTCGTTCCTCCTTCACCATCCGGTGCCTCTTCCCTGTCCATTACATCTCCCTCCGAATGCAATGTTCAAGGATTTGTGCAAAAGTACCGTCAAACCATATATAGTTACGCCACAAGATGTCTGACTATTCTATGTATTTGGCAATTTCCCCAAATCTTCTACACTAGCACTCTAGCATTATAGCACATATTGGAGAAAAGTTCAGGTTTGTGGCAGCAGCTTTGCCACGGATAGGAAAAAAGACAAAAAAAATCCGCCTTCAACATTGAAGGCGGTTGCACACAGTGCAATATTTTGGATAGGAGTGGAGAGAAACCATACTGTACTTTTATTATATGTATACGTTTTCATTTTGTCAACACTGAAAACGCATTTATTTCCGGTTGTTTAAAAACAACCGGAAAATTACTGGTACACCGAGTGTCCTTGCGACAGCAGAAGCTCTTTCGCCCGCTCCTGTTCGATTTCATTGCGGAAGGAAAGCCTCATCACACCAGGCACATCTTCCCGACTCTCGATAATCTGCATGTTGCTGAGGTTGATGCTGTTCGTCCCCAAATCCGTTGCTATGCGGCCAATGATACCCGGATGGTCAGGCACGTCCAGATACAAATCATATTGGGGAACGATCATTCCCTTCCTTCGCTCCGGCAGCACACTGCGGAATTCCCCCGCTCTGCGGAAAGCCTCTTCAATAGCAGCCCCGTCCTTCGACTCCAGCATGTCCATAAATCGCTGGATTCCTTCGTTCCAGTCTCGTAACAGCGGCAGCATGACATTGCGATTATTTAATAGAATGTCCCGCCAAACGACCGGGTCGCTGGACGCGATACGGGTAATATCCCGAAAGCCCCCTGCAGCCAGCGTACGGTACAACGGATTATCGTCATTGTAGGAGCTGATCTGGTTCACCAAGGCCACTGCGATCACATGAGGCAGATGACTGATGGCTCCAACAATCTCATCGTGCAGCCTTGGCTCCACTTTTACAATGTGAGCACGCGTATATGACAGAAGCTCCACAAGGATGTCTAGCTTCTCCTGAGGGACATCATCCGGCGGAGTAAGCACATAATATGCATTCTCGAATAAGACGGTGGAGGCAGCGCCGACACCGGATCTTTCCGAGCCGGCCATCGGATGTCCACCGATAAAATAGGCATCCTTAAGGGCAAGTTGGGATGCGCATTCGGCAATACTTGCTTTGGTACTGCCTACATCCGTAATAATGCATCCGGGTTTAAGCCGCAATTCACTCAGACGTTTTATGTACATCTCGAGACTTCCTACCGGAACGCACAAAAATATGACGTCCGCGTCCTGGGCAGCTTCTTCCACCGAAAGCGTAACCTTATCGACAACGCCCTTGGCGATTACCTGGTCGGCATATTCCTGCGTGTGGGCATAACCGGTAACGGTTATGCCTGGTTTACCTTTGAAGTTTAATGCTAACGAACCGCCGATCAAGCCGACGCCGAAAATAGAAATTTGCATGGTCATGTTCTCTCTCACTCGTTTCAAGCTGTGATTATTGTTATGTTATTAGATCAAGCTGGAGCATTCACTTCTTGGAGCACTTGTTCCAATGCGCCGATGAAAGCCTTGTTTTGTTCTTCAGAGCCAACGGTTACGCGAATATAGTTCGGGTAAACCTCAAAACCCGGACGTACGATGATGCCTTTGCTCAGCAGGGATTTGAACACTTCGGTGCCTGGTCTCTTCACATCCACCATGATGAAGTTCCCGTTCGCAGGAAAATAGGATAATCCAAGACGATCAAACTCCCGCTGCACATAAGTGATTCCCTCAGCATTCAATTGACGGCATTTAGCTACGAATTCCTGATCTTTCAAGGCGGCCTTCGCGGCCACTTGGGCCAGGCGTCCTGTATTAAACGGCTCACGCACTCGGTTAATCAAGGAGATAACCTCAGGTTGCCCGATGCCGTAGCCGATGCGAAGAGCAGCCAGGCCGTATATTTTGGAGAAGGTACGCAGAACGACTAGATTCGGATAACGTTCCATTAACTTGATGCTGGCCGGATACGAAGCGTCCGTTACATATTCATAATAAGCTTCATCAAGCACAACCATCACGTGAGCAGGGATTTCATCCAGGAAAGATACCAGCTCGTTCTCGGAAACGATGGTTCCGGTCGGATTATTCGGATTGCACACCCAAATGATTTTGGTTTTGTCCGTAACGATTTTTGCCATGCCCGGCAGATCATGCTTCCCGTTAACCAGTGGCACCTCAATGCTTGTCGCACCTTCAATATCCGCATTCGTTTTATACACCGAGAAGGTCTGATCGGCCATAATGGTTTCGTCTCCCGGCTCCAGGAACGCACGAATAATGAGGGCGATGATTTCATCGGATCCGCATCCGAAAATAATCTGATTGCGTTCAATACCAAGCTGATCAGCAAGCTCCGCCGTTAAATCGGCCGAACTTCCATCCGGATACAGGCTGAGCGTTGCCAGCTCAGCGGTAATGGCTTCGGTTGCGCGCGGTGAGCAGCCATACGGATTCTCGTTGGAGGCCAGCTTAATGACCACATCCAGGCCTAGTTCTTTTTTGACTTCTTCGATGGGCTTCCCGGGTTGATATACAGGAAGATTAACAATTTGCGCTTTCGGTTTCATTCGATATTCGCCTCACCTTTCATAACTGCTTAAACACAACACTATCCCTTTAATTGTGCCACAAACTCCCTGATTTGCAAAAGTCCCTGCTGTCTTGTCTCTTCCTTCTCAAGGAGGGGAATAGTAGACTCGATCTGACGTACTATGGCACTGCCAACAACGACGCCGTCGCAGATTTTAGAGAATCTGGCAACCTGTTCGCCGGACGAAATGCCAAAACCAATCGCGATGGGCACATTGCTGTACTGCTTCACCGTTTCAAGGAATGACTCCACTCCTGCATAAAAATCGTTGCGCTCGCCTGTCACGCCAAGCGAGGATACGCAATACACAAAGCCGGTCGCTTCCGAAGCGATGCTCGCAATCCGCTCATGGGAAGTAGGTGCCACCAGTGGAATCAGGTGAACGCCCGCAGCATGAGCCCGTTTCCGAACCTCTTCGGATTCTTCCACCGGCAGATCTGGAATAATCAGCCCGCTGATATCATGCCTTACCACTTCTTCGAAGAACACATCCAGTCCGGTCTGCAGAACCGGATTGTAATAGGTGAACAGAATGAACGGCAGCTTACTGCCTCGTTCTCTCGCCAGGCGCGCGGTCTCCATGCAAGTGCGGATGTTCACCTTGCTCTTCAGGGCACGCTCGGAAGCACGCTGGATGACCGGGCCATCGGCGAGGGGATCAGAATAAGGAACGCCGAGTTCGATAATGTCGGCTCCCGCCATTTCAAGCTCATGTATGATATCCAGCGTCGCTTTCACATCCGGATCCCCAACGGTCAGATAAGGAATCAGGGCCGTCTTGTTTTGTTGATTCAACAACGCAAAGGTCTGGTCAATTCGGTTCATTCGGATTTCCCTCCCGTGTAAGCCATGATGGACTCCACGTCCTTGTCACCGCGACCGGACAAATTAATGACGACGATATCGTCCTCAGTCCACGCGGAGGCCATTTTTACGGCTTGCGCCACGGCATGCGCCGATTCCAGCGCAGGAATGATGCCTTCCGTTCGGCATAAGAGCTGCAAGGCATCCAATGCCTCTTGGTCGGTTATAGGCACATACTGCACGCGCTCAATATCTTTTAAGTAGGAATGCTCTGGCCCAACGCCGGGGTAATCCAAACCGGCAGAAATGGAATGTGCCTCCTGAACCTGTCCATACTCATCCTGAAGCAAATAACTCATCGATCCCTGGAATACGCCTTGGGTCCCTTTGGACATGGTGGCCGCATGATAATCGGTATCGATCCCTTTCCCGGCCGCTTCGACACCGATTAGACCGACTTCCTTATCTTCCAGGAACGGGTAGAACATGCCGATCGCGTTGCTTCCTCCCCCGATTGGTGCAAGAATCGCGTTTGGAAGTCTTCCTTCCGTCTCCAGAATCTGCTTGCGGGTCTCGTCACCGATGATCCGCTGGAAGTTCCGGACCATCATCGGATACGGATGCGGACCTACTGCGGAACCAAGCACATAGAAGGTATCCTCAACGTTGCTGACCCAGTAGCGAAGCGCCTCGTTGCCGGCATCCTTCAGCGTTCGGCTTCCCGACGTCACCGGAATCACTTCGGCTCCGAGCATTTTCATGCGGAATACATTCAACTGCTGCCGCTTGGTATCCTCTTCGCCCATGAACACCTTGCATTCGAGACCGAGCAGAGCGGCTACGGTTGCAGTGGCAACTCCATGCTGCCCGGCGCCCGTTTCGGCAATGACCTTGCCTTTGCCCATACGCTTGGCTAGCACGCCTTGAGCAATGGCGTTGTTGATTTTGTGGGCGCCTGTGTGGTTCAAATCCTCCCGCTTCAGATAAATTTTAGCCTTGCCGAGGTGTTTGCTGAGTCGTTCAGCATAATATAAGGGCGTTTCCCGTCCGGAATACTGTTTAAGCAAATAAGCGATCTCCTCTTTGAAGGCAGGATCCTCCGAAAAGCGAATATACTCTTGTTCAAGCTCTATTAAAGCGTTCATGAGCGTTTCCGGCACAAACCGGCCACCAAACACTCCAAAACGTCCATTACGGTCAGGAAGTTGTGTCATTTCCCCTTCACCCTTTCTATGAATGCCATCACTTTGTTTATGTCCTTCACGCCAGGCTCGCTCTCAACGCCGCTGGATACATCCACGCCGTAGGGAGCGTATTGGCCTATTAAATGCGATACATTATCCGAATCCAATCCGCCGGCTACAAACAAGGGGATCCCTTGCCGTTTCGCCCATTGCTGGTAAGGTGGGATGAGATCCCAGGCAAATGTCTTGCCAGAACCTCCGCCATACACCGGATCATACGTATCGATCAGCAATCCGTCGATGCAGCCCGCATACGGATCCAGTGCTGACAGACGTTCCGATTCCGGGCGGTCACTCCCGATCGATATCGCCTTAAAAACGGAAACCGGGAAGCGCTCCTTCACTTCCCGGCAAAATTGTGGCGATTCCTGACCATGCAGCTGCACGATGTCGAGCGCTGCTTCTCGTAGAAGCTCTTCCAGCTCATTCAAATCAGGGTTAACCAAGACGCCGACAGCGGCGGGAATCTTGTTATGATCCCATTCCCGCAATACTTGCATAAGCTGTGCAGCCTGCTGCGGAGATACCTTCCGCCGGCTCTTGGCAAATACGAATCCGATATAATCCACAGGTAAGTTTATCATAGATTTTAGCACTTCAACGCTTTGAAGTCCACATATTTTTAGCGCTGTACTCATCACCCAATATCCCCTTTATTCTACGTCTGCAGCGATCGGCAAGGGTCCCATTAGATCGTTTACCGCGCGGAACACGTCCTGCTGGCGCATGAAATGCTCCCCTACCAGAACACCATGTGCCCCAACATAATGCAAGTAGGAAATATCGGCTGGACCTGATATTCCGCTTTCGCTGATCAAGGTAATTCCCTGCGGTACTTGTGCCGCGATATCGGCTGTTGTCTGCAGCGATGTTTCAAAGGTCCGCAGATTGCGGTTATTTATTCCGATCAGCTGAGCTGTTCCCAGCCCAAGAACCGATTCCAGCTCCTGTCCATCATGGACCTCAATCAGGCTATCCAAGCCAATCGAGCCGGCGATGTCTATAAACTCCGCAATCCGCTCAGGCTCCAGTATGCTCGCTATTAAGAGAACCGCGTCCGCACCTAACAGTCGCGCCTCGTAAATCTGAGTCTCGTCGATAATGAAATCCTTCCGCAGCAAAGGAATGTTGACGGCCGCCCTTACCGCTTTCAAATACTCTCCACTACCCTGAAAATAGTCCTTGTCGGTCAGCACGGAAAGACAGTCGGCATCGGCTGCCTCATATGCTTTGGCGATCATAACCGGATCAAAGTCCGGACGAATTAGCCCTTTGGACGGCGAAGCCTTCTTCACCTCGGCAATTAACCCCATGCTGCGTTTACGCCCCGTCGACAACGCCTTCCCAAAGCCGAGAGTCGGCGGTAAATCCGCTATTTGCCTCTCTGCCTCCGAGATGCTGAATGTATCTCGCAGCTGAGCAACTTCTCTACGTTTCGTTTCTACTATTCGATCAAGATACATAACTCATTTCCCCCGTTCTTGAGATCAGCTGCTCCAGCTTGGACTGAGCCAGCCCTGAATCGATCGCTCCCGCAGCGCGCTGCACACCTTCGGCCAAACTATCCGCAAGCCCAGACACATAGATGCAGGCACCGGCATTGGCAAGCACGATATCCCGATAAGCACTGCGCTCACCGCGCAGCACGGATCCGATGATAGCCGCGTTCTCTTTTGCATCGCCGCCCAGAATATCGCTCATCGGATGAACCGACAGTCCCAGGTCATGCGGATGAATGTCATACGTTCGGACTTCTCCGCCACGAAGCTCGGATACGCGCGTAGGTGCAGAGATGCTAATTTCATCCAAGCCGTCATGGCTGGTTACCACCATGGCCCGCTTTAAACCAAGCTCTTTAAGCACCTGTGCGATGGTTTCCGTTTTGTTCATATCGTATATCCCGAGCATCTGCCGATCTGCGCCGGCCGGGTTTGTCAAAGGCCCCAGCATGTTAAATACGGTTCGAACCCCGAGCTCTTTGCGAGGAGCTGCGGCATATTTCATCGAAGGGTGATAGATCTGGGCAAACAGGAAACAAATTCCGATATCATTCAGACAGGCTGTCGCTTGCTCTGCCGTCAAGTGGATATTCACGCCCAGCGCCTCGAGCACATCGGCGCTGCCCGCCCGTCCCGATGCCGAGCGGTTGCCGTGTTTGGCCACTCTGACCGAAACCGAGGAGGAGATAATGGCGGATACGGTAGAAATGTTAAACTTATGAATCCCGGATCCTCCGGTGCCGCATGTATCCAGCAGCTGGTTTCGCTCGGTAACGACGCGCCCGCCCGCACCACGCATCGCCTCGGCGAAGCCGGTGATCTCTTCGACCGTCTCCCCCTTCATTCTCATGGCCGTAAGCAGCGCCCCGATTTGGGAATGGGTTGCCTGGCCTTCCATAATGGACTGCATGACCCCGCGCGCTTCCTCCCGGCTCAGATCTTGACCTTGAATCAGCTTCGTAAGGCTGGATTGCATCGTTTCCATGACGTTCATTACGTTCTCCTCCTTCGGTTTAAGGTGTGTATTGGTACAGGTAATCCTGATTAATTAAATCGTTAGCCCCCGTGCTGGACGGAAACATCGCTTCCGCGACGCGGATCGCCTTCAGCATCCCTTTGGCTTTGTTGATGGTTTCTTCATATTCCTTCTCCGGTACCGAATCCCATACGATGCCGGCCCCCGCCTGGACATAAGCTTTGCCCTGACGAAAAATGATCGTACGGATCGTAATGCAGGAATCCATATTGCCGCCGAAGCCGAGATAACCGATGGCGCCCGCATACGCGCCTCTTGCTTCCCGTTCCAGCTCCGCAATAATTTCCATGGCCCTTAGCTTCGGAGCACCGGATACCGTTCCTGCCGGCAAGCAGGACAGAAAAGCATCGAAGAAATCCTTATCCTCTCTCAGCTGACCGGAAACGCTGGATACCATATGCATCACGTGGGAATACTTTTCAATTTCCATGAACGTGTCGCACTTCACTGTGCCGAACTCTGACACGCGGCCCAGATCATTGCGGCCCAGGTCCACCAGCATCAAATGCTCGGCTCGTTCCTTCTCGTCCTGCAGCAGATCTTCGGCTAGCGCCTGATCTTCGGCCTCATCGCTGCCTCTAGGTCTGGTACCTGCAATCGGTCTTGTTTCCAATCTTCTTCCATCCACCTTCACCAGGGCTTCCGGGGAGGTTCCTACGATAATGTCGTCGTCCATCTTGAGGTAGTACATATACGGTGAAGGATTTAGCGTTCTCAGCACCCGGTATACGTGAAGCGGCGATACTTCGGTCTCAATATGGAAGCGCTGGGACAATACCACCTGAAAAATATCACCAGCACGAATGTATTCCTTTGCTTGCTCCACATTGGAGAGGTACTTCTCTTTTGTCATATTGGATTTAATGTCGCCCATATCAACATCCGCCGGAATGCCTTTGGAGTTCACGTTCTCCCGCGGTCCCTGTTCTTGCAGCTGCTCGGCTGCGGCTTCCAAGGTACGGCATACATCCCGATAGCTTTGCCGGATGGTTTCGTCCGAATCCCCCGGCTTCACATGTACGTTGCCAACCAGCATGATCTGCTGCTTCACATGGTCGAAGACAATGACTTGATCGCAAAACATGAACCGGATATCATCCATTCCGAGATCGTCCATCGCATGTGCCGGAAGCTTCTCATAATATTGGAGCAGGTCATATCCAAAAAATCCGATAGCCCCTCCGGTAAAAGGTGGCATCTCCTTCAGCTGCGGGCTGCGGTACGTTCGCAGCAGCGCCTTTAACTCCTCGACAGGCTTTCCTTTCAGCAGGGAACGCTCTCCGTTCCTTTCAATTTCGATCTTTCCTTTTTTACCCGTAATCATTAAGAAGGGGTCTGTTCCAATAAACGAATACCGTGCCCACTGTACTCCGCCTTCAACGCTTTCAAGTAAAAATGCCCGCTTCCGTTCCGCATATCGTTGAAAAATGCGAATCGGGGTTTCCATGTCGGCTAACAGTCTGATCGCTACCGGAATCAGGTTATATTCACCTGCCATAGCCACCACTTGCTCCATTGATGGATTCGCCATGTCAATCCCTCCTTAATTGATGGTATACAACAAAAAAACCTCTACCGAAGTAGAGGTTAACGTTCAGAATAAGTCTATGAAAAAAGAGCGCGGTCAAGGAATTCAGAGCCCATTCAACAACGAACTACAGCGGCTATTGTTCCATTGACGGATACAAGAAATAGGCTTGTAACCAGCCGTGAACATGCTGTACTATTCATCATGAAATCAAGTTCATCCTTAATCCCGATTATGTTATTGCCTAAAATGCCTCAGCTCTTCTCAACTCAACTCATCTGTAAAACCTAACTCTACTCAGCTATTCTGATATCACTATACAGGATGAAGCCCTGTTACTGCAACCCTAAATTTCTACATCAGGCGTTGGAGCCTGATAAATCCGGTCGCAGCCGCTTGGCTTCATTCAAATACACATGCTTAATCTCGCTCTGGCTTTTATCCGTATTGACCTGAATCATAAACCGGATGCAGCGCGGCAGACTGCCTTGAACCGGTATTTCAACCGAACACATCAATGGGACCAGATCCCAGCCTTCCAGCTGGCGTATCGCTTTGGCCGGAAACGTCGCGTCCAGATCCTGTGTCATCGTAATCCATATATTGCTGATATACTCCGGCTGAAGCTCGTTGCGTCTCACCATCTCTTCAAGGAGCCGCA
Source organism: Paenibacillus sp. Dod16 (assembly GCF_049893405.1). Lineage (NCBI taxonomy): Bacteria > Bacillati > Bacillota > Bacilli > Caryophanales > Paenibacillaceae > Paenibacillus > Paenibacillus sp. Dod16. The sequence continues at coordinate 153,802 of NZ_JBNDYG010000005.1, forward strand.
GCGTTTCCTGTACAATCTCCTGCTCATCGTTGCGGGTGACGGTTGTCGCCCCCCGGATTCCCCGATTCATCATGAACTATCCCTCTCCCTTCAACTGTTCAACCACGGATCGAACAGCTTCTACCGGTACATCCTTAACGATGCTGACGGAGCCGATGGATTCCGGTACGATAAATACCATATTTCCCTCGGCAAACTTTTTATCATGCTGCATAGCGTCCATAATTCGCTCAACCGAGACGTCACCCGGCAAGGTTACCGGCAGATTCACCGCCTGGAGCATGCTCACCGTCTCATTGTGCAGATCCGCCGGTCTGCCAAGCTTTTCGGCAAGGCGGGCCGAGCCTGCCATGCCGATGGCAATCGCCTCGCCGTGCAAGAAGCGTCCGTAGCCGCCAACGGCTTCAATGGCATGACCGATGGTATGCCCGAGATTAAGGATGGCACGCAAACCGCCTTCCCGCTCATCCTGGGATACGACGTTCGCCTTGATCGCGCAGCCGCGCTCCAGGCCATATATCAACGTATCAGGATCCAGGCTCAGCAGCCTTTGCCCATTCTCCCGGCACCAATAGGCAAAATCACGGTCCAGGATCAAACCATGCTTCACCATCTCTGCAAGACCAGAAGACACCTCGCGCGGAGGCAATGACATCAACGTGTTCACATCGTAAACCACCATAACGGGTTGATGGAACGCGCCGATCATATTTTTGGCTAACGGATGGTTGACCGCCACTTTGCCGCCAACGCTGCTGTCATGGGCCAGGATGGTGGTCGGGATCTGAACAAACGTCACGCCGCGCATATACGTTGCCGCGACGAATCCGGCCAAATCACCAACAACGCCTCCACCCAGCGCAAATACTGCCGAGCTGCGATCCAGCTTGCCGTTGATTGCTGTAGTCATTACCTCTTCATAGACCTGAAGCGATTTGGAGGATTCACCGGAAGGGACAATATGGGAAATAACCGCGTATCCTTCCGATTTTAACTGCTCCTCCACTTGAGACAAATAATGAGGCGCTACTTTATCATCCGTTACAATCAAATGCGGGCTCTTGCGTGTAATTCCATGCTTCGCGCTCAGCTCGCCGATGGTATCCAAAATGCCAGCTCCGATATAAATCGGATAGGAACGCTCTCCCAGCTCTACCTGAAGTGTTCTCATATTAGTAGTTCTCCAGCTGCTTCAGGTAGTTCTGGTAATTCGCATGAATTTCTTCCATCGAATCACCGCCAAACTTCTCAAGGAAAGCCTTCGCTACTTCCCAGGTCACAACATGCTCCATGACAACGCTGGCGGCCGGAACCGCACAGGCATCCGAGCGTTCAACCTGAGCTGTGAAAGCTTCCTTTGTATCGATATCCACGCTTTGGAGCGGCTTGTACAGCGTCGGAATCGGCTTCATGACGCCGCGAACGACGATCGGCATGCCGTTGGTCATCCCGCCTTCAAATCCGCCCAGGCGATTGGTTGCACGGTGGTATCCGCGCTCTTCGCTGTACATAATCTCGTCATGTACCTGGGAACCGGGCAATTGGCCCGCTTCAAATCCGATTCCGACCTCAACGCCCTTGAAGGCATTAATCGACATCACGCCCTGTGCGATGCGGCCATCCAGCTTGCGGTCATATTGGACATGGCTGCCCAATCCGACCGGCACGCCTTCGATGATGCATTCCACGATGCCGCCGATGGAGTCGCCTTCTTTTTTGATCTGGTCTATGTAGGCTTCCATTTTCTTCTCTGTCTCTTCGTCCACCACGCGAACCGAGGAGGCTTCCGTACGCTCGATCAGCTCATCGATCGAAAGATTGTGCGGGGGAGCTTCGATCTCGCCAATCCGGATGACCTGGCCTGCCACTTTAACGCCGAATTGTGCCAGGAATTGTCTCGCGATAGCACCTACCGCTACGCGAACTGTGGTTTCACGTGCACTGGAGCGTTCCAGCACGTTACGCAGATCCTTCAAATTGTATTTCAAACCGCCGTTTAAGTCGGCATGTCCCGGTCTTGGACGGTGTACCCGTCTTTTCACCTCGTCGTTGCCCTCAATCGGCTCCACGTTCATAATGTTCTGCCAATGCTTCCAGTCATTATTCTGCACGACCAACGCGATGGGCGCACCGGTTGTATAGCCGTGACGCACACCTCCTAGGATTTGCGCGGTATCCTTCTCGATCTGCATGCGGCGTCCCCGGCCGTATCCCTTCTGTCTCCGATGAAGCTGAAAGTTCAATGCTTCGAAATCAAGCTCCAAATTACTTGGAAGTCCTTCGATTATAGTTGTCAGCTGAGGACCGTGCGTTTCCCCGGCAGTTAAAAAGCGTAAGCTCATGATGCTTTTCCCCCTTTAAACTTTTAAGCGTTAAACCGCTAAATTCCGTAAATATCTTCTGCTCATTATAGTATAGGTCTAACGCTTTGACAAGAATGCCTCAAGACAAGCAAAAGCGCCTCTCATCCTTCGGATTGAAAAGCGCTTATGCGTTATGATTAGCTGTCTCTATTGAATTTTTCGGTAGAAAAAGGTCTCGTTGCTCTCCAGGCCATATTGTCCCGGATTAAAGATCTGTTCCGTGCTGCCCACAAACAAGAATCCGCCTGGCTTTAGGCTTGAGGCAAACTTCTGGTACAGCTTGTGCTTGGCGCCTTCCGTGAAATAAATCATCACGTTTCGGCAAACAATCAGATCATATCCCGTCTCGAAGCGGTCCGTCAGCAGATTCTGCTTATGAAAGGTTACTTCCTTCTTCAAATGCTCACTGAAGCGATACACGGAACCTTCTTCCTTAAAATAGCGGGCGGCTACATCCGGAGGCACATCCTTCAATGACCTCTCGACATATAGGCCCTCCTTCGCTTTATGTAATGCGCCGTCATCAATATCTGTCGCCGCGATGCGCGCACGGCTCAGCATCTTCTGTTCGGACAGTATCATAGCAAGCGTGTAAGGCTCCTCACCCGTGGAGCAGGCGGCGCTCCATATTTTCAACACCCCGGGATTCTGCTGGGATATCTCCGGCAATATTTTGTCACGGAGAACCTCCCACCGGTTGGGATTGCGCCAAAACTCCGAGACGTTAATTGTCATCCGGTCTAAAAACTCATGAAATAATGGCTTGTCCTTCATCATTGCGTCGTAGAAGGCCGAAAAGGTTTCAAACCCCTTCTTCAAACGCAGCGTTGTCAGCCTTCGCTTCATCTGCGCCTCTTTATAATCTGCGAGATTGATCCCCGTGCTTCGTTCGATGCTGCGAACAAAGCCGATATAATCCGGATCATCCAGCACAGGTTCATGTTCCGTCATCGTATCATCCTGTTTAATCAGATTATTCCGCTTCCTTAGCTTACAGCCAAGGGGACAGCGTTTTGTTATATTCAACCAATTCCTTCTCTTCAAAGAAATTGGCAATTTCGCGTTGCGCGCTCTCCGGTGAATCCGATCCATGAATCAGATTGTGCGGCGTATGAGCTGAAAAATCCCCTCGGATCGTCCCGGGCAGCGCATCCTTCACATTCGTTTTGCCAATCACTTGGCGGGACAAAGCAATGATGTCGTCCCCTTCCCAAACCATCGCAAACACCGGTCCGGACGTTATAAACCCGACCAGGTTTTCAAAAAAATCTTTGCCTTCATGTTCCGCATAATGGCGCTTGGCCTGCTCGTCTGAAATCTGCAGGAACTTGCCTGCAACCAGCTTGAATCCTTTATCCTCCAAACGTCCGACGATTCGGCCGATCAGCCCACGTTGTACACCATCCGGTTTAATCATTAAAAAAGTACGTTCCATTGGCCTCATCACGCTTCCCCTCATTCTAGGATATTGAACAATCATTCCATGCTCAGGTGATGTTACATGTTTGTACCCGTATTTTAACAGAAAGCAACCTCATGGTTAAGGCTAATATGACCGCTTTGTAATAAAATTTGCGATATCTCTAAGCTGTTTTTTGGTCTTGATGTCAGGCAATGTATCCAATGCGGCCAATGCTTTACGGATATACCGATCAGCGAGCGCCTCAGATCTCGATATACCATCGCTTGAGGTTACAAGCTTCACGGCGTCAGTCACATCACACTGGCCATTCAGTGCATGAATCCGATCCAGCTCTTGCAGCAGCGGCTCCCTCCGTTTGCTATCTTCGAGAGCAAATATAACGGGCAGCGTAATATTCCCCTGCCTCATATCGCTCCCCGGCGGTTTGCCAATCTGCTTCTCCGTCCCGCACAGATCCAGAAGATCATCCTGAATCTGAAAGGCCATGCCGACGTTATATCCGAATCGATACAGGCTGTTTGCGACCTTGCGGTCCGCATCCGCAGCCAGTGCTCCGAGCTGGCAGCTGACGGCAATCAAGAGCGACGTTTTGCGGCGAATACGCAGAAGGTACCTTCTGACGTCCTGATCGGTATTAAAGAAATCACGAATCTGCTCCATTTCCCCGATGGACATCTCGACCATGGCCTTGGCGAGAATTTGATGAATCTCTGGCTGCTTCAGTTGGGTCGTCAACTCCAGCGCCTTGCCGTATATATAGTCGCCGGTATACATGGCAATCCGGTTGTCCCACTTCGCCTTTACCGTTGGCTTACCTCGCCGCGTGTCCGCATCATCGATCACGTCATCATGAACGAGCGATGCACTGTGAATCATCTCGAGCGGGACGGCCACATGCTTCAGCTTGTCAATGTCATAGTCGCCGAACTTACCGCCCATCAGCACAAAAACAGGACGGAGTCGCTTGCCTCCTGCTCTAAGCAGATGCAAGGAAGTCTCGGTTAGCTCGGGGCTGTCGCCTTCGACGCTGAGATAGAGTTCCTTCTCAATAACGTCCATATCTTTTTTTAAGGTTCCGAATATGTCAAATCGTTTCATCTTTTCACCCGTATGCTTAGATTCTCATTCCATCACTCCGGCACTACCTTGCGATCTTAGCAGGCCTAGCTCACCTACGAACTTGAAATATAAGCGTAACCCTTCTTTGTTGTCGTTCGTCCAAATCGTAGCACAGGTTCGTTAAGTCGTCATAACAACAGCGCTAGCTCCTTGGATGCGGCCCGGCCTGCTATTCTCCCCATCTCGTATACAATTGATGATCAATGCGCAAGCTGTCCAATACCTTGCCGACCAGAAAATTCACGATATCATCAATGGTCTTCGGTCCGTAATAGAACGCAGGCATCGCGGGAATGATTTTGACGCCAAGTTTGGCCAGCGCCAGCATGTTCTCCAGGTGAATCGCATGCAGAGGCGTTTCTCTCGGGACAAGCACCAGAGGACGGCCTTCTTTCATCATCACATCCGCGGCGCGTCCCATCAGATTGTCGGAAGAGCCGTGAGCGACCGAGGATAATGTCCCCATAGAGCATGGCATGATGATCATGCCTTCCACAAGGTAAGATCCACTGGCTATCGTTGCCCCGATGTCGGAGATCGGATGGTAGATGACACTCCCCTCATATCCGCCGAATTTCTCGGCCAGCACTTCTTCGCGGTTGCCTGCCTGAAAGCCCATTTCCTCCTTCAGAACACGCCATCCCGCATTGGAAATGATCAACTGCACATCATAGCCCAGCGAGAGCAGGCTCTCCGTAAGGCGAACTCCGTATATGCTGCCGCTGGCTCCCGTTATCCCGACAACCCAGCTTTTTCTGCGCAAGGATTTCATCAGATATACCGCACCACCAAATCAATCAGAGTGAATACAAACAGAATGATGCTCAGTGTACTGTTCATCGTAAAAAAGGCGGTTTGCAGACGGCTCATATCGTTTGGCGACAAGATGTAATGCTGATAGAACAAAATTCCGCAGGCGATGACCATGCCGATCAGATACCACCAGCCAACCGGTGTGACAAAGAAAAGAATGATAAAGCCGATAGCCGTTACTACGTGAAAACCGCGTGCGAACCACAACGCTTTATGCAAACCGAACCGGGAAGGAATCGAGTACAGCTTTTCTTTTGCATCAAACTTCTCATCCTGGCACGCGTAAACAATATCAAATCCCGCCGTCCAGAACGCAAGCGCGATATAGAATACAATGGCCTTCCAGTCGATTTGACCGGTTACCGCAACCCATCCGCCAAGCGGAGCAAGCGCCGTTGTAAGCCCGAGCACCAGATGGCAAAGCCAAGTAAACCGTTTGGTATATGAATAAATAATAAGCATAAAAATAGCGATAGGCAGCAAACGGAATGCAAACGGATCCAGCATGTAAGTGGCCCAGAAAAACACCGCGAAAGACAGAATAATGAATAAGATAACTTCCAGCGGTTTTAGCAGGCCTGCCGGAATGGCGCGACTTGCGGTGCGGGGGTTCTTGGCATCGATATGCTGATCCGTGAGCCGATTCAATCCGAACGCAGCGCTGCGTGCACCGAACATGGCAAGAAAGATCCATCCGATATCTCCCCAGGATGGTAGCTGGTCAAACACGACGGCCGATCCTAGAATCGCCCCCATAAAAGCGAAAGGCAGAGCAAACAGTGTATGCTCCACTTTAATCATTTCAAGATAAGTTCCTATTTTCTTAAACATCCAGATTCTCCTTGATCCCAATATGTAAGGCTGCTATGCCACCAGTCAAGGGATAGGCCTGAACCTGTTGAAGTCCGGTCTGACGGAAAGCTTCGGCAAGCTCCTCTCGTCCTGGGAACAACGCCAGCGATTCCGGCAGCCACTTATACTGCTCGTAACGCTTGGCTACCAGTTTCCCCATCCGAGGCAGCACTTGTTGAAAGTAGAAATAATAAATGCCTTTGAACGGCTGCCAAGTCGGCTTGGACAGTTCCAAACATACAACCATCCCGCCAGGCTTAACCACGCGTTTCATCTCATGCAGAACCTGCATGTAATCCGGTACATTGCGAAGACCGAAACCGATCGTCGCGTAGTCGAACTGATTGTCTTCGAACGGCAGGCTCATGGCGTTTCCCTGAACCAGCTCCACCTGTTGGTCCAGCCCATGTTTGGCAACCTTGCCCCGGCCGACATTCAGCATCCCCTCACTGAAATCGAGTCCAACTATGTGTCCGGATTCACTTGCCTGTGCCATACTAATCGTCCAGTCGCAAGTACCGCAGCATAGATCGATGGCCGTATCGCCATGGCGCATGTTCATCTTCTTCATCGTAAACTTGCGCCAAGCTTTATGTCTTCGAAAGCTGAGAATATCATTCATCATATCATATTTTCCCGAAATGCTTTCAAAGACGGAATGGACGTATTGCTCTTTTGGATTTTTGCCGTCATGCTTACTCATGTCTAACTTGGTTGTTTGATTATCCACAGCATCCCCCTACCCTTCACTTACGACGGACCGGTACGTGCTTAGCCGTTTCAGGAACGGGTCCAGCATACCGGCGTACGGGCTCTCTCCTACACGGTTTGCCAGCAGCAGCTGTACGGCATTTACGGACTCGCGCAGCTTGTCCAGCAGTTTCTCCGAAACCTTGTGCTTCAGGATCAGCTTCCTCCAGTCCTTCATATCCGTTTTCTTGCCAACCAGCATCTTCCGTTCCTCGTCGCTTCCTGACTCGATCAGATGCCAGTACACGTAACCACATCTGCCGACTTCAGGCGTCGCACAGCGTTCCATCTCCTGCACAAGCGTCTCACATTCCGTAATTTCCTTGAGCAGCTTCTCCCATGTTTCTTGTACGGACACTTCAAGCAGCGGAGTAAAAGAAAGAAACAGCTGCATATTCAGCTGTACCGTTAGCCGTAGATATTCTTCAGAAGGCAGCAGCGTTTTTTTCATTTTGCCGTATAATCTCATCTTCATCACGTTAACATCGCTGACAGCCTTGCTAAGAAGCGAGATGACAGCAATTTCGCCCTTTAAGGCAAGGAGTTGATAAAAACGGCTGCTGAAATAATCCCCTGCAAGCACTTTTAACTGCCGGGATCGCATCATCGCCTCTCCTTGATTGCCCTCCGTAACGTCGATGCTCTCATGCGTATCGAGTCCCACCTGAACCAGTGAGGTAACCAGTGCGTACAATTCTTCATGTCCGGCAAGATTTCGTCCCGAATCCTTTAAAAATATGTATAGCAAATGAACACGGGCATCCGGAAAATTCGGAAGTTCCGTGTGGTTCTGAATCATATCATAATTTAAATATTTCTCTGCCAGTTCTGGTACGCGATACGATTTCATTCTCAGCCTCCGTGCACTTGATGTTCTTTTGTCCAATTGAGCCCACAATCCAATCTATTATAACACATGTTCAAGGCACGTACATGCCCTGTCATCTACTATTTTACCCCTTTCAAGGCCTGCTGAACTGCTTTAGCCAAAGATTCGTAAATGTCAGGTTAAGAGGGGCCGCAACGGATGGCGGAACATCGCCGTTCTCAAGCTGGGTTAGAGCTTCTGCATTGCGCAAGTCCCAGGCATCCTTGCTCATGTTCGAAGCCAGCAGCAGATACCGCTTCCCTCCCCAGCGATCGATGGCTACCACCCTTAGATACAACTGCTGCACATTATCCGTTCCTTCGAAGGTAAATGACATAATGCTGGCGATATCCTCATATACCTCGGCGGCCGTTTCCGGGGGGTCGCTTAATTTGATATCCAGCGTCAGGGCGCCTTCATCATAATCTGCCCGGCTTATTTTCAGATGAAGAGGAAGATTCATTAGGGAGTCCACGAGTTTGGCATCGCTTAACTCCCGACTGTGATAGGGAATCGCCGCTGCCACAGCGCCGACCTTATAACGGGCTTGCGATTGAAGCCCCATTAACATTGCGAGCATGATAAATGCTATCGCCGCGGGCAGGAGTACGGCTCGTACGGATTGCCAGTGCTTCATGTCCTAAACCTCCTCTATTCCTAGTTTCTTCTGCTCCTCATGAGTCCATACCTCATTGTATAAAGAAAAAAAGCAGGCTATGCCTGCTTCAGGTAAAACGAGCCGATTCGGTTTAGAATAACGATCGAGATGTCCATGCCACGGCTACTCCCAGCGCAGCGATCCTCGCCAGATTCATGAGGACGAAATTTTGCACCGCGATCACAAATGTCTTCTCTTTGGAAGGATGGGCGGTGAACAGTGCGCTTTTTTTATAAACCGGGACAAGGGTGACGAACACCAGAAGAATTAACACGGGATGCACCTTCATCAGGAGAAGAGCCACCAGATCCAGATAAGCAAGGCAGTACAGAATTCGGAACAGCTTTAGAGATGGCCTGAATCCTATATATACGGGCAGCGTATACCGCTTGTTCTCCATATCCTCATCCATGTCGCAGATGTTGTTGGCCAGCATGATGTTGGCAATCCCCAGAATGGCCGGCAGTGATACCACCAGCAGCAGCAGTACCTCGGGAAGGTTCACCTGAAGGGACAGAACGCCGCCCTGGAGATCCAGAACCGCCAGATGGCCACCCTCGGCATGGATCCATGCCGAAATAAATAGGATGACAAATCCCATAAACAATCCGGAGAACAGCTCGCCTAGCGGCATCCGCGAGATCGGAATCGGTCCGAACGAATATAATATCCCTACGGCAAAAGACAATCCCCCCAGCAGCAGGATTAACCAGCCCGTAGATAAGAACAGCGCAATCCCTGCACCAACGGCTGTCAATAGCAGTACGATGATGACGGAGACGACCGCAGGCTCCTTGAGGTTATAACGTACAATGGCATTGTGCTGCTCGTAACCGAACCCGTTCTTTTTAATCGCTTTTTTATAGTCGTAATAGTTATTGATGGCCGTCGTTGCCATATCAAACGACAGCAATGATGCCAGCATCAGGGCAAAATGATACCCATCGAACTGCTGAAAACGAAACAACGCATACAAAGTGCCGAACAGGAACGGAATCATGCTGGCTACCTTTGTCTGTATTTCCACCAGTTTAAAAAAAGCCCGGATTCCCATGACCATCATCCTTTATCCAATTGATCTGATTTCAGATTAAAGGATTTCATGGCCGTGGTCTGTTGGAATTGTACTTGACAAACGAGTTTACAAATGTGACGAATGTTACTTTTGGAGCAAGATCACATTTATTCCGGGATGTTCTGATCCTTCCGCCTGCGGCTCCAAGGCGTACCCAGCAGCGGCAGCGCCCAGCGGTCCAGACCATACCAGCCCGCCACTTTCCAGGCCATTACGAGCCAGGTAGCCAGGATAAACAATAATGGATTGGAGCTTACCGTGCCCGCGAATAAAAAGCTGGCATTCATTAATCCGCCGAAAAACGCGGCAATCCCCGTCAGCAGACCCAATATCAGCCCGAGTCCGACCAATACCTCACCGAAGGCCACCATATACGAAAACAGCTTGGCGTTAGGGAGCACAAATCCTTCGAGAAAAGAAGCATACCATCCCGTGACGTCCTTCCCCTCTTCCGCCTTAGCCAGCGCTCCCCCGACAAATCCCTGAATGGCCGCTCCGGCTTCGCTTCCCGTCCAGGCTTCAGCCGTCAGCTTTTTCAATCCCGACGTTAACCAGGCGTATCCGAGATACAGCCTCACAAGCAGCCATATCCACGCCGAGCGCGTACTGCTGAACAAAAACATGGATACCGGATTTTCAGGGACCACGATATACTGTCCGTCTCTGTATTGTTTAGCCATGATTTCTTCAAACATCCTTTCGTATTTTTATTCATTTCCGCTAGTATATACAACGTTCTCGTATCCAACAAGGATACCTTTAACAATTCGTTAACACACAATTCATCCATAGAAACATCAAACATAAAAAAGCCCCACCAATTTGGTGGGGCTTAGCCATAGATATTAATCCTATTCAGATGCCGGATTCAATTTTCCCGTGCTTGGTCATGACCTCTGCTTTGCCGCGTATTTTCACCGCAGACGTATGATCCGTGAACTGTGCGATAATGACCTCGCCTTTGTCCAGCTTCTCGGTATGATGAAACCGGGTGTCCTGACCGCGGGTAAGGCCGATCACCTGCACGCCATGGTCCAGCGCTTTGACGATAAAATAATCCCCGTTTTGAACGTTTTCCATTTTTCAGACCTCCTCACCGTAAGCTAAAAGAAAAGGCCGTGAACGAATTCACGACCTGTGCTCTTAGGTAATATGTAGAAATCTTTATTTGATTCCGTCTTTGAGCGCTTTACCAGGTTTAAATGCAGGAATTTTGCTCGCAGGGATTTCGATTTCTTCACCTGTTTGCGGGTTGCGGCCTTTGCGTGCGGAACGCTCGCGAACCTCGAAGTTGCCAAAGCCGACCAGCTGTACCTTATCTCCACTTTGCAATGCTTCGGAGATTGCATCGAAAACGGCATCAACCGCTTTAGTTGCATCCTTCTTGGAAAGCTCAGTAGATTCAGCTACTTGTGTAATCAGATCCGATTTATTCATTCTTTCACCTCCCTAACAAGGAATGTGCTCCACTTGCTATTCACTGTTTCCGTTTTACCGCAAATTATACGTGCAATCGGGTATTTTACCCCTATCTCGCGTTTAGAATGCATGACGCGGAACAAATTTATAGTAATACAGCCATCTCATAATTTCAAGCGTTTTGCTTTGCCAGACCAAAGAAAACACGAAAAACAGCCGCTAATCGGGACTTTAGACCCGTTAGCGACTGCGTATTCAACACCTTACCTGCACTCACTTAAAGAATAATCGCGATCAAACCGCCGGAACCTTCGTTGATGATGCGACCCAAAGTTTCTTGCAATTTATATCTTGCATTGTCAGGCATCATCGCGATTTTGCCTTGAATTCCTTCACGAACGATCGAGTGCAGCGAGCGTCCGAAGATGTCGGATTCCCAAATTTTGATCGGATCGTTCTCGAAATCCTGCATCAGATAGCGCACAAGCTCTTCGCTCTGCTTCTCTGTGCCGATAATCGGCGAGAACTCGGATTCCACGTCGACTCTAATCATATGGATGGAAGGCGCGGTCGCTTTCAATCTTACCCCGAAGCGAGTGCCTTGACGGATAAGCTCAGGCTCATCCAGCGCCATCTCAGCCAGGGAAGGAGCAGCAATACCGTAACCTGTCGTTTTAACCATTTCAAGCGCTTCAGCGAAGCGGTCGTATTCCCGTTTGGCATGGGAGAACTCCTGCATCAGCTGCAGCAAATGATCTTTACCGCGAATCTCGACACCCACAACCTCCATCAAGATCCGGTCATACAGTTCGTCAGGTGCAAAGAGATCAATCTCGGCAACGCCCTGACCCATATTCATGCCGCTAAGGCCGGCATGGTTGATGAAGTCATACTCCATGAACTGGCTGACCACCCGATCCACGTCACGCAGACGGCGGATATCTTTCACGGTATCTCTGACCGAGTTCTCATAGTTGCTGCGCAGCCAGTGGTTCTCGTTAAGCACCATAACCCAGCTAGGAAGATTAACGTTCACTTCATGCACTGGGAACTCATATAATACTTCACGAAGAACGCCGGTTACATCATCTTCGGTCATCGTGGCTGCACTCAGTGTCATCACCGGAATGTCGTATTTCTCTGCCAGCTCATTGCGCAGCTGAAGCGCTTCTTCGCTGCGTGGACGCGTCGAGTTAATGACCACCACGAATGGCTTGCCGACTTCCTTCAGTTCCTCGATGACGCGCTCCTCAGCCTCAACATAAGAGCTGCGCGGAATTTCCGCAATGCTTCCGTCTGTGGTGACAACGACGCCAAGCGTGGAGTGTTCCTGAATGACTTTGCGGGTTCCGATTTCTGCCGCCTCCTGAAACGGAATCGGCTCTTCGAACCATGGCGTCGAGATCATTCTCGGACCATTCTCATCTTCATAGCCCTTAGCACCTTCAACGGCGTAGCCTACACAATCCACCAGTCTGACGTTGACCTCAAGACCTTCCGTAACTTTGATCTGTACCGCGTTGTTCGGCACGAATTTCGGCTCGGTTGTCATGATTGTTTTCCCAGCAGCACTTTGAGGCAGCTCATCGACAGCTCTTACTCGATCCGCCTCGTTCGTAATGTTCGGGAGAACAACCGTCTCCATAAACCGCTTGATGAAGGTTGATTTTCCCGTACGGACGGCACCGACAACACCTAAGTAAATGTCCCCTCCGGTCCGTTCGGCAATGTCCTTAAAAATGTCCACTTTTTCCAAAAGAGATCCCCTCCTCAAATTACTCCGAAGGAAAAATGCTTTAAGAGCATCCGCTTCGTGTTCCACTCATAGCCAAAGCCATTGCAACAGATGAGCAGCCTTTACAATGTCGCCAGCATCCCGCCGCCGGTATTCCATGAGTTTTGATGGAAACGGCAAAGCGGCGTAACTCGTACATGCATTTGGACTAGTAACATCATATGTACCGGGTTCAAAAATATGACGGTTGCCCCTTAAAGTCCGTCCAGTTTTTTTTAAGATATCGAATAGGCCTATACCAACTAGACACCGCAATCGAATACCGTAAAGAAAAACTACCGCTGGGGCGCGGGTTTGTCTTCATGCTGCGCGCCTTCAGACGTTTTCGTATGCCTCATGATGTGGGCAACCGGCTCTTGCCCGCACTACTCTTTCAGATTATGAATATGCGCGCACTTTAATAGATATTCCAAAGAGATTCAACCATTTTCAAAAATATCTATCGAAGAAGGTTCTCAAGGAAAAAATGCAAACCGCCTCTATGCTTTCGTGTGCTCGTTCTTCAGGCATATATCGGTAACCATGCAGGGTCAACAAAAATACCCGCCGATAACGGCGGGTATAGGTTTAGGATAGCGGCTGAGCAACGGGCTGCCCATCCTTCCATGTATAAGGTACGGATTTTACCGGGACATAATAGGATTCCTTCTCCAGAAACACCCGCAAATCCTCTCCTTCTTGCGGATCGGAACCGTTCTTCTGGATCGCCTGCATAATATCAAAGGCATAATCGGCGTACACCGTTCCCTCTTCATCCATCATAAAGGTCATCTCCTGACCTGAGTATACACTCATTAATCTAACGGATTTGGCTTCGGTCTTGGACAGGTCCACCGCGGTATAGCCCGGGTAGAGGGCTTCCCCTGCGGGAAGCGCGTTGTCATGCGCCATTTTGTACAAATTAACCGCTCTCTGAACGTCATTCACCTTCTGGGCCGTGTTCAAGTCCATAACCTTCACGGTTGGCTCCGTTTCCTCATTAATAATGAGAAAATATCCACTGCCGCCCTTCTCAAATGCCGTATCCGGGATTTGGTCAATGTATCCCCGGTTCTTCAGCTGATCAAGGTCGACCCGGTATTTCTCATACCGTGGAATTTCCGGACCTGCCGTAATCATCGGCAAAATGCCCTGTTCTTTATAAAAATCATCTACGGCCGATTGTATCCGCTTGACACTTTCCCTATATGAAACCTTGTTCTCCTGCAATTTCTCGTCAGGATATAGACAGCCTGTCAGCAACATCGGAAACAGCACCAGGACTAAGACGGCAGACATCCGCTTCGAACGGCATGCCGCTTGGGTCATCCAAGTGTTCATACTCAACTAACATCATCCTTCGCTATAAGAGGTTGTTCAAAAAGTCGGATTTTGATTAGAAAACCAATCGAGGCAAATTCAAGGCAGAGCGACCGCGATTCAGAAGTAGGTTTTCTTGCGATATAGAATTTCATCAACTCCGTTGATAACTTATAAATCCTATATCTAACACGAAGTGAATCAAGAAGCCACTCGGCATCGAATCTTGAATTCAGCCGGGCCTACGCAGATGCTTTCGAAGTATGTTTCCTGCGGAAACATTTCAGGTGCTCACGTACAAACAACGTACGCTCCGCTCCTGACGTCCCTAGCTTCACTCAACTGAAGCGTTTTGAAAAAACGCTCATCGGAAGCATAAGGCTCGGTGCTGAAAACCGATCTTTTTGAACTCGCGCTTTAAATAAAGTCATCGGACTCCCGATTTCTCGCCGCTTCCAGCTGTTTGCGTATCGCAGCTTTGAGCGGATCCTCGGGAATCATTACCTTGATATGATTCGTGATCCTCGTCTRGCAGGATAGCCGGTAGCCGTGTTCAATCATCGATGTCCCCAGCTTCCTGATTTCATTGGGCTCCGGTGCGGAGCAATGATCGCGTTCCTCGCTCGGAACGATGATCTTGCACATCAAACAACCGGCCTTGCCTCCGCAGCGGGTAGGAATACGTACACCGGCCCGACGCGAGGCATCCAGAACGTTTGTGTGCGGACGAACCTTGACCTTTTTCTGATCCGGTTGAAATATTACCTCGTAGTCCAACGATAAACGCGCTCCTTATCTTATGTACACCTTCTGCCATATTCCTTGGCTGCTTTTACTCAGTACTCCGGTTAAAGTCCGGTTAATCGTTTCAAAACCATTCGATGTTCCCCATGCAGCTGGTTCCGGCTTAATAACTGCTGAAGAAGCGGCATATGATGGTCCATGTCCCGCAGAATCACTTCCGCAATGGCGTCGTATCGATCCGGCCTGTCCCGAAGCACATTAAACACCAGTTCATGGGATAACGGCATCAGCCGTACCGTGGCGCTCTGTATTTGACTCTCTGGTGCTGCAGGATACAGCAATTGATCGATCTCAACACAGTAGGAGGATCCGTTTGATTTCACTTCAAATCCGCCGACCAGTTCAATCGGGACTTTCTCTATTTCATAGTGGCTCAGAATCGAAGAATATATCCCTTCTTGGTCCAAGCGGGGAGCATCCACGGCCATAGAAGCCAGCGACTCATGCAAAGGCTGTACGCCCCCTGTATCGGTATATATATCGATATCTCTCGGCGGTTTGTCCAAAGTTACATCCTGAAGGAGCAAGCTGCAGCTTCCACCGAGCAGCCAAGCCATAGGTACCTGATTCAGCTTGTGAATGGCGGNCCGGATTGGCTTCCTACGTTATATGATGGAGGCCAATCCAATAATAAAACCGAAAATCATCATCATAAAGGCCACGAATGACAGCGCGCCGCGCAGAAACCCCTTGGTCTTGCTTCGCGCAAGCGTAACTACTATGACGGACAGTGCCATAATCAATAACGCGACTAGGGACAGCCACATCTTTTGCATCGGATCCATGTCACGAAACTCTCCAATCTCTCATCAATTTCAACCTATTATATCACGAAAATGATAGCGCCTCACCTCAGGTATGTCGAAAAAAAGAACAAAAGCCGCTATCCAATCCGGAGCGTCTTTTGTTCAACATCATCATCCTATCTTATTTGTTCATCATCATTTTCATCAAGGCTTCCATATTGCTCGGATTCATGCCACTCTTCTTCACCGCGCCGACAATCTCCTGGATCGTGTCCTCACTAACAGGTATGTTCGCCATCGAAGATACCTGCTTGATCAGCTGGCGGAGCTGGGCTTCATTTTGCATTGTAGACGGCTTAACCGTGCTAGCCAGCTTATTGACAGCCCCTGAAGAAATTTTCTTGCCGCTTTTCTTGTTAATCGCATTGAGTACATCCTTGTGAAAGCTTTTGCTCATTTCCACCCCTCCTCCGACATCCTCACATCAATATATGAGTCAATCATCGGAATGGTGAATAAGCTAGGTGTGCCATTGCTCCCAAGTTTCAAGCGGCATCATTTCCATCTCTGTTTTGGGATCCCGGCCCATCAAGGCTTCTACGGCGATCCGGGGATTCCGGTCTTTAAACAACACATGGTACAGTTGGTCGGCAATCGGCATCTGTACGCCGTATTTCTCGGAAATGGCATGTGCGGCTTGGGTCGTGCGTATTCCTTCTACAACCATACCCATGGAGCCCAGAACCTCATCTAACTTCTTCCCCTGACCGAGCATCGAACCAGCTCGCCAGTTTCGGCTGTGCTGGCTGGTGGCGGTAACCACGAGGTCACCGATTCCCGCAAGCCCGGCAAACGTCAGCGGATTCGCGCCCATTTCCATGCCGATTCGCAAAATTTCTGCCAAACCTCTCGTAATAAGCGCTGCCTTGGCGTTGTCACCAAAACCGAGTCCGTCGGACATCCCGGCCCCTAAAGCTATGATATTCTTCAAAGCCCCGGCCAGCTCTACACCGATCATATCCCGGTTCGTGTACACTCTGAAATACGTGTTCATGAACAAATCCTGAGCGGCTACTGCCGCCTCGGCATCCAAAGACGCCACAACAACCGTTGTCGGGCAGCGTCTGACCACTTCCTCCGCATGGCTTGGTCCTGATAATACCACTACGCGGCCTTCCTCGCAGCCAAGCTCCTCGGATATGACCGTGGACATCCGCTTCAAGGATTCGATCTCAAATCCTTTGGTTGCGTGAATCACCAGCATGTCTTCGGTCCAGTACTGCTTCAGCTGGCCCGTCACCTCCCGCATCGCGGACGAAGGCGCAACAATAACTACGGCTGCAGCCGAAGAGACTGCCTCTTTCATATCGGTTGTAGCGCGAATATTCGGTGGTAGCTCCACTCCGGGTAAATAACGGGTGTTGGTATGCGACTCGTTGATTTCACGAGTCTGTTCCTCCGTTCTTGTCCAGACGACCACATCCAGATCATTTGAAGCGAGAACACTTGCCAAAGCGGTTCCCCAACTGCCTGCCACCAGAACAGCGACTTTGTCAGACAACGCGCTTCCCTCCTTTGTCCTTTCCTTTTCCGGAACCCAGCTTGTTTTCACGCCCCTGCACAAGCTTCACGATGTTCGAGCGATGCCGCCAGAAGGCGAATATGCATATGATCAAGCTCGTCCAAAAGATCGGCCACGAATAATCCGCGATCAATAGAAAAACAGGGGTAAGCACTACAAATATAAGGGAACCCAAAGATACATAACGGGTAAAAACAATGGATAGAATTGCGATAATGCCTGCTATAAACGCTGGTATAAAGCAAAGCGTAGCAAGCACCCCAATGGCTGTTGCAATCCCTTTGCCGCCTCGAAAGCGGAAGTATAGAGGCCAGTTATGACCGATAATGGCCGCAATACCGCACAATCCCGGCAGCCACGCATTGTCTCCCCCGAGCCATCGTCCGATCCAAACCGCAGCGATGCCCTTAATTACATCCAAAGCCAATACCAGTATGGCAGGTCCCTTTCCCAGGACGCGAAGGGTATTGGTTGCCCCGGCGTTGCCGCTGCCATGCTGACGAATGTCAATCCCTTTCAGGATTTTGGCAAGCAGTACGCTGAAGCTTACTGATCCGAGTAAATAACTCACTACTATCGCTACGATCTCCAAAATCAAGCTATTCTCCCCTAACTCTCATCAGACTTTCTTCGAGTAAATATCCTGATGGGTGTACCTTCAAAGTCAAACGCGGCCCGAATCTTGTTCTCAAGGTAACGCTCGTATGAGAAGTGCATCAATTCCGGATCGTTGACGAATACGACCATGGTCGGCGGCTTGACTGCAACCTGTGTCGAATAGTTAATACGCAATCTTCTTCCCTTATCCGTTGGAGGTGGATTGATGGCAATCGCATCGGATATGACATCGTTAAGGAGATGCGTCTGCACGCGCAGCGAATGCTGATCAGCCACATGCTTAACGACAGGGAGCAGCTTCTGCAAACGCTGCTTCGTTTTGGCCGACAGGAAAACAACCGGCGCATAGGTCATGAACAAGAAATGATCGCGGATCTTTTTCTCGAACTGCTGCATCGTTTTGTCATCCTTCTCGACCATATCCCATTTGTTCACAACGAACAAAGAGGCTTTACCGGCCTCATAGGCATAACCGGCAATATGCTTGTCCTGCTCGATGATGCCTTCTTCCCCGTTGATGAGGACGAGAACGACATCCGCACGCTCGATGGCACGCATGGCGCGCATGACACTGTATTTCTCCGTGGTCTCATAAACTTTCCCGCGTTTGCGCATACCAGCCGTATCGATGAGCACATACCGCTGCCCATCCTTCTCGAACGGCGTGTCAATAGCATCGCGAGTGGTACCGGCTACGTCACTGACAATGACGCGCTCTTCTCCCAAAATGGCATTGACCAGAGAGGACTTGCCCACATTCGGTCTGCCAATCAGGGCAACTCGAATAACATCCTCGTCATATCCATCGTCTTCGAGTTCCGGCAGATTCTCGACCACAACGTCCAGCAGGTCGCCGATCCCTGTGCCGTGACTGCCCGATATTCCGACAGGATCGCCAAATCCGAGGGAATAGAACTCATAGATATCATCAACACGCTTCAAATTATCCACTTTGTTTACGCTTAGTATGACAGGTTTACCTGAACGGAACAGAATCTGTGCAACTTCCTCGTCCGATTGGGTAACCCCTGTCTTGGCATCGCACATAAATACGATGACGTCCGCTTCTTCAATTGCAAGCTCGGCCTGCATGCGGATGGATTTCAATATCATGTCATCGCCGTCGATTTCGATACCGCCGGTATCAATGACGCTGAACGCTTTACCATTCCATTCGGCACTACCGTAAATCCGGTCACGGGTAATACCCGGTTTATCTTCAACGATGGCTAATCTGTCGCCAATCAATCGGTTAAATATGGTGGATTTACCGACGTTAGGCCGTCCAACGATAGCCACTACGGGTCTTGCCATAGTCACTCCTCCTGTCAATTCTTACGATTATCATCATAGCAAAAAACGTTACAATTGGCTAACCTTTCATCTTTATTTCTATTATGCTCTACCCCATGTTACAACATCCGTAAACGTTCGTCCCCTAAAAAAACAAATGGCGAACCCAGATTTCTGGGTTCGCCGACTTCGTTATGATAGGTCAATAGACCGAACAAAACTGTTCCCGGGCTTACTTGAATTTGCTCAGCTTATCGCCGAAACGCTCTCCAAGCGTAACGCTCATGCCTTGATTGTTCAAAGAAACGTTCGGGTTGTCTTTCAGGTCGATTTTAGGACCTTTGGACGGTTTTTCAGCGCGTGGAGCTTGAGCAGGCGCTTCTTCCGTTTCTTTGATGCTCAGGCTGATACGCTGCTCAGAAGTGTTGATATCAAGCACTTTAACCTGAACTTCTTGGCCTTCTTTCAATACTTCTTGCGGTGTACCGATATGCTTGTGGGAGATTTGGGAGATATGAACCAAACCTTCAACACCTGGTGCCAGTTCAACGAAAGCACCGAAAGTAACCAAACGTTTAACAACGCCTGTTACAATGTCGCCCGTGTTGAATTGCTCGCCGGCTGTTTCCCAAGGACCTGGAGCGGCTGCTTTGATACTGAGGCTGATTTTGCCTTTTTCAGGATCTACTTTCAGTACCTTCACACGCACTTGATCGCCTTCGGACAGTACATCGGCAGGCTTGTCGACGTGGCTCCAAGCGATCTCGGATACGTGAACCAAACCGTCTACCCCGCCAACATCAACAAATGCTCCGAATTGCGTAAGGCGTTGTACTGTACCTTCCAGCACTTGGCCATCTTGAAGTTCGGACATCACTTTTTGTTTGTTGGCTTCGAACTCTTCTTCAAGAACATCCTTCTGGGAAAGGATCACTTTGTTGTTCTCGCGGTCCAGTTCCTTCACTTTCACGCGAAGCGTGCGGCCTTTGTAGTCGCTGAAATCTTCAACGAAATGACGCTCTACCATGGATGCAGGAATAAATCCGCGTGCACCCACATCGGCTACGAGTCCGCCTTTAACAACGTCAGCCACCGTTACTTCGAATACGTCCTGATCCGCAAAATGCTTCTCAAGCTCTTCCCACGAATTCTCAGTGTCGATCGCGCGCTTGGAAAGAACGAGGCTTTCCTTGTCGTCGTTAATGCTAACGACTTTGCACTCTACCTCTTGGCCAACCTGAACCGCATCAGATGCGTTATCAAGCTGCACAGAAGACAGTTCGCGAACAGGAATTACGCCGTCATATTTATATCCAATGCTTACATAAGCTTGGTTGTCCTCCAGTTTGACGATCGTCCCTTTCACGGTGTCCCCTTTTTTCAAGGATACGATTTGGTCCAGCTGCTCTTGGTTTTCTACAGCCTCTTCATTTCTTGTTTCTTCCGACATGTCAAATAACCTCCTCAATTCAAACCCCATTTATTTAAACTCGCATTCGCGAAGTTCAAAACATAATTGCTGTAGTATCTTTCCAATCTCCCCATGCTTTTTATGCATGGAACGAAATAAATCAGTTCACGGTTGGCTTGCCGCTTGCGCGCATTTCGTGAATCTTGGCCATGATCAACTCGGTTGCTGCATCCAGCGCTTCCGGTGACTTGTCACCTTCAAACCGTGATAGATCCACAGGGGCACCATAGATGATTTTCACTTTGCGAAAAAGCTTGTAATCTCCAATGATCGCAGCCGGTATGACCGTCGCCCCGCTGCGGAGAGCGAAACTAGCTGCACCCCGTTTGGCCGCAGTTGAATCGGAATTGCGCGTACCCTCAGGAAAGATACCCATGATCTCGCCCGTACGCAGAATCGTGAGGGCGGTTTTGATCGAATCTTTGCTTACTCCCCCGCGCTTGACCGGAAATGCTCCAAGCTGACGAACCAGCCATCCGAACACCGGAATGTTGAACAGTTCCGCTTTGGCCATGAACTTAACCTGGCGCTTGACGTGAATGCCCACAGATATCGGATCTCGAATGCTAATATGATTGCTACAGATTAGCACGCCGCCTTCTGAAGGAATGTTATGTACGCCGACAGATTCAAATCTGTAGAGAATAGCGAACAAACCGCGGACCACCGCTCTGCAAAAAACATAAATCATGCCCATTTCTCCCCATCCCACTTAAGTTTCGCAATATGAAAGAATTGCCTCCACAACCTGATTGATATCCATATGTGTCGTATCCAGTATGATGGCATCCTCTGCGCATCGGAGGGGCGACACTTCACGTTCCTGGTCAAGCCTGTCACGTTCTGCGATATCTCTTTCCAGTTGTTCCAGCGATATGCCTTCATCACTCAACTCATTGAAGCGGCGGAGAGCTCGTTCCTTGACACTGGCCGTCATGAAAATCTTCACCTCAGCATCCGGCAAAACGGTTGTGCCGATGTCACGTCCATCCATGACAACGCCCTTATCTTCCGCCATTTGCTGCTGTAAACGGACAAGCTTTATCCGCAAACCCTCGATTCGTGCATATTGGGATACCACTGCACTAACCTGATGTGAACGAATATACGGCGTGACGTCTTCCCCGTTCAGCCAGACCATTTGACCATTTTCATGCGGTTTTAATTCAATCACCATATTTTGTGCATGTTGAAGCACTTTTTCGGGATTTTCTGGAGAAATCCCTTGGTTCAGCATGAACCAGGTGACTGCCCTGTACATGGCTCCGGTATCCACGTAGATGTTAACCAACGGGGCATTCCTCCTCAAACATCTACCTCGAAATCGAAAGGGCTTACCATCCGTTGCGGACGGGATCACCGTTTCTCTAGTGAAAATATATAAGACAGCGCAGATGAAACTAAGGCGTAATCTTATATTTCAAGAAAAAAGCAGGCGCCCGCCTGCGACGTGAAAATTATACCACACTAGCTAGAGTGATGCAAAAGAGAAGGGGTGTTTTCCCCCATCCAATCGTTTACATTTGGCTCGTTAACGGGAACACCCTCCATCTGCTGAATTGGCGAGATATAGGGCCGGCTAGGCTCATAATGCAATAGGAGCTGGGTGATCACCAAAGCAAGCACTAGTCCGATTAGCAGCTTAAGCAGCATGTGCCCGTAGCGGTCATGCAGGGCTTGTCCCTGCTCGGATTCCTTAACTTCCAGTCCTGTTTTTTCGAGCAGTTGGTCGTGATCGTTTACGACTTCTGACATGGCTGACAGTTCCTCCCGCACAAAATTTTCGGATAGTGTGCCACCGGCTTGTCCCTTTTATGCATTAACGGTTGCGAAAATCAAATTGTCTCTCAAAACAATAACGAATCAGCTTCTGGCGTTCCATATCTGCAATCTGATTAAACTTCAGCATAACGATGCTTCGGTTGGTTGGGAGCTCCTTCACCCTTACAACCTCGCCTTCAAACGGGACATGCTCCACGGATCCGTTCTTAAACGGGATGAGGATCCAGCAAGACAATATACTCCCTTCCGCAAACGTTTGATCCGGCTGCAGATGAAAGGATACGCCACCGCCGCCAACATCGTCGGTTTTGGCTAAAAACTGGCCGCCGTCTTTGGTCATAACGGCTACCTCGAGCTCGGCTTGCACCCGTAGGAAGCTTCTTCTCTGCACCTTCGTAATTTGATCCTGCTCCGGCTTCTTGATGCGAACCAGACGGATAATATCCTCATGGTGGCTAAGGACGTGGGAATTGAAGAAATTCTTGACTCCGCCTTCCGTTAAAAAAAATGCGGACAGCTCGTCCCCGATATACAGCTTTTTCAGCTTGCCCGTCCCTTCCTGCAGCGGAACCTCCATATACATCGATTCGTCATCCATGTCGGAAATGCGGGATTTATAAACAATATTAGCTTCCTTCTCATCCCCCGTATCCAACTGGATATAGAGGACATCGTTAATCTTTGGATACAATGCGCTCACCCACTAATTCATCATAATCATTATGTTCCATTATATCACGGGATCCCACGGCCCATAGGACAAAATCTTCAAATCAAGGTCGATTCATGTCCATCCTCGGGAACTCGGGACTCTCCACCTTGCTTTTAGTTACTTCATCCAAACAAAAAAAGCCGGTTCAGGAAATCTCCTGAACCCGGCTTGCATCATACAGTGCTTTACTTATTTAATTCCTGAC
This sequence comes from Paenibacillus sp. Dod16, assembly GCF_049893405.1. NCBI lineage: Bacteria > Bacillati > Bacillota > Bacilli > Caryophanales > Paenibacillaceae > Paenibacillus > Paenibacillus sp. Dod16. The sequence goes on from NZ_JBNDYG010000005.1 coordinate 177,449, forward strand.
TGTGCATCCTTCACGACCTCGACCGTTTCCTCAAGACCGGTATCCGAGTTAATGTAAATCCGATACTGGGCTCCATTAATCCGCCCGCCGAATTCATAACACAGAGTATCCTCGGAGCGGTCGTTTTTGATTAAGGCTTTACGGTGATAGAGCACTTTATACTCAGGATTCAAGACCTTCTCCGCTTCGGCAAGACTAAGTTTCGGCTGCGGGATTTCTCGCTTGATCTGATGCTCGTATACAAAGTCGCTGGCCTGGAATCCAATGACATCCCCATTGTCCATAGCCGAACGAACCGTGATTTTCTCAGGATAAATCAGCACGCCATCCTCTTCACGAACAAAGGAAAAGTTAGCCAGGTTGTCATATTGGTCCGCCGAAACCACCGTCATGTCGGAATAGCCTTTTTTCGTCAGAAATTGCTGGGCTTTGTCGATTGCAGTTTGAACGGACGCTTGCTTGGCACCCACATTCCGCTCATCCGTATAGGAGATCAGCTGGCCGCCTTTTTCGGTAAAGTCCATGCTGAGCATATGACCATTCGGATGCTGTACCTTTGCTGTATACGATACCCACTCGGTGCCGTTTCCGTTCTTCGTCACTTGCACTTTGGCATCATTGCCTACATCCGAGAACTTCAGCGCTTTGCGTTTCACATCCTCTTCCGATATCGGCATGCCTGCCAATTGCTTCACGGAGCGGCGGTTATAGATGCTGCTTACCGATGGTCCCCAGTCAAGCTCAGGGTAGGACTCCACCTTCTTATCCACCGTTTTGAAGCCGTCAATAATGGAATTATCTTCGACTTTATTGGTAGCCAGTGCCGTCTCTACATCCATCCAGCGCAAACTGTTTGTGATAACCTTGTTTTGCACATGCTGCAAATCCTTCGTGATTTCGCCGGAGTTGGCGTACAAGGATTTCAACGTTTTGACCTCATTCTCACTGAGCGGCTCCTTCGTTAAATCACGCACACCTGTTTTGTAAGCAAAATTAGAAATTCGGGAAAGGAACTCTTCGGTCTTGTTGAAGGGAAGGAGCGTAAGCGGCAGCTGGCTGATCTCATTTTGAGCCTCGCTGGTTAGGCGCCATACATTCATCAAGCCCTTGCGATGCATCCCTTGGGAGGTAGAGCTCACCGCGAGCGTATTGCCGAGCTCGGCATGAATCCTGTCCATATTGTACGACAAGTCATGGAATGCCCGTTGGTATTGGTTCTCGGCATTAATCAATATGGCGTTTTTCTCTTTATTCTCTTGATAACCCCACACCAAAGCCCCGATCAATAAAATTGTGGCCACAGGAAACAGGATAGCGCTTAATCGTTTGTACATGATGCGATAGTCTCCTTTCTTCTACTCACTGCCGTTAGTTTGACTAGAAGAAAGAAGTCTTATGCATTTCTGTATAATTCCTTCATCCCTCAGAAATCTTCCTCAATCTCGAAGTGATCGCGGTTGTTGCACAGACACTGCTTAAATCCGGTTTCGATCCGGCCCTGTTCCTTTTTTCCCCGCAGCACAAAACGTTCACCGCAATCTTTGCAAAGAATTTTCACTTTTACACGCAAAAAAAGACACCTCCCTTTCTATGATTCCCTGGCTGTCAGCCGAGGTCTATAGAATGAAGTGTGCCCTGATTTGTTAAGTGTTAACCTCTTCCTCCCGCTTAATGAATCGGAAAGGAGAACGGTTGTTAGCTCTAGAGATTTTGCCCATGCCGCCATACCATAGCAGCACCATAAGCGGTACGATGAACCATACCCATGTGTGGGTCAGCAGACTCAGAATCAGGTCGTACAAACCATGCCACATCCAAGGCAGGAACAAGGATAGAACGAGGAAGAACCTTCTTCGTTTTCCTTCCGTGAATCTCGCATGTCCCATGTAGTATCCCATGATGACGCCAAACATCGCGTGTCCCGATACGGGCAGCAGTGCCCGCAGGAACATCGGTCCAAAGGCTGCCTGGCTGTACCAAGCGTAAAGCAAATTCTCTACCGTAGCAAATCCAAGCGATATCGCCACTGCATAAAGGATGCCGTCATAAGGCTCGTCAAATTCCGTATGGTTAAAAATAATATGATACATTACGAACCATTTCAGAAATTCCTCAACACCCGCCGAAACGAGCAATGAGTTGACTACCGGATTGTCGCCAAGCCATAGTATCATTCCCCGCTGCAAAATCATAACCGGGAAAACGATCAGAACCCCTAACATGAACACCTTGATCACCATGTGCAGGGGCTCTTGATCATACCTATCTTTCAGGTAAAAATACGTGAGCAATGCGATTCCCGGCGCCAAAGCTGACGCAATTACCGAGAACACCAGCACTAAAATTCCCCTTCCGTTAGTTGCGGGCCTGAAGTCCGGCACGCACGCCCACCTTAATTATTGCTGACGCTGGAAGTGTGTACAGATAACCTCAATCGCGTGCTGAGGCATTACTTTCTTACCGTATTCATCCAGCATAGCCTCCGTTACTGAAGAGGATTCACCGAATTCAGCCAGCATTGCAATAACCGCCGGCAGCTTCTCGCTATCCAATTCCTCAGGATCGAAGTACAAAAACCATTTATCCATATAGTGATAGAGCTTACCCGCTCCGCCTACAAGGTCCTTCAACATATGCGATGCTTCAATGAGCACTTCAAAATCCTGAAAAACATAGACGATAGTATCACTTTGATCCAGCGTTACTTCCATTTCATAAATCTCGTCCGGCATATCTTCTTCGGACAAGCCGCCGAAATGATGATCGTATTTCCCTCTCGTCACAATAACCACCATGCCCTGGGCAGGCAGTGCAAACACCTCAACGGCAAGAGGTCCGGTGGCATCAAATCCGAGCTCACTGTATGCCTGATCCATCATCTCCGTAAACAGGTCATAAACTTTCGGTATTTCCTGCCACATCTCTTCCTTCTGGATCCCACGCTCACTCAGATCGTCAAACGTGAGGAAAATCCGTATCTTATCTTGACTCAAACGCTCTATTTTCATGACAGGATCCTCCTTACGTAAACAAAAGTTTATAACAAATTATGATGTCTGGATTATGACGTGATAAAAATGGTTTTATATAATTGATTTTATCATTTAATACCCACAAATGCACGTAAATATGTAACTGAAGAAAAAAGAATCATTCACAGGGATTCGTGTGGCCGGTCCCCGAGAATGATTCAAAATGGTTCATGCCGTTTACAAACCCGGTATGACGGTGTGGGTTTCTTTCAAAATCTGTTCGACTTCGTTCTTGACATCAGGGTTGTTTCGGATAAAATCCTTGACTTGCTTCAGGTTGGCAGCCTTCGAATGAGTCGATGTCTGTACCCCTGCAGTTCCATTGGAATGAGTGGAATCATGTCGGCCTGAACTGGGAGACACGCTTTCTTGGCTCGAGCCGGAATACTGCTGGCTCTTCGTGCCCTGAATTTTACTCATCGCGGTATCCGCGAATCGACCAAGATTCGCATCTTTCATCATTGAGGAGAAGAACCTGCTGTTATTACGGGAAATCATCCGGCATGCAACGGCGCCGATAATGACACCATATAGAAATGACGAAGTCTTCACAAATGATACCTCCTTCTATGATAAACTCGAGATTATTGTTCTCGCACCGCCAGGAACTCATGCTACATAAATACAGGAAAGTGAGATGGAATCATGGTTAGAACACGAACAGTACTTCTGCTGGCTTGCTGCCTTATGCTCAGCGCTTGCGGCAACAACGGAGTTGATCAGAAGCAAGGCACGGCCACGGAAGTCGGTAATGACAGAGCAACGCAGCAAAATGAAACCTCTGGACAGGCGTCCGCTCCGAAAGTAGGTACCGACAAGTCAACCGACAGGGACAAGCCTGAAGCCGAGCCTGAAGTAGATACTCCCGCGGACCCATCGGATGAAGCTGTCAAGAGTCCCGATGCCGAGGCGCCGACTGAACCGAAGTATCACATGAATAAGGTGTATCGCATCGTCCCCAATGATGATACCGTACCCGAAAAAGTGGTGCTGCTCACATTTGACGACGGTCCCAAGGAAGAAAAAATGATCAGCCAAATGATCGATACGCTCGACAAACATAACGCCAAAGCGATTTTCTTCGTGAATGGATACCGCGCAAAGGAACATCCTGAACTGCTGAAGCTGATCCATGACCGCGGTCAAATCATTGGGAATCATTCCTGGGACCATATCGACCTGAAAAAAGAAAATAAACAGACGGTAAAGAAACAGATCGGCGATGTGCAGCAAATCGTCAAGGAAGCGACCGGATCGGAACCGAAGTTTTTCCGTCCTCCGTTCGGCTCAGGCGGAGATATCGTCAAGGAAGTTGCCCTTAGTCATGACCTGCTGTTCATGACCTGGTCCAACGGTTCGCTGGATTGGGAAAGCAAAAGCAAAAACAAGCCCGAAGCCGTAGTCAGCAATGTGCTCGAGCAGCTTCACCCCGGCAGCAACATTCTGATGCACGAGCTTCCGTGGACCGTAGAGGCCCTCGATACCTTACTTACCAAGCTTGAAGCCAAAGGATATGGCTTCGTGGATCCGCGACAAATCGAACCTAAAATAAGATAATCCGGGAAAACACAAAAACCTTAATTCTGCCGTCACCATCTGACGGTCGAATTAAGGTTTTTTGCGTAATGTAATCACATGGTATTCTGCGGGACATTGCAAGCGCAGCGGGATATGGGAAGTACCGAATCCCCGGCTGATCAGCATCCTGGAAGAATGTTCGGTTTCGCCCGTCTTTCTCGGCAGTGCATACCATCCGGATTTAAACTTCTTGTAGAAGCGCGTCAGACGAACGGCTCCGGCCAACGGCAGCACGATCTGTCCCCCATGGGTATGTCCTGCAAGCACCAGATCCCCATGCACCACATCCTTGTCCTTGATCCATATCGGATCATGCACCAGAATGATGTGATACTGGTCTTCGGCTGCATTCCCCCGAAATCTTGTGTAAGGGTGTTTCCGGCTGGCTGGCTGCCTTACACCGCTGAGAACAATTAACTCGTTACTCCGTTGTAACGTAACGGTCTTGTCATTCAGCAGCATAACGCCGCTCTCCCGCAACGCTTTACGGACAGCGTCCTTACCTGCATTGAGATCATGATTCCCCAGGACGGCATAGACGGGTGCGATACGGACCAGCACCGACATGTTATGCCTCAACCGCTGAAGGGGCACTCCTCTTTCCGTGATATCTCCGCCAAGCAGTACGCAATCCACCGATGAAAGATTGGATAATAGCTTCTCTTCTGACAATTGTCTGCGATGTATATCGGTGATGAACAATATCCGAAACCCGTCAAACGAGTGAGGGATACGTTCGGATACGACTTCTTCCTCACGCACCCGATAGCCCCTGGCCTCAGCCCTCATCCAGCCGATAGCGCCTGCACCGAGTGCCGCAGCACCTGCTATCCACATCAACACACTCATAATAACTCCTTTAACAATTCCTTTAATGGAGGTGCTCCGATAAGTCCCCACCACAGAAGACCTACCATTAACAATATGAAAATGACGATCAATGAGTTCACAAACCATTTGCTCATTCTTACGCGGTACGAGGAATATGTATTCGTGCGTTTAGGAGCAGACGCTTCTTCCTCTGTTTGACGCTGACGTGACCGGGTCGATCTCGAACGGCTCAAGCCGTCCGCTGTTGTGCTGCTCTGGGGCTTTTGCTCCACGGAGCTTGCTCGGGGTGGCGATTTAGATCGACTCCGCGTTTCATCCGCTTGTTGCGGCTTCGCTGCCGTTCTTTTTTCTGATTGAGCCGTTGACTTGTTTTTGCGGCTTTTATTTCGGCTCTGATGTCGCTGCATTCTACTAAGTTCGTTCATGTTCCTCTTTCCTCCGAAACCGAATCAACATTCCTGATATGAAATCAATCAGAAAATGGCACAGGATTGGTGCCCAAATGGTACCCGTTTGAATATAGACGTAGCCCAGACCGTAACTGCTTAGGAAAACCCACCCGGTTGGAAGCCAATGCTTTAAATATCTGACATGAATAAGCGCGAACAAAATACTTGTCCAGTACGGTCCGAACGCATGCTGGATAGCTCCTCGAAACAATAACTCCTCGCAGATGGATACAACCAAAGCTATAACAAAAATATGCCAAACCGGCCTTTTTCGGAAGAGCATTTCATTGATTCCGCCATCGTCCATACTATCCTCTGATACAAACCGGGATAAAACAAAATCCACTACCAGCATGGCGGCAGCAAGTCCGAGCCCCCAATAAACGAACTCGATATCCTTCGGAATGACAAAGAGCCCAAACGGATTCCTCTGCTGAAACAGGATCCAGATCAACCCTGCAATAAGTGTCAATGCTTGGGTAAGATACAGATTAATAAGCAGCAGCCGATCGTTTAATTGGTGGGCTTCGATTCTTTTTACGCGTATTTTAAATTTTTTCATAGAAGATGGGCCTGTCTTTCATCTTGATTTTTAAGATTATCATCGAATACAACCATAGTAATTTCAGAATCATTGAATCATAGGCGGGCATATGCATCATAGCAAATTAACGGCATGACATTCAAGGCTATCCCTTGTTTCTTCCCCTACTTTAAGGCCTATGAGCGAAATAAACACCTATTGACACAATGTTAGAGCCATGATACATTATGAAAAAATTAATCTGTGAAAACCGATGATGGAAAAGAGATGCTGTAACGTCCTCAGAGAGCCGATGGTTGGTGTAAATCGGTGGCGTAAAAGTATTCTTGAGCGTTCCTGAGATATTTCGCTGAAACTTGGAGTAGGCGCAAATCGGATGATATCCGTTACCAATCATGGTCTGAACAGACCGCTTGAGGCTGCCGCAACATGGCAGCGAATAAGGGTGGCACCACGAATAACTCTCGTCCCTTACTACAGAGGTAGTATGCGGATTGGGAGTTTTTTTATGTTCCTGTCTCTTTGCCACGACACCGCGTCAAACCTGTATAGACCTCTTGCAGCTTTATTGGAATCTTTGGTGTATAACGGAATACGCCCCGCGTAATCCTTATTCAATATTGCAGTACCGCATTTTATAGAGGATTTTAAGGAGGAAGAGAAACCATGTTTAAAGTATTGGTATCGGATCCGATCAGTGATTTGGGGATCCAGCAGTTAATGGATGCCGCCGATGTGCAGGTAGACAAAAAAACCGGGCTCAACGAGGATGAGCTCACTGCCATTATCGGTGAATACGACGGACTCCTCGTACGGAGTCAGACACGTGTGACAGAACGCATTATGAATGCAGGAACCAATCTCAAGGTTGTCGGCCGTGCTGGCGTTGGCGTTGACAACATTGATCTTGAGGCTGCTACGAAGCGCGGGATCGTTGTTATCAATGCGCCAGACGGTAACACCATTACAACAGCAGAGCATACGTTTGCCATGATGATTGCCCTCGCCCGTCACATCCCTCAGGCCTATGCCAAAACGGTGGGCGGATCCTGGGACCGCAAATCCTTCCTCGGCGTTGAGCTTCGTAACAAAACGCTGGGAGTCATGGGAATGGGCCGAATCGGCAGCGAGGTGGCTAAACGCGCCAAGGCTTTCGGCATGAACATTCTTGCTTTCGATCCGTTCCTGACGGAAGAGCGTGCGGACAAACTGGGCGTGACACTCTCCTCGGTGGATAACATTATCCGCAGCGCAGACTTCATTACCGTCCATACTCCGCTTACGCCGGAAACCCGCCATATGATCGCAAGACCGCAATTCGAAGTGATGAAGCGCGGCATGCGGATCGTGAACTGCGCCCGCGGCGGCATCATCGACGAACGCGCCCTTGTGGAAGCGATCGATGAAGGCATCGTTGCCGGAGCCGCATTTGACGTATTCGAACATGAGCCACCTGAAAGCGATCATCCATTCCTGAACCATCCAAAGGTTATCGTGACCCCGCATTTGGGTGCATCTACCGTTGAAGCTCAGGAGAACGTTGCGATTGACGTGTCGGAACAAGTGCTTCATATCCTGCGCAACGAGCCGTTTAAAAATGCGGTCAACTTCCCGCTTGTAGCGGCCAGCGTAATGAACAAGCTGCAGCCTTACTTCTCGCTCGGCGAGAAATTGGGTAGTGTAGCGGCTCAGATCACCGCACACGCGGTGAAGGAGATTCACGTTGACTATGCAGGCGAGCTGGCTGAAGTCGATACGCAGGCCCTTACCCGATACATCGTGAAGGGTGTGCTGGAACGCCATCTCGGAAGCGAAGTGAATATCGTAAACTCCATGCATTTGGCAAAAAGCCGTGATCTTCACGTCGTTGTGTCCCAGACACCAAAAACCAAAGACTTCACCAACCTCGTTACCGTTACGCTTAAAACGCAAAACGGTTTGGAGCGAATTGTCGCAGGTACACTCCTGCTGGGTTACGGCGAACGGATTGTCCGTCTGGATAAATTCCCGGTCGATATCTCTCCGGAAGGTCATCTGATTCTGATCTCCCATAACGACAAACCGGGCATTATTGGTCGTGTCGGAACCCTGCTCGGCGAGAACGATGTCAATATCGCCTCCATGCAGGTTGGACGTAAAGTCATCGGCGGTGAAGCCATCATGCTTCTGACGGTCGATAAAGACGTTCCTAAAGACGTTCTGGTCAAGCTTGCCGGGCTGTCGGAACTGAACACCGCGCAGCAAATCGCGCTGGGCTAAATCCAGGCCAGATATAAGTCATAAAGAGGTTAATCATTGTTCCACGTAGAACAAGATTAACCCCTTTATTTCAACAAAAAAACACGCTCCTTGCGAGCGTGTTTTGTCTTTTGCGGAGACATTCCCTAAGATTCTGCCGATTTTGTAGGAATGATCATCGTAAACACCGTTCCTTCGCCTACTTCACTTGTTGCGTTAATCGTGCCATGATGCGCTGTCACGATATTTTTCACGATGGCGAGGCCTATGCCGGTTCCCACCGTCTCCCCCCGCACACGCGCTTTGTCGGCCTTGTAGAATCGCTCAAAAACAAAAGGCAGATCTTCAGGCGGAATACCGACGCCTTGGTCGCTAATCTTCACCTGGAGCGCCTCTGTATTCGATACGGTAATCCGATCGGCAATGATTCGGATCTGCTTGCCTGAAGGCGTATGACGAAAAGCATTGTCCAGCAGATTGGTCAGCACCTGTTCAAGCTTATCTTCATCCGCTGCTTCGAGCAGAAGATTCGGGTGAAGTTTGTTGAGCTGAAGATCAATATCGCGTTCCTTGGCACGAACGGTGAACTTCCGGTATACCCTTTCACACAATTCACCTGCATCCATCTCCCGCAGGGACAACTCTGCGTGCCCTGCTTCCATACGTGTTAAATCAAGCAGATCCTTCACCAGCCGGCCCATCCGCAGGGATTCCTCATGAATCACCTGTATCAGCTCCCTGCTCTCCTCCGGTGAAGCCGCCATCCCGTCAAGCAGCGCTTCACTGTAGCCCTGCATCATGGACAGCGGCGTCCGGATTTCATGCGACACGTTGGCAATGAAATCCGTACGCATCTTTTCCAGCGTGACCTGCTCGGTAATATCTCTTAATACAACAACGGCGCCGCGGATCACTTCATCCGAATATAAGGGAGCCATATGTGCTGACCAAATTCCCTGCTTCACATGCAGGTCAGCGCTTTGGTCCTTCCCTTCGTTCACGGTGGCATAATAGAGCTCACTGAGCGGTTTCGGCATGACATCGGCCGCCCAGCCTCCGCCCTGCAGCTCATCATCCCACTCCAGCCCTTTCCAGGTTTTCATGATTTCCTGCCCTGGCGGGTTCACCAGAATGACCTGACCGTGATTATCAAAAGTAATCACCGCGTCGCTCATGCTTCTCAGCACACTGGACAGATGCTCCTTCTCATGGTTCAAGTTGCGGATATTCGTTTCCAGCTCTGCTGCCATATGGTTGAACGTATTGGCCAGCTCGCCAATCTCGTCACTGGTCACAAGATTTAGCCGAGTGCCATATTTCCCTTTACGGATGTCATTGGCGGCCTCAATGAGCTGCTGCATGGGCTGGGTAATCTTCGTTAACAGAAACAACCCGAAAAAGGTGGTCATCGAAAAACCGATAATGGCTACATAAGTAAATAAACGTTTGATGGCATCCGAATTCGCAAACGTGGTATCGATATAGGGGAGCAAAAATAATCCGAGCGTCAGCAGCACGCACGCGACTAAACAGGTTATCGTAATCCACAGCTTGCCGACGAGTGATCTCCAGAAACTCACGTTACTTCGGGACCTCCAGCTTGTAGCCTACTCCCCATACGGTAGTAATCATCGCTGCGGACTCTGCGGATACCTTATTTAACTTCTCGCGCAGCCGCTTCACGTGAGTATCGACTGTGCGAAGATCGCCGAAAAATTCATAATTCCATACGTCCTTAAGCAGTTCTTCCCGGGAGAATACTTTGTCCGGGGACGAGGCCAGGTAGTGCAGAAGCTCATACTCCTTCGGCGTCAAACTGATTTCATGCCCGCCGGCCGTCACGCGGTGAGCATCATGTTCAATGATCAAATGCGGGAAAACAATGCTGTTGCTTGGGTTTGGTTCCTTGCTCAAATAGGCCGTAGCGGATGAGCGGCGCAAAATCGCCTTCACGCGGTAGATCACCTCGCGCGGGCTGAACGGCTTCACAACATAATCGTCGGCTCCCACTTCAAATCCCTGTACGCGGTTTATCTCCTCACCCTTGGCAGTCAGCATGAGAATGGGGGTAGACTTCACCTGGCGGAGACGGGTGCACACTTCGACGCCGTCCATGCCGGGCAGCATGACGTCCAGAATAACGAGCCCGTAATCTTCCGAGCTTGCTTTGCGAAGTGCAGTTTCTCCATCTTCCGCCTCTTCGATTTCATAACCTTCCTTCTCCAAATACATTTTTAACAAGCGGCGAATCCGTTCTTCATCATCAACAACAAGAATACGATTTCCGTGCTCTGACATTGGCGGCCAACTCCTTCATTTTTATAGGGAAAATCAGAAGTGGCCCTCTTGGTTAAGAAAGGGCCCTTCTGATTGATCATTCACTGCTATTCTATTGACAATTAATCGGTTCCCGCATAGGAATGCAGACCCGCGATAATCAAGTTGACGCCGACCAGCGTAAACATGACCACGATAAAGCCGATAACGGACAGCCAGGACGAGTGTTTCCCCTGCCAGCCGCGCGATAGCCGTAGATGAAGGTACACGCTGTAGAACAACCATGTAATAAGCGCCCACACTTCCTTCGGATCCCAGCCCCAGAACCGGCCCCATGCAATTTCTGCCCAGATCATGGCGAATATGAGACCACCCAGCGTAAATACCGGGAAACCAATCGCAATGGCGCGATAGCTGATTTCATCCAGATCGTCCGGATCTAATCTATTCAGTGCAGGCTGAATGAATTTTGCCAGCGGCTTACGCAGAATCAGGCGGAGCAATCCGTACAGGATCACCCCCGTGATCAGCGACCATATCACCGTATTCAGCTTACGCCCCGCATTCACGCCGTGCATCCAGGACGGAGCTTCCATGAGTGGAGATTTCATGCCCAAGAAGGACTGCATGCTCTCCGTCTCGCTTTTATAAGGTGCAACAAGCGGTGGCATGTTATATTCCACTTTTACTATTGTACTATTTTCTGTCTTCGGGTCAACCAAAGTCTGGTTAAACTCAGCCTGATATCCGCTTGCACGGAAGCTGTACACCGACAAAATAAATCCGATCAGTATCACGATGGCAAACATGCAGAGTTCAAGCCAGCGCTGTTCTTTGCGTGCGCCCTTGTCTGTCCCGCTAAAGTTAACGGTACGGAGCAGGTGCATTAAGCCGGCAATAAAACCGACCGCAAAAAATGCATCGCCCAGCGCAGCCAAGGTTACGTGAATCCCCAGCCAATAAGACTGAAGCGATGGAATCAGCGGCTGCACCTCCTGCGGAAACACGGCTGCATATGCCATGATCAGAATCGCCAGCGGAAGGGCAAACAATCCGAGCAGCGATTTTTTGTAGATAAAATAAAGTACGAGGAAGGCAATCATGATTGCCATCGACAAGAAGGTCATAAACTCATACATATTGCTGACAGGCACATGACCAGAGCCCGCCCATCTCGTAAAGAAGTAAAGCAGATGTCCGATCAAACCGATCGATGCCGTAACAAATGCGATCTTCCCCCATTTAGCCAAATGGGCTTCAGGGTCCCGCTTGCGGAACCGTCGTCCCATAACGGCAAGTGCATACATGATAAATGCCGCACAGTACAAGGTAAAGGCAACGATAAATGCGTTGCCGCTAAAATCAATTAGATTCATCCTTAGTCCCCCTGTTATTCTCCAATGACTTTTCATCGACTTCGATATTCATTTGCTTGAGGATCGCGGAGACCTCCTTGCGAATCCCAAACCAGTTCTTGTTCGTATGTGCGCCAAGTGTCAGCGTTCCGTTATCAATACGCAGCCAGATCCGGCGATGGGTGAAATAAAAGCCCATGATCAGGCCGAGCATACCGATAAAACAACCAATCCAAATGAACGGCATGGCTTTATCCACACGAATATTCAGATAAGTCGTAGATTCCGAAAAGTCCACATCGTCCATGCTGAGAACATCCAGTTGTACGAGCGCTTCCCCACCCGCCAGCTGTGCATTGATCGCTTCCTGGTTAAAGCGTTCCTTATCGATCTGCTTCGGGAAGTAGAAATATTGAATGCCTTCCTTCGGCAGTTCAGGTCCCTTAATCAGAAATAAGAATGCAGGCGCATTCGGGTTAGGTGACAGATTTACCGGCTTGCCGTTATCGCCAAGTCCAAAATCGGTAAAGGATTGTGTAAGCGTTAACGTATATTCTCCCGCCTGATACTCTCTTTGAGGATCGTCGATCGACAATGTAATTTTGCCGTATTCCTTCCCGCTCTTACTGTCAACCAGCACCGGCGAAACCGAACGGAGAATCGGGGTCAGATCATAATCGAATTGATAAGCTTTTAACCCTTTGTAATTGAGTGGATGATTCACCTCGATGTTATGACGCGTCACTTCCACGAGCTCGGGCTCTTTACCGAGATCGTCACAATTGGCCTCGCACATATACAGAATCGCCTGCGTTTGGAACTCCTTCGGCAGTACTTTATTCTTGCCTTTAAATTCCTCCGGCATATCGTCCTCGGTATAGAACTCCACCTTAAAGCCATCGTTCAATAAATAATAACTCGTGTTCTTGATGCGCACAGGCTCATCTTGAGGGAAGGCCATGTGCTCGTCCATATGCAGTCCAGGAAGATTCCGTCCAAGAACGGCAAGCAGGAAAATAATCAGGCCGATATGAAGAACATAGGGGCCCCAGCGGCTGAACCGCTGCTTCTCCGCCAGTAGGGTTCCGCCATCCGTTCGCACGCGGTAGCCCTTTTTCTTAATGATCGGTTTCACCCGTTCAACCCAGTCAGCACCTTCCTCTTCGACTTGTCCTTGGTATACCACCTTTTGGCGGGTAAGGAAGGACATATGCTTCGGAATCCGCTGTCTGCTTAGCGCTTTGTACAGTGGAAGGACCCGGTCCAGACTGCAAATGACAAGCGATGCGCCGATCATGACAAGCAGCAGCACGAACCACCATGACGTGTATGTATGAGACAGCCCGAGCAAGTAATAAATATGCCCCAGCTGCCCGTACTCCTCTTTGTAATAGACCGAGGGGTCAATATTAAGGAATGTGCTTTCCTGCGGGAAGATGGTCCCTAACGAGGAGCCAATCAGTGTAAGCAATATCAGATATATTGCTACTTTTACCGAAGAAAAGAAATTCCATACCCGATCGATAATACCGGGATTTTCTTTCTGTGATCGACGAGCAACGCCGTCATACCGCATTTCCAGAATCGGCTGGGCCTCTGCTTCCTCGGTCAGCGGCTTGCCGCATGCCTCGCAGAGGACCGTCCCCGTTGGATTCTGGTGTCCGCAATCACACTTCGAATTCTGGATCAACGGCTTGGAACCTTGACTCATTTCGCATTCACCAACTGTTCAATTTGTTTGTCAAGGGTGTTCAAATCCAGTTCGCCTATACGGATATGATCAATTTTGCCAGAGGCCGTAACAAAAAAGGTGGTCGGCATCGGGCCAACCCCGAAGCTGGCAACAGCATCCCGTTTAGGATCCATCAGTATGGGGAACTTCACGCCGGTTTGAGCAACAAAATTCTCAACGGTCATTTTGTTCTCGCCCACATTAATTCCGATGATCTCAACGCCTTGACTGCTCCATTTCTCCCACTGGGCTTGAAGAGCCGGCATTTCCCGCACGCATGGCGGACAGTAGGTGCCCCAGAAATTAATCACCCTGGCCTTGCCTTCGTATTCGCTCATGGTATGTACGCTGCCATCCATGCCTAGAAGTTCAAAGTCCGCTGCCTTTTGACCCACTTTGGGAACCTTATCAGAGCCGAATACAACAGTTGCAACGGCGTAAACTCCGACCAGGATGATGGCAAGCAGAATCACAATCTGTACGCTTTTCTTTGATTTGCCCATAAAGCAGCAGCTTCCTTTCTATGACATTCATCATATCGTTTACTACGGGTGTGAACATCCTATGAACAATTATAACGAATTTTGTCATAAACGCCGCTCGCCATTTTGAATATTATGTGTCGGGTTTAACGTTTTCTCTTCGGTTTCCCGCCCGGCTTAGCGGCTTTCGCCATATGCAAAAGCTGGTTGATTTCATCCGCTGTCAAATGGCGGTACAAACCTCGTTTTAAATTTTGCAGCAGCAGATCTCCATAAGATATCCGCTTCAAACGCGTTACCGGATGGGAAATCGCTTCGAACATTCTTCTCACTTGACGGTTTCGGCCTTCATGGATGGTAATCGATATGACGGATTGTTTATTATCCGGGTCCACATCCTTATATTCCACTTCGGCAGGAGACGTCATTCCGTCCTCCAGCATGATCCCTTGGCGAAGCTTGTCCAGCTCGGTGCCATGAGGCACCCCTTTCACGGTAGCCAAGTATGTTTTGGGGACATGATATTTAGGGTGGCTGAGCAGATTGGCAAACTCGCCGTCATTGGTTAGCAGCAGGAGTCCTTCCGTATCGTAGTCCAAACGTCCAATCGGATATACCCGCTCTTTGATGCCCTTAAGATAATCCGATACAATTTTTCGGCCTTCGGGATCAGAAGCGCTTGTAATAACTCCCTTCGGCTTGTTCAGCATAATGTATACCTTTTTCTCATTCTTAATCGGTTTGCCTGAAACCGTAATGATATCCTGAGCTGGATCGGCCTTCGTGCCGAGTTCGGTAACGGTCTCTCCGTTTACCTGCACCTTGCCTTCAAGAATCAATTCCTCGCACTTGCGGCGGGAAGCGACTCCGGCCTGTGCCATAATTTTCTGTAATCTCTCCATGTTCGTTAGGTCACCTCATTCCTAATGATAACCATCGACAGGATAAATCACAAGCGCGTTCCATGGAAAATGTGTCCCAGGGCAGGAGTCGGAGTGAGGAAACAAGTATAACGGGGAAATATCATGGAGTCTGGATAGCTCCAAAATGATTTTACTGGCGGTAAACAGCTGTGTTTTCTGGTCCAGCGACATGGACTCGTAGCCGGTATTAAAGTCGCCCTCCAGACAGATGTGAATCTGGCCCGGGTGAACCAGCACGGATGAAGAAGAAACCGAGCCGTCCGGATGGATTTTAAAATCCCAGTTCCGCGGTTCCCGCTCGCACACGGTATGATGAATAACAAAACCCTCGAATTCCATTTCATCACCCCTACTACAATTTGTAATTGCAGCAGTATATGACGCGAGGGAATCGAGGGTATGGGCACACGTCCCGTTACATACAAAAAACGCTCCGTCTTACTCAGACCGTCCGAATGATCTCAATTAACCGAACACCAGCAGGCAGACGGCGATCGCCGCAATAAAACCGATCACATCAGAGAACAGCCCCACCTTCAGCGCATACCGGCCATTGCGGATTCCGACGGCGCCAAAGTAGACGGTCAGCACGTACAAAGTCGTATCCGTGCTTCCTTGTATGGTCGAAGCGATTCGGCCAATCATGGAATCCGGACCGTATGCCCGGATCAGTTCCGTTGTATAAGCGAGAGAGCCTGTACCTGTCAGCGGCCTGAGAATTCCCAAAGGCAAAATCTCGCTCGGCACGCCTAGCGATTGCAGAAAGGGGCCCGTCCACCCCACAAAAAACTCCAGCGCGCCGGAAGACCGGAACACGCTAATGGCGACCATCATGCCCACCAAGTGCGGGATGATCCCAATCGCCGTGGAGAAGCCGTCCTTGGCTCCATCCACAAACGATTCATATACAGGCACTTTGCGGGTATAAGCATAAAGCGGAATGAATGCGATAATAATGGGAATAGACCAG
Source organism: Paenibacillus sp. Dod16 (assembly GCF_049893405.1). NCBI lineage: Bacteria > Bacillati > Bacillota > Bacilli > Caryophanales > Paenibacillaceae > Paenibacillus > Paenibacillus sp. Dod16. Next base: position 193,860 of record NZ_JBNDYG010000005.1, read on the forward strand.
GCGGAAACGAGATTAATCCATGACAGCAAGATTCATCACCCCTTCACATCCGGGTTCAGGCTTGTACCGACTCTCGGCGGCTTCTGGCGGCGTATCGTCCTTCTTCGATACCATCGGTCAGCCATAATGGCGGCCGCCGTCGCAATCGCAGTGGCCAAAAGCGTGGTCCCAACGATTTCCGAAGGATTAGCGGACTCATAATTCAGCCTGATCGCGATTAGGGTTGTCGGTATGAGCGTAATGCTGGCCGTATTTAATGCCAGCAGGGTACACATCGCCGGAGACGCTGTTTCTTTATCCGGGTTTAACTTCTGCAGCTCCTGCATCGCCTTAATCCCCATCGGAGTCGCCGCATTCCCCAGACCGAACAAATTGGCGCTCATGTTGGACAATATATAACCCATAGCGGGATGATTCTTCGGTACATCCGGGAACAGGAAGCGGACAACCGGGCCCAGCAGCTTGGCAACCTTCTTCAGCAGGCCCGCGTCCTCTGCCAGGCGCATCATGCCTAGCCAGAATACCAGTATGCTGATGAGACCGAAGGAGACGGTTACTCCCGTCTGGGCTCCGTCAAATGCGGCTTTTGTAACACTTTCGATGTTCCCGTTAACTGCAGCAAAGATAAAGCCGATCAGTATCATCCCCATCCAAATCAAATTGATCATCTCTTCGCCCCCGTTTGCTGCCTCGCTCGCGTGAGAATACACGATCTCTTTAGCGAAGGCTAGTTATGATTTGGCCCTGAACAGATGCCTTAGCACTTCTCCTGCAGACTGCCAAAGCGACAACGAACCGATGGGTCCGGATGTGCTTCTGGACTTCTGCAAAACCTCAGGGACTTCAGGTAACTTGCTTCCTTCGGCATAGACCGGAACTTTGCCGATGCTGACATTATCGAGCAGCAGTTCAATATGACCCCGGAGCCCGAAAGACAAGTCGGGTGTGCTCGCTTTATGCAGGACCAGCCTCTTCACCAGGCGCGCTTCCTCATCATGCGCGAACGCATACGTAAAGGAACTGCCCGTGACCAGTGGATAGCCCTGGATCTTCTGCCCTTTCTCCGTAACCTTTTTCAGTGGAAAATGGTTAAATCCGTAATCCAGCATCTTGGAATGATCATTCCAATCGTTGCCGTCATTCAGCGTAACCGCCGCAATCTGCTGACCGTTTCGGGTGGCAGAGCTTACCAGGCAGCGGAATGCTTTTTTGGTGTAACCGGTTTTGACGCCGTCCGCCCCCTCGTAGAAACGAAGCATCTTGTTTTTGTTATCCCATTTGTAGTCCCACGCTTCGTTCGGATTCGGTGCTTTCTTGGTCGGCGTTTTGACAATCTCGCTAAAGACAGGGTTCTTGAGAGCATAAGCCGTCAGTTTGGCAACGTCATTAGCGGAAGAATAATGATCATCATGATCCAAACCATGAGGATTCATAAAATGCGAGTTCGTCAAACCGAGTCCGGCCGCCTTCTCGTTCATCAGCAGCACAAAGCCTTCTTCCGTCCCCCCGACATGCTCGGCAATGGCCGTCGCAGCGTCGTTGCCTGATCGCAGCATTAAGCCGTACAGCAGATTCTCAAGTGTCATCTCCTCACCTAGCTTCAGGAAGAGAGAGGAGCCCTCTTTGGCAAACGCATTCTTGGAGACCTTAACGCGATCGTCCAGCTTGCCGTGTTCAATCGCCACAATGGCTGTCATGATCTTGGTCAGGCTTGCGATTCTTAAACGCTCGTCCCCGTTTTTACTGTAGAGCATTCTACCGGAAGTGACATCAATCAGTGCAGCTGCCTGCGCATGGTTGGCGGGGCCATTCTCATGATCTGCATGCACGGGGACAGCCGTGACCAGCAAGCAGCTTATGGCAATCAGCATGGATAACAAAGACTTGCAGTTCGTCCATTTCATTTTCATCATTTTATCCTCCGGTGTTCAGAAATCTTGTACAAGTATATGTCGTCCGCGCTAAAGGTATGTCCATTTCATAATTATCGAATGAGTTCAGCTTCGCTGAATGCTCATATATCCACTTCTCTTTACAGCAAAAATCCCTTCCGTTATGAACGAAAGGGATTTGCTTGCTCCAATCAGTACGCAGGCGGAGGCGTGGTGCTGTTCGCGGCATTGCTTCCTGATTGAAACATCGACTGGATTTGATCGAGTAAATACGGGGTAGCATCAATAATCCGTTCAAACAGATGGGTTTGATTGTCCAGCGGCACGATGTGCACGCCTTCTTTACCCACGACCAGGAAAGCAATCGGTCGAATGGACACACCACCGCCGCTGCCGCCGCCAAAAGGAAGGGCACTATGATCGTTGTGCGTCCCGTTAGCGGTGGTAGATGAGTGTGTGCCTCCCGCCTCAACGTTGTAGTCGCTACCGCCGGCCGCGAAACCAAACGCCACTTTACTGATTGGCAAGATAACGCTGCCGTCCGGCGTATTCACCGGATCGCCCACAATCGTATTAACGTCCACCATTCCCTTGATGTTTTCCATAGCCGTTTGCATCAAGCCTTGAATAGGGTGTTCTGCCATGATCTAATTCCTCCTTTCACCTTTAACACGCGAACTATAAGTACCAGTCCAGCATACATAGCTTTTCCGCAAGAGATTTTCGCTATGCAGTTAAGCTCTGTGGAAATTTGCGGCGGACCGTTAAAGAGCGGCACCACGTCAATTCGGGGCAGGTCTTCCATGACCAGGCGATACGACATCCATCCAAGTAACGTATGCTTGATGCCATGCAGCAGCCCTGTCGCTACCGCCGTATCGGCCGCGTGCTCCAGAGCAATCCGGGTTGACCAGCGCACATCCATGAGATGAACGGCCGACATCGTCTGTCTCAACCACTTTTTGAAACCTTTTGTTGAAAGCGTGGCCCGCCCGTAGTCCTTAAATCTGATCGTTCTGCTCGAAGCTTTTTCCTCTTTTGAATCGGGTGCAGTTCCCTGTTCTCCGTCTCCACCAACGGTTTCCTTCTTAAACTCGATCCCACCGTTCGCCAGGTGAAAGGGGACTGCATACTTGCGCTTAATCAATCCAAAGATCATTTTGATTTCCGCCAACACTTTATATTCATCTTTTTTTAGAACCACATCCAGCTTAATCGTTACCTTGGAGCTCAGCACAACGATCAGCAATACGATGAGGAGAACGACCAGACCAGCCGCCAGAAAGATCCATATCCTCACGAAGTAACCCCCAGCACGAACTTAGTCAAATGTAATCCGCTTGGCTTAGTATGGCAAAAGCGCCTCCAAATGATGCGAAATTGTTCCAAGTCCTTCAATTCAAATTTTCGCTAGCCGCATAAAAAAATCCCGGACGATGGATTTCACCATGCCCAGGATCAACTTTCTGCTGCAACCTATAATATTGTATGGCTAGCTTTCCTCTACATCATCAAACGTAAGCTGACGACCGTCAAGCTTATCGAACAACAGCTGCGTTTCCTCTTCTAAACTATCGTTATCCTCGAATTGCGACGGCTCCGGCAAATCCTTGATATTGGCAAGCCCGAAATATTCCAGGAAGGACTTGGTCGTTCCATACAGAATCGGTCTGCCAATCGCCTCGGCGCGTCCGACTTCCTCGATCAATCCTTTGCTTACCAGCGTATGGATAGCCCGTTCGGACTTGACGCCGCGGATGTCTTCAATCTCTACGCGCGTAATCGGTTGACGATAGGCCACGATGGAAAGTGTTTCGAGTGCGGCTTGCGACAAGGAGGAGCGGGAAGGCGAATACGCCAGGCGCTCAAAATAGGGAGCGTGCTCGGCCAGCGTCGCGATTTTGTAACTCCCCGCAATCTGTACGATCTGAATCCCGCGCTCATGGCGCTCCCATTCCTCCTTCATGTCCTCAAGCGCTTCGCCAACCAGGCCATCCGACTGCTCGGTGATCTCAGCAATTTGCCTAACCGACAAGCCCTCTTCTCCCGACAGGAACAGAAGCCCCTCAATAATCGATTTCAGCTTCGGATAATCCATCAATGCGTCCTTCCCCTCTCCACTCCATGACGATATCTTCAAACAACTTCTCTTGGTAGCACAAAATTTGCTTCATTTTCATCAGCTCCAAAATGGCCAGGAAGGTCACCACGATTTCATGCCGTACCATCTCTTCGTGTAGCAGCTTGGAGAACAGGATTCTGCCTCCAGGCCCAACCTCCTCCAAAGCATTCATGACCTGACGAATCCGGTCCTTAACCGATATTTCATCCCGCTGAATGCGGGCATACGATGTACGTTTGACTGCTTTGCTTAACGCTTTTTGAAAAGCAGCGATCAAATCCGAAATATGTAATCCCTGCACCGGATTCTCTTCCACTTCCGGCATGTAAGGCGTCAGGTCTTCCGCTTCCTTGGAATAAATCAGACTGCGCTCCCATTCCTTCTCATGCAGGTGGCGTGCGATGCCTTTGTACTTACGGTATTCGATCAGCTTCGCAATGAGCTCTGCTCGGGGATCCATGTCATCCTCTTCATAAAAATCGAACTCGTCCATTTCGATAACCGGAGGCTTCGGAAGCAATAGCTTGCTCTTTATAGACAGCAGCGTTGCAGCCATGACCAGAAATTCGCTCGTAATTTCCAGCTCCAGCTCCTGCATGTTGTGCAAATAGGCCATGTATTGTTCGGTAATCTCGCTGACGGGAATATCCTGGATGTCGATTTCCGCTTTATCAATCAAATGCAGCAGCAGATCGAGCGGTCCTTCAAACGTTTCCAGCTTGTATAATACGGTCACGGTGAATCCTCCCGCCAAAAAAATAAAATGCAGTGCTCCAAAAAAAGAGCACTACATTAAATAAGCACTATTTTAGGCTTTTCGTCAAGTTCGCCATTTCGATGGCTGCCATGGCGGAATCCCAGCCTTTATTGCCAGCCTTCGTTCCCGCACGCTCCACGGCTTGTTCGATATTCTCCGTCGTCACGACACCGAAGATCGTTGGTACACCGGTCTTCAGGTTAATTGCGGATACCCCTTTGGCCACTTCGTTGCATACATAATCATAGTGCGTGGTGGATCCGCGAATGACGGTTCCCAAGGTGATGATGGCATCGTATTTGCCGCTCTCTGCCATTTTTTGGGCAATCAGCGGGATTTCAAACGCACCCGGCACCCAGGCCACATCGATTTCGTTCTCCTGTGCGCCGTGACGCTTCAGTGCGTCCAGTGCGCCGCTCAGCAGCTTGCTGGTGATGAATTCGTTGAATCGACCTACGACGATCCCGTACTTTAGACCCTCGGATACTAATTTACCTTCAAATATTGTTGTCATGATGAATGACTTCCTTTCGGTTTGGAGTTTATATAAGGTCTTAAGGTGATCATAGTCATTGCTTCGCAACAAGTCGCTGCCGGATCAAATCGTTCTTCCGATCGCTGTTAAATCCTGATTTCATGATCTATTTTTTCAAGGTGGAAATCAGGATTTAAAGGCGACCGCTACCGCTTCTCCAGAACTGATTTGCTCCTCTGCTTATTATGCTCAGGCAAATCCGTCTTCTCAAATAAGACCTTTTGTTATATGGTGATTAGTTGGCACTCTCGTTCTGCTCGATATCGCTGAATTTCAGCATATGACCGAGCTTGGCTTGCTTGGTATGCAGGTAGCCCGTGTTATCCTCGTTCTCCGGCATTTGGATCGGAACGCGCTCCACAACCTCAAGACCGTAACCCTCGAGGCCTTTGATTTTGCGCGGATTGTTTGTCAGCAAGCGGATTTTTCTGATCCCCAGATCCTTCAGGATCTGGGCTCCGATGCCGTAATCGCGCAGATCCGCCGCAAAACCGAGCTTCAGGTTCGCGTCCACGGTGTCGAGTCCCTCTTCCTGCAGCTTGTAGGCTTTCAATTTGTTGATTAAGCCGATGCCCCGCCCCTCCTGGCGCATGTAGAGAAGAACGCCTCTGCCTGCTTCATCGATTTGGCGGAGTGCCGCCTCGAACTGGGGACCGCAATCGCAGCGATGGGAGTGAAACACATCTCCTGTCAGACACTCGGAATGCACGCGCACGAGGACAGGCTCATTCCCGTCGATCTCCCCTTTTACCAAGGCAACATGCTCTTTATTGTCCACGTCGTTGGTGTAGGCTACGGCCTGAAACACGCCGAAGTCGGTCGGCATCCGCACAGCTACCTCTCGCTGGACAAGCTTTTCTTTTTCATTGCGGTAATGAATCAGATCCTTGATGCTAATCAGCTTCAGCTCATGCTTCTTCGCAATCTCCACAAGGTCCGGCAGCCGTGCCATTGTGCCGTCTTCCTTGATTACCTCGCAGATGACGCCGGCCGGATAGGAGCCGCTCAATCTGGCAAGATCGACAGCGGCCTCCGTATGTCCTGCCCGGCGCAGGACGCCTCCATCTTTTGCGATCAACGGGAACATATGACCTGGTCTTCGGAAATCGGACGCAGATGCATTCGAATCCAAAATGCCTTTGACGGTGATGGACCGCTCATAGGCCGATATGCCTGTCGTAGTGTCCTTATGATCAATGGAAACCGTAAAGGCCGTTCCATGAAAGTCCGTATTTTGGGTAACCATCGGTTTGAGGTCGAGCTCCTGGGCTCTGGCCTGCGTCATGGGCAAACATACGAGCCCACGGCCTTCGGTGATCATAAAATTAATGACCTCCGGGGTTGCCTTATCTGCTAATGCGATAAAATCACCCTCATTCTCACGGTCTTCATCATCGACGACAATGACGACCTTGCCTTCCTTCAAATCGGTTAACGCCTCTTCGATTGTATGAAATGAAAAGCGCTCATCCATCGCTACTCCTCCTTCTTCCTCATGGAGACTCTATGTGAATCACCAGGCTTAGGCAAATCCGTGTTCCGCAAGATAATCCCTGCTGATCCCCGGTTTTGTTCCGCCTTTGCTGCCGGCCCCTTCTGAGCCGTAATGCAGCAGGTGATCTACATATTTCCCTAAAATGTCGCATTCGATATTAATCGTATCGCCCGCTTTTTTATAAGCCAGCACCGTCTCCGCCAGCGTATGGGGGATGATGGATACCGTAAAGGAGGAATCTGTCGTTTTGACAACGGTCAAGCTGATTCCATCCAGGGTGACGGAGCCTTTCGGAATGATATATTTGAATATGTCCCCATTCGCGGGCGCAATCTCGTATACCACAGCATTCTGATCTGCCTGCACGCTGCGAATGACGCCTACGCCATCCACATGCCCCTGAACGATATGGCCTCCGAATCTGCCTCCGGCCGCCATCGCCCGTTCCAGATTCACCTTTCCGCCTGGCTGCAGTTCCTTAAGATTGGTATTTCTATAGGTTTCCGGCATCACGTCTACCGTAAATATACCTTTGTCAATGGTTGTAGCTGTCAAGCAAACGCCATTAACGGATACGCTGTCCCCCAGCTTTAAATCATCCATAATCCGGCTCGCGGAAATGCTCAGCAGCATGGCTTCGCCCTTCCGTCCGATCCGCCTCATCTCGCCGATCTCCTCAACCAATCCAGTAAACACAGGCTTCCCTCCTTTCTTTCTCCTTATTTCCAGACCGGAATCCCGGTGACGTAAATATTGTCGCCAAGTCTTTCGGTCTCAAGTCCTGTCAGCTGAATCGCTTGATTCATCTGCTCATACCCGCTGAACATGTAATTTCCCGGGGAATCGTATCCACCAATAATCTTAGGGGCGATCAACTGGATGAGCCGATCCACCAGCTTCTGTTCCAGCATTGAGCCATTCAGCGTGCCCCCGCCCTCCAGCAAAATGGAGGCAATCCCCTTTTGCCCCAGTTTCACCAGTGCAGCCTTCAGATCCACACGCGGTCCTGGCCCGCAGGGGATAACCTGAATTCCTTGCTCTTCCAGCACGGACCGGTTCTTCTCATCCGCCTGCTCCGTCGTCAAGACCCATGTCGGCGCCAAACCGTCTGTCACGACATGGCTGTGGAGCGGGATTCGCAAGCTGGAATCCACAATGATCCTAACCGGATGCAAGCCTTCCACGCCAAGTCTTGTCGTCAGGCTTGGATTATCCGCGATTACGGTAGACACGCCTACCATGATGCCCTGGTGACGATGACGCAGCGTATGCACAAGCTCTCTTGATTCCTCATTGGATATCCACTTGCTATCACCGGTTTTCGATGCGATCTTGCCGTCCAGCGTGCTGGCTGTCTTTAACGTTACGAAAGGCTGACCCGTCGTAATGAATTTAATGAAGGTTTCGTTCAAGCGAAGAGCACGTTCCTTAAGGACACCGATCTCAACCCTGATTCCCGCTGCGCGCAGCATTTGGATCCCATTGCCCGCAACAAGAGGATTGGGGTCCTCGCAAGCAACAACCACTCGCTGAACACCTTCGGCAATCAGCCTCTCGCTGCATGGCGGCGTCGTACCGTAGTGACTGCAGGGCTCCAGTGTCACGTACACCGTACTGCCCGCTGCTTTGCTGCCAGCCATATTCAGAGCATGAACTTCAGCGTGCGGTGTTCCGCGCTCCAGATGTGTTCCCACCCCTGCAAGCGCGCCATCCTTAACGACGACACAGCCCACAACCGGATTAATCCCGGTTTGGCCCTGCGCACGTTCAGCCAGGTCCAGCGCAAGTGACATATAGAATTCATCGTTGACGATATCCATGCTAAACATGCCCCTTTCTCAACGTCCACACAAAAAAGCCCTGCCAAAGATTCGGGGAATCCTTAACAGGGCTTGATGGAAGTTAATAATCGACACACTAAATAACCGTTATGATCGCAGGTTTTGCCTATAACAAACGATTCAAATCCGTTACCGACGACATCTAATCATCGCAAGCACAGGTTTGAATTGCATGTGAAAACCTGCACATAACGCATAGCGCGTTGTGTGCACAGACACAAATAGCACTTGTTGCTTATGTGTCTTTCACTCCTTCTCCCATCCAGACTATACTGTCGGTCCCGGATTTTCACCAGGTCCACCGCATACGGTGTGTAACAACACACGCGTATCCGGGTCACGGACTAAGACGCAGCCATCTGCTTTCTAAAGCTCAATCACTGCGTTCATCACCGCCGGTAGGGAATTTCACCCTGCCCCGAAGGATTAAACATATGAAATTGTTTGATCTTATGAAGAATCTTATCACCACCTTTTGAAAATTGCAAGAAAAACAACTAACTTTTTTAAAGCCTATAACTTAATGCCAATATGTGTATTGAATGTAGAAGGAGAATTCTTCCCCAAGGGAGAACAGTTAGATTAGGATAAACACAGGAACTAGATACAGTTGAAAAGGAGCACGCAACGATGAAAACATCGCTGGACATTGTCGTCCGTCCTACGGAGATCGACGTCAACGGACATGTAAACAACGCCAAATACCTGGAATATCTGGAGTGGGGCCGTGAGGAATGGTACGAAGCAGGAAATCTTCAATATGACCTATTGAAACGGCTCGGTGTCCAGACCGTTACCGTCAATATCAATATTAATTACCGCAAGGAGTGCGGCCAGGGCGAACGGCTGACGATCGTGACCGAACCGCAGACTATGGGTCGTACGAGTTATGTGCTGATTCAGACGATATACAACGAACAGGGAGAGCTGTGCGCGGATGCCGCCGTTACCAGTGTGGCGATGGATATACATACTCGAAAAAGCCGGCCTGTTCCGGAGGAGCTCCGCCAATTATTCCCTGACCCTGCCTAACCCCTCCCCGGAATATTAAAAACAGGCTCACCCTTATGAGTGAGCCTGTCCTGACCAGAAGCTAATGGTTACGCTTCGTATACTTCTACTTTTTCCATTTTGTCGCGGCCTTTGAATGCATCCACATACTCCATGCCCTCTACAACTTTACCGAACACCGTATGTTGTCCGTCCAAATGCGGCTGCGGCTCGTAGCATACATAGAACTGGCTTCCGCCCGTGTTGCGGCCGGCATGCGCCATGGCCAAGCTTCCACGCTCATGCTTGTTAGGATTGATCTCGCAGTTGATGGTATAGCCAGGACCGCCGGTTCCCGTTCCCTGTGGGCAGCCGCCTTGAGCAACGAACCCAGGAATTACGCGGTGAAATACAAGACCGTTATAAAAACCGGAGTTCGCCAATTTCTCAAAATTAGCTACCGTATTCGGTGCATCATTCTCGAACAGATCAAGCACTACCTCTTTGCCGTTCTCTAATGTGATCTTCGCTTTTTTAGCCATATGTGTTATCTCCTTCCGTTATTAGAACGCTTTAATCGATTTTTTACAATGCATTCTATAGTTTACTATGAATTGAGCTTCGAAGCAAAAACGATCTTGTCCCCCGTTTACACATCCTATATCAAGTCCAAGGCAAACCAAAGAGCCCTGACCGCAGCCGGAGGCAGTGGCGGGCCCTCTTGGGTTTTAGAGCCGTAAAACAAACTTCAGTTTAATTGGTTACGGTTTCTTTGGTTACACTTGCCGGCACCACATCATGACTGATGATGTCCGCAAGCGACTCACGGCGTACGACCAGCTTGCTCTGTCCGTCCTTCACGAACACGACTGCAGGTTTGCGGATGCGGTTGTAATTGCTAGCCATGGAATAGTTGTATGCGCCTGTGCAGGATACGGCCAGCAAATCGCCTGTTGCTACCTTCGGAAGCTCCAAGTCCCAGATGAGCATGTCTCCGCTCTCACAGCACTTGCCGGCAATGGATACCGTTTCTTCCGGTTTCTCATTCGCCCGGTTCGCCAGCAGCGCTTCATATTTCGACTCGTACAGCGCCGGGCGCGGGTTGTCCGTCATTCCGCCGTCTACGGCAACGTATTTACGCACTCCGGGAATATCCTTGCTTGTGCCCACCGTATACAGGGTGGTGCCTGCATCACCAACAATGCTCCGGCCCGGTTCCACCCAAATTTCAGGAAGTTCGGAGCCAAGGCCCGCAAAATGGGTCTTCACGGCATCCGTGATCGCTTTTACATACTGGGATACTTGAAGCGGCGTATCGCCATCCACGTAACGGATACCGAAACCACCCCCAAGGTTTACAACCTTGAACACAACCCCCAAACCTTCTTTAACGGAAGCCGCGAATTCAGCTACGCGCTGAACAGCCATCTGAAAGCCTTCCACCTCAAAAATCTGGGAGCCGATATGGGAATGAATACCCATCAGATGAATGTTCGCTTGAGCCTCGGCAAGCTTCACCGCTTCATAAGCAGAGCCGTTGCCGATATCAAAGCCAAATTTCGAATCCGTTTGGCCTGTTGAGATATACTCATGCGTATGAGCCTCAACACCCGGTGTCACGCGTAGCAGAATGTTGACCTTCCGATTCTTCTCGGCAGCAATCGCTTGCAGCATATGCAGTTCAACTACGTTATCGACAACGAAACAGCCAATTTCCGCATCCAGCGCCATCTCAATTTCTTCCGGGGTTTTATTATTTCCGTGGAAATGAATCCGGTCTGCCGGGAATCCGGCCTCAAGTGCGGTGTACAGCTCTCCGTCTGATACGACGTCAAGCGACATACCTTCCTGGTCGGCCAATTGGCACATGGCCATCACGCAAAACGCCTTACTTGCATACGCGACTTGGAACTTCAAGCCGGACGCCTTGAAGGCCTCGATGTATTCCCGACAACGATTGCGAACCGACTGCTCGTCTACAATATATAATGGTGTTCCATATTGAGCTTTCAAATCGGATGTGTCACACCCGCCGATTTCCAAATGCCCCTGATCGTTAATCTTGCTTGTACCGTGTAAAAACATGCTTACAATTCCTCCGATCCATTGATTCAAAATAGGGTAATCGAATAATTGTTCACAGTATAGCAGACAACGGAAGGTAATCAAAATGGATTTTTCAACACAACATTTGTGTTATTGTTATTGCTCGCCTCTCGGATTCATTTCAGGGCCCATTTTGGTGTTGTCGCGTGTTTTATTGTGGGCCGGGCGTCTTCTAGATAGAAGCAGCGGTTTGCGGAACAAAATTTCGCCCATCGCTTTTGCACTAAATGGTATAAATGGCCACAAATAAGAGGAATTGTAGGAACGGTGTGTCGTCAGGAGCAGAATCAGAAGCGTCGTCCCGATGACAAAACCCTTCACCCCGAACAGGGCTGTTGCAAGCAGAAGGAGCAGCCTGACCATCCGGTTGGCAAGTCCCAACTCATAACTCGGAGTTGCATACATCCCGATGGATGCAACCGCCATATACAAGACGACCTCGTTGACAAACAATCCGGTCTTAACGGCGATGTCGCCGATCAAGATCGCGGCGATCAGCCCCATCGCCGACGCAAGCGGTGTCGGCGTATGAACGGCAGCCAAGCGGAGCAAATCCACGCCGAATTCAACGATCAGAAACTGCAGGATAATCGGAATTTTAGCATTCTCCTGCGGACCGATGATATCGAGTCCCGGCGGCTTCAGTTCAGGATGGACAACAAGCAGCATCCACAGCGGGAGCAGGAACATGGATGCAAAAATGCCTATAAAACGTATCCAGCGGAGATATGTCCCCATAAATGGGGTTTGGCGATTCTCCTCGGCATGCTGACACAGATCCAAAAACGTGGTTGGCATAATCATCACGCTCGGTGAAGTATCTACCATGACAACTACTCGGCCTTCGAGCAGATGGGAGGATACAACATCCGGCCGTTCCGAATATCGGACCAGCGGAAATGGGTGCCAGCCTTTGTTCACGATTGCTTCTTCGAGCTGTTTATCTCCAAGTGGAAGCCCTTCTAAATCCACTTCCTTGATTTTATCGCGAATCGCCTCAACCTGCGTACGGTCCACGATGTCATCTATGAAAACCAGGCACACATCCGTTCTCGTCCGCCTTCCGACCTTCATGACCTCAACGTGAAGTCCCGGATCACGAACCCGTCTTCGCACCAGGTTCACGTTGGTAACGAGTGTCTCCGTAAAACCATCCCTTGCGCCGCGAACGACACGTTCCACCGCAGGCTCCTCGAGCCCGCGCACAGGATATTTCCGGGTATCCAACAAGATAGCGGAATGCGCATCCTCAATGAACAGCGCACATATACCGGAGAGCACTTCGTTAATCACTTTGCTGAGCCTTGTATCCCGCTCCACTTGGACATGGGGAATATAGCGGGTCATCATCTCGGTAAGTGCCTGATTGCTCACATCCTCCGGTGTCAGATACGTCAGCCTTGTCAGTATATCCGTCACCACGGCATCATTCGTGAAGCCGTTTAAGAAGAGAAGTCCCGCGTTTCTGCCGGCAAAGTTCATTTCACGGAATACCACATCAAAAGAAACTCCAAGACCGATAACTTCCTTAAGCACTTTTTTCAGATCACTCAGCTTTGCGGGGACATGGTCTGTATGCTGCCAGTAGATGACGGATTCCTCGGTGCTGTTGGAGGTCTCGGCCTCCCTCTTCTCAGCCAGCTCCTGTTCCTCCAATGCTTTGATCTCCGATGGTGAAATGATCGGAATATCGGTCTCCCGTTCGCCGTTATATGTTGTTTTCTCGTCCATAACCTACCTCCTAGCCTTAACTATCACTTGCTGTAAACAAACCAGTCGAACAGAGAGCCCGCTACCTTGCCTGCGACCATGGCCATAAGAAGACCGAACAAATACCCCGTCAACCGGAGCCGCTTGGCCAGAATCGGCAATACATTCAATACTTCGGTCAATGCGGCTGCCAGCATGCCGATGAATATCCCGCACATCAATCCGATCACGGTACTCACAACCGGTCCCAAAGGAACGGACCATCGCCAGAAATCGGCCACCGTGCCGATAAAAGATCCGGCAATTAAAGCCCCTTCATACCAATGGACCCGGTTGTACGTTGCCGTCAGCTGGGACAATCTCGGAATGATGTCCAGCACGATGATGAGCGCAATGACTCCGCCGCCGACGGCGATGCCCCCAGCTACGCCAAGAACACAGGTGAATATCCCTTGCAGAATGGACATCATCATGGTTCCTTACCTGTCGTATCCGCTCCGGCGTTCATTTTCCGATATTCTTCGGCGACCACGAACTGATCCAGATTTTCCTGATAGAGGTACATTTCCACCTCGAGCGGGGTCGGTTCTTCATTCCATTTTTTCTTGAATAAGTGATTGAAGAACACCGTCATTCCGAATCCGAGCCCGAGCGAGTATGCAATCTGGAACAAATAGGGATGCTCGTCTCTTTTCCCCGTCACCATCTCGACGATTCGGATCTGTACCTCGAGCATGTTGACGTCGGCATGGAAATTCATAATGGTCAGCGCCGAACCGAAAAACAAGAGCAGCCAAATGAGCGGGAACCACAATTTGGACCGCTTGCTCTCCGGACCAATAAGCTCCACCAGGGTATGATGGTTTCCCATCGGTTCAATATGGGCGCCAGGAATCAAGGCTTGAATCTTCGGGATGATTTGTATCAGATCCATGACAAGGCGGTTGCCATCGATATCCTTCGGCTGTGTAAGCGGCAGGGCTCTAAGCCGCTTCTCCCATTCGGGCTCGCAGACAATGAAGGCGACATCACCTAGTTTGACGGTCTGGTTTCTTGGTAACCGTATGCGGCTCCTTAGCTGCAGAAACACCGTCGGAGTGGGATTAACCTTCATCCGAAACACTCCTTTACTGCTAAATTACCGTTAGTATGGGAAATGTCTCTCCTTTCTACTCGGATTTACCATACTTTCTTTATCCGGCACATCAACAAGGAGGTTGTTAAAAAATGAAAAGACGCCGTCCCCTAAGGGCGGCGTCAGTTTGAGCATTTCTTTAGAATAACGGCTGCGAGCCGCTACTGCGCGATCTCGTTCCGTATGCTCTGCAATATTTTTTTCTCAAGTCGCGATACCTGTACTTGGGATATGCCCAGCCGGCTGGCAACCTCCGACTGCGTCTGATCCCGGTAATACCGCAGATATACAATGAGCCGCTCCCGTTCGGTCAAGCCGCCTATCGCTTCATTCAAGGCCAGCTTGTCGAACCATCGTTCCTGCGATTCATCAGCTATCTGATCCATTAGCGTTATGGGATCCCCGTCATTTTCAAATACGGTCTCATGAATCGAGGTTGGCGGTTTGTTCGCCTCTTGGGCAAACACCACTTCCTCGGGGGTTACCCCAAGCTCTTCGGCAACCTCTTTCACCGTTGGAAGCCGATCGAGCTGCTTGGACAGCTCGTCCCGCTTCTTCCTGACTTTGTTGGCCATTTCCTTAAGCGAACGGCTGACCTTCAGGGTCCCGTCGTCCCTTAAGAAGCGCTGAATTTCTCCGATGATCATCGGTACGGCATAGGTCGAGAACTTTACGTCATAACTGAGATCGAACTTGTCCACGGATTTGAGGAGACCGATACAGCCGATCTGAAACAGATCATCAGGCTCATACCCCCGGTTCATAAACCGCTGAACGACAGACCAGACAAGACGAATATTACAGTTGACGAGCGTGTCCCGGGCGACATTATCCCCGCTTTGGCTAAGTGCAATGAGTCGTTTGACCTCCGCGTCGTCCAAATAAGTCTGCGAAGTTTTCTTCACATCGGCATCCATTTGTCCAACCCCTAATTATATAAAGCTTTCTTAGATTCGATCCTCTTTTTCATTTTGATCGACGTACCGCTGCCTGGTTCGCTGACCACTTCAAATTCGTCCATGAAATTTTCCATGATGGTGAATCCCATGCCGGATCGCTCCAGCTCTGGCTTTGATGTATAAAGCGGCTGCTTGGCCATCTCCAAGTCTTCGATCCCATGGCCGGAATCTTCAATGCACAGCGTGATCATATCCCCGTCTATGGAGGCTTCAATCTTGACAACCCCATCCGGATCACTATCGTAACCGTGGATAATGCAGTTTGTGACGGCTTCGGAGACTACCGTTTTCAGGTCACTCAGCTCATCCATGTTGGGATCCATCTGGGAGATGAACGCAGCCACGGCGACACGGGCAAAGGATTCGTTTTCCGACTTTGCGGCAAACTGCAGAGTCATAAAATTATGCTGTGCTTTTCCTTCACTCATGACACTACCTCCAAACCCGAGAGTGCCGTGCTCTCGTTCTCATATATCGGCATGATCTTGAACAGCCCCGACATTTCAAGCAAGCGGTAAACCTGCGGCTTGACATCGCATACCGCCATCTTTCCGCCTTTTTGCTTGATGAATTTATAGCGTCCCAGGATGACCCCAAGTCCCGAGCTGTCCATAAAGTCCAAGTCCTTTAAGCTCAGCACCAAGTGCTCTGTTTGACGTCTCTGAATAGCTTCATCCAGCTGCATCCGGACATGATCGGCCGTATGATGATCCAGTTCCCCGGACAGACGGACAATCAGTACATGCCTGTGATGCTCCATATCAACATGCAGATTCATGTTTGCTCACTCTCCTCCCTGACATGAACAAAGATTTCTACATTTGAAAAAGACATTCCTGCATCCCGACAAAACTAGAAGAAAACTCCTATTAATCTACATGAAACAACTTGCCGGTTGTCCGTTTGAACAGCTTCCAGAATCCGGCCTTCTTCACCTCGACAGGAGATGTCAGCTCGAACTCCTTCACTACCCGATCGCCTTGATACACCGTTAGCTTGCCGACGACTTGTCCGGCGGCTACCGGCGCCTTCAAATTCGGGTCCATCTGAATTTCATGACGGATATCCGGACTTTTTACGCCCTTCTTAACCAGCACGCTGTAATCTTTATCCGCTTGAATCGAGATCTCTGGCACGGTCCCCTTCTGGACCTTCACGATACCTAACACTTCACCCGGCTTATAGATGGAATGCATCGCATACTGGGAGAAGGCATAGTCAAACATGCGAGATACTTCATTATTCCGAGTCTTTGTATCCGGAGCTCCCATGACAACGGCTACAGCGCGCAGTCCGTCCCGTTTGGCCGTTGCCGATAAACAGAATTTGGCCTCTGACGTGTATCCGGTTTTCAATCCGTCAGCACCCGTGTAGAATCGAACCAGCTTGTTTGTGTTGACCAGCCAGAACGGTTTTTCTGAATCTTTACGTAAATAATCCTGATATGCTCCCGTATATTTGGTGATCTGGTCATATTTCAGCAGCTCCCGGCTCATGACCGCAATGTCGTGGGCCGAAGTATAGTGATTCTCTGCAGGAAGTCCGTTGCAGTTCACAAAATGTGTATCCTTCATTCCCAGCTCGGCCGCTTTCTCGTTCATCAGCTTCACAAACGCTTCCTCTGAGCCGGCAATTTTCTCCGCCACCGCGACGGAGGCATCATTGCCTGATGCCATGGCTATGCCTTTGAGCATCTCATCCACCGTCATCTCTTCGCCGGGCTCAAGAAAGATCTGCGACCCGCCCATGGAGGCCGCATAGTCGCTGGTACGCACTTTATCCGTCCACTGCAATTGTCCTTCATCGATGGCCTCCATCGTAAGCAGCATCGTCATGATCTTGGTGATGCTCGCCGGAGGCAGCTTATCATGGCTGTTTTTCTCGTAAATAATGGTTCCGGTATCCGCATCCAGCAATATAGCAGAACGAGCACCTGGTGCCAGTTCCTCTTGAGATGATCCTTCGCCGGGTTTGCTTTTTTCTTCTGCATAACTTGGTACAGCCGCACTGGACAACCCTACAAATAGAACCAGCAATCCAGCGATTAACGCTTTTTTCACTTCCATCCCCTCCTGACATTCGTAATGGCATCCCGAAAAATAACGGGTCTGCTATTCATTGTCGTCAGGATGAAAACAAATTATTCCAGTATTTTACGGAAATATTATCACCTTGATCTTAAAGGAACACAGAATAACCCCACAAAGTGGAGCCTATGCTTCGATGCTTATTCCAAATCCTTTGCGGGGACCCCAAACACGTATAAATGCGAATACAGAATGGTTCAGCTTCGCTGAAAACTTATAGCAAAAAAGCTGGACTCGGCAGATATAAATCCGCCGGAGCCCAGCCCCTTGCTAAAATGGGTTATTACATTTTTGGAATAATGGCCATGACAAGCGCAAGGAATTTCTCCCGGACCTTCTCGGCAGTCTCCATAACCTCGTCATGGGATAGCGGCTGATCCAATATTCCGGCTGCCATGTTGCTGATGCAGGAGATGCCCAGCACTTCAAGACCGGCATGTCTGGCCACAATGACCTCAGACACCGTGGACATGCCTACCGCATCCGCACCGAGCGTACGCAGCATGACGATCTCGGCAGGCGTTTCATAGGTTGGTCCGAGCAAACCTGCATAGACCCCTTCTCTCAGCGCAATGCCCTGACCCACCGCGACTTCTTTTGCCAATTGGCGAAGCTGACGGCTGTAAGCCTGGGACATGTCCGGGAACCGAACGCCAAGCTCCGGATCATTCGGCCCGATTAACGGGTTGGTGCCTGTCATGTTCAGATGATCGGAGATCAGCATGAGGTCACCCGGCTCGAAGGACGTGTTGATGCCGCCCGCCGCATTGGTAACCAGCAGACTTATCACACCCAGCTCTTTCATGACGCGCACTGGGAAAGCCGTCACTTCCGGACCATAGCCTTCATACATATGGAAACGGCCCTTCATCAGAACGACAGGTCGATCGTGAATCGTGCCCAGCAGCAGTTCTCCTTCATGGCCCTCTACTGTGGACACGGGAAAATGAGGAATGTCCGTGTACGGGATGGAAACCGGGTTCTCAATTAATTCTGCCAGCACGCCGAGTCCTGAACCCAAAATCAGGCCGACCTGGGGCTCGACACCCTTCTGCCCGCGTATGTATGCCGCTGCTTCCTTAATGCTTTCCTGATGAATTGAACTCATGTTCATACCTCTCCTAACTGAGAATAAGTTGTAGATCTTAGTCGAGCAGGTCCCACTAAGATCTCGGGTGAAAATGATCATATACTTCCTTCATGCTTTTCTTGGTGGATTGATACATGCCGGTGGTGGATAATGCCGAGTGACCCAGCATCTCCTGAACCGAACGCAAGTCGGCGCCGTTCTGCAGCAAATGAATGGCAAACGAATGGCGAAGTGTATGCGGCGTGATCTCCTCATCGATATCGGCCAATTTGCCATACTTTTTAATGATTTTCCAAAATCCCTGCCGTGTCAAGCGCGTACCGAGTGAATTCAGGAATAATGCATCCTCATCCGCATCACGAATCAGCTTGTCCCGCATGTCTTGCATATAAATAGCCACGCTCTCGGCTGCGATCTGGGTAATTGGAAGAATTCGCTCCTTCCCTCCGGAAACGGCACAGCGAAGAAATCGCATCTCCATATTTATGTCATGCGTATTCAAATTCACCAATTCCGACACCTTAATACCTGAAGCATATAGCAGCTCCAGCATTGCTTTGTCCCGGGCCCCCTGAGGGGTGCCGGAATCCGGGGCCGACAGCAGCTTGTCCACCTGCTCAATGGTTAGCGACTTGGGCGGCTTCCGTTCCGGCTTCGGATTATCCAGCAGCTGGGTCGGATCTTGTCCTATAACGGCTTGACGCACCAAATATTGAAAAAAGGAACGCAAGGAAGCCGTACAGCGAAGCTGGCTTGATGCCGCCTTGCCCTGCTGCCTCAGTCTTCCCATGTATAATCCAAGCATGGTGCGTGTAACTTCCTGCGGATTGATAACGTCTCTTTCCTCTGCAAAAGCAATGAATCCTAGTAAGTCGGCCCGGTACGATTCAATCGTACTTCGGGACAATCCCTTCACGTCTTCCAGATAGGTTACATATTCGTCCAGATATTGTTTCATGATCTTTTTGCTCCTATTCCCGTGTGCCCGTTACAAGCACGATCACTCCCCATACCAGTAGTACAATCGCAGACGTTCCGCCGGCGAAAATCGGGAGTCCATGGTGCTTTCAGGCTGAAAAGCCTTAACCGCTTGACCGGAAGGCGCACGGTAAGGATCCACTGGGGTCAGCCAATCTCCCACCCAACCCAGCACAAAGTAAAAAAACATCGTCAGAACGGCAAACATCGTAATAAATCGGATCATTGAGCCTATTTTTCGGATCGATATAATCACTGGCAGCGCCTCTCTTTCATCTTTGCTTGATCACCAAGTGAAAGTGGGTATTACAGGTATACTTCACGTATATCCTATGATACAAGCTGCTGGATTATGACGCTTTCCTCTGATGTTCTTTAGTTATTGGACTTGGCGGTTATTGGGATAGAATAAAAAAAACGTCTTATCGACGTACATGGATGATGTAGAATGATAGATTGTTCTTGCGTGAACGATACGAACTCGTGCATGTTCCATATATATTTTGGTTACCATCTAAAAAACCCTCCCGGCTTACCGCCGTAGAGGGCTTGCCGTGATGGTCATCACTGCGGTTTGTTGAATGATATAAAATTATGATTTGTCCTGGTCATTCTTGCCCTTCTCTTTGCAACGGTAGCATATGCCATGGAAATCAAGCCGATGGTCATGAACGGTAAAGTTAAACTCTCGCTCTAACCGCTCTTCCAATGGACCGAGCCAATCCTCGCGTATCTCATCCATGCTTCCACATTGAGTACATATCAAATGATGATGGTGATGCTTCGAAGTATCCGTCCGCAAGTCATAACGGGCGACACCATCGCCAAAATTTATCTTCTCGACAACATGAAGCTCACTGAGCAGCTCTAGGGTACGGTACACGGTTGCCAGACCGATCTCCGGAGCCTTCTCTTTCACGAGCATAAATACATCCTCTGCGCTAAGGTGGTCGTCTTCATTTTCCAACAATACGCTTACCGTGGCTTCCCGTTGGGGCGTTAATTTGTATCCTTGGGATTGTAGCTGCTGCTTAATTTTGTCGATCCGCGCTTCCATCGTTTCCCTCCCCCTTGGAAATCACTGCACGTTATTGTTCACTTCCTTCATTATAGGGGGATTTGACAAACAAAGTCAAACGGTTTTGCTTTATGGAAAAATTCGCGGATTATAGCAACATTGGCGTGACCCAGCGCATCATGACCGGGGTTACCCAGGTTTCAAAAGAAGCGACTCCGAGCGTTAACAGGATCATGAAAAAGGTCAGCATCGCATACGAAGCAAAGGGCTTTACCATGCTCCCGCCGCGATTCATAATAAACCGGTCCCTGATGATGTATAGGGAGAAGGTTATCGCCGCTACGCTGCACATCATGAGCACGGGGATGATGAACAAATTTTGCGGCGCAATCGATACCAAGGCGAACAGCAGTCCTTTCCAAGAATACTGTCCGACCAAGTAACCGACCGTAAACCCAATAAGCACTCCTTTTAAGAAGTCCAATATCAATATTCCCGGAAGCCCGATAACGGACAATCCCAGAATCCATATCAAACCGATCCATTTCAGATGAAGGGCTGCGATGCTCCAGTAAGAAGACTGACTCATGGTTTCTCCACCGTCCTGCACGTTTACAAAAAAGTGGTTTAAATATCGGGCCATCTCCTGCTGCTGCTCCAATGAAAGTGCATTGACCATCAACGCTCCAAACAGGACGCCAACTAAAAACAAGACGCCCACGAACACATAGAGCATGGTCTGATCCTTAAAGGCTTGGCGGAATGATTGCATAGAATAGAGTCTCCTTTCTGTGTCTCTACTCTACTCTATGACCATCACCCTTCTTGTATGACCTAGCGATTGAAAGAGTTGATCGATTTAGCGGAGAACCTTCCCGTAAGAGCCTCCCCCGCCATCCGATAAGGACAATGTCCCGTTTCTAGCCATCACAATGCTGGCAGCGAGCCCTTCTCCAGCAACAGCGGCAAGCTCTGCTTCCGTAGCCTGGTGAAGGATGTGCATTTCGGTGCCGAAAGCCCCCAGCAGCTTCGACATCGACGATTTGCCAAGGCCCGGGATGAACTCTAGCGGAACCTGATAGTGATATGCCGGCCGGCTTTGCGGTACCATGGGCTCTTTGCGGTCAGCGATGTTCAGAATCCGATCAAACACGCCCTGCACCAGCTTGGTACTCCCGCAGTAAGGACAGCGCACCAATTCATGAATATCGCTGCCCTCCTCCAGAATGCTGTCACAGCCGCCGCAGTAAGTACGATGGTATTTTCCGAGTCTGGGATTAAGCCCGTAGTTCGCGCTGATTCTTCGACCGTTACTTGTTCCAAGCGCCTGGCGAAATTCGGTAAATGAAGGCTTCGCCATATCAATCCGGTTGTATTCCCTGCCGATTTTTCCAAGCGAATGCGCATCCGAATTTGTCAGAAAGGAGTAGGCGTCCAGTTCGCTTATCCGCCCCGCCATCGAGGAATCAGCACTGAGTCCAAGCTCTATTCCCGCAATCCCGTTCAGGTCCAGCACCTCGCTCATACGATCCGCCATGCTGCCGTACAGCCCTTTATGAGGCGTAAAGACGTGTGCAGGTATCAGCAGCCCGCCGCGATCCAAAATCTCCTGATGCAGCTCACGAGGGCTGACATAGATGCGCTGCGAACTAAGCTGCACATTCTTCATGTATTTTGCCATCCAGACAGAAAACTCCTGAATGGTGTTCAGGTCAGGGAAATAGGCCAGCACATGGGCTGCCCCACGGCCGCTTTCGCGAATTTCAATCTCGCTTCCAAGCAGGATCACCGTATCCTGATACGCGATGCCGCCTCCATCTATCTCCTGCATGACGCCGCTGTCCAAACATTGGAGAATATCCTGCTGTACCGAAGGAGAATGGCAATCGATGATACCGATCATTTGGATGCCTTTGCGCTCCGAGGCCTCCACGGCTATATTCTCAAAGGTCAAATTGTTACTTGCGCTAATTTTCACAGCTTGTCCGCTGCTTGTGCGCCCTATGTGAATGTGCATGTCGCAGTAATAGGACTGAAGCTCCTCCCCGGTTGACATGTTCTTTTCAGGCTGCAGCATATCAGATTTTTCCTGTCAGGCTATACATATTCCAAGCATAAACGGCGAGAATGGTCTTCGCATCGCTGATTCTTTCTTCTTGTATGAGTGAATACGCCTCTTCCAGCGAGATTTCCATCATCTCTATAAATTCATCCTCATCCGGGTTCATGTCGCCGCTGACCAGATCCTCTGCCAGATATAAGTGAATGATCTCATCTGCAAATCCCGGGGAGGTATAAAAGGAATGCAGTTTACGAATGGAACCGCATGAATAACCCGTTTCTTCCTGTAGTTCGCGCTTCGCCGCTTCCAGCGGATCTTCCCCCCGCTCCAGCTTGCCTGCAGGGATTTCAACCTCACAGCGCCCAAGCGGCTGACGAAATTGATTGACGGCCAACATTTTGTCGCCTTTTATAGCAAGCACTGCTACTGCTCCGGGGTGTCTGACAACTTCACGTTTCGCAGTCTCCCCATTTGGCAGTTTCACCGTATCGACCTGCAGTGAAATAATCTTCCCTTCAAAAATCGATTGGGTAGATAGGGTGGTTTCTTCCAGCAATTTATCCGAGGCTTCTCGGTTCTTACTGCCGATATCGCTCACAAAATGACCTCCTTTGTTTAAAAACGGCATGACTGACCATGCTATTGCATAAGGTGTATTATATCAAAATTTACAAGAAAGAAGGAACCTGCCCATGAAAAGCTACAAAGGGGATCATTCCGTACATATGGTAGGACAGGCTTGGCAGATACGGATCATGCTGAAACAGTGGCAACAGCAATGGGGCTCGGAAACGAAAATCATGGATATAATTTCTAAGTCTTCTAAAAATATTTACGAAAACAAGGGGTGAAATTAGGTCTTACGACCTGATTTTCGACTTTTTTCTATTTTTTTCGAATACGGACCATGACCTTTACACCTATATGGGTGTTATAACATTGGGAGGCTTCGACATGCGACATATACCTATTATTGAAACCGAACCAAACACTAATCCACCTTCAACTGAATATGAGCGCGGTAAGTGGTACAAAAGACGCGGGTATCTTGAGAAGGCGTTAAAGAGCTTCAAGGAAGCTGCGCAATCCGCCCCGACCGACAAGACGAGCTCGGGCTGGAAGGAAGTTGATCTAAGCTGGCTCGAATACGGGTTATTGAGCATGCGGTTGCGTTCCTTCGGCAAATCGGAGGAAGCTTTCAGAACCGTCGTACAGCATTCCGGTACCTACGTCCAAGAGGCTCTGAACCAGTGGGCTGCACTCCTGCACATGCAGGGGATTTCAGACCACACGATTTGTGAACGACTCCTGGACGAAACAAGGAGCTTTCCGGCTTCCAACATCATGGTTGGCAGATCACTATTCTACATCGGAGCTTATCCGCAAGCTGCCCATTGTTTTGCTAAACAGGGGAGTTTATATCCAGATACCTGTATCCAGTATGTGGCTTGCCTGATCATGACGGGTCAAGTATCTGAAGCCATGCAGCTCATCGACAGTTACCTTCGCGATTCGACTCACCACCTGCGCGAACTGCCTCGTCCAAGAACGTCTGAAGGGGCTCAGCTGGCCAGAATCAGGCAGCTCTGCGAGTGGAACATAAACCATTCGATCCCTGACCGATTTATCGCCATGTCGGATACTTTAGAATTAGCACGTGCTGCCGTTACGCTTAATATGATATCCCTAGCCGAACATCTGCTTACCCATAGCGGCGAGCATGCTTATTATGCTCTGATCTGTTTTCTTTATGAAGAAGGCTACAGAGGACTCGCAATTTCAAAATTAAACCAATTGGAAGCGCTGCCGCTTCAAGAGCAGGACAGCAACTGTATGAAAGTATGCTTTATAGCGGCAGAGCATTTATATGATCAAGGAAAATATGATGAGGCTGCATCCCTGTTCGAGCAGCTTAGAGTGGTTTATCCCGGGCGTACAGAGATACGATTCGGCGAAGCTGCTTGTTATTTGCAGTCGGCCTTGATCTCCCTCTCTGCCCGGCTTGAGGAACAGTATTCCTCGGCAGTGGCGAGGAAAGAGATTGAACCATACTTAGACAACATCAATGCCGCATTGCATGTGGTCGAGAACACGAACTGGCATACCACTTGGTCGCCTGCCCAAAAAAGACGGGAGAACCAATCGCCCATGGCAACCTTGAATTAACAGACAAATCTAAAAGCCCGCAGGGACGTCAAATGTCCGCCGCGGGCTTTATTCTTTTCTTCTGCCTGTTTGTCGACTAAGCCTTAGCTGTTTCCTGGATGATCCCCACAACGATCTGCGCCGCCTTGACCAAATCTGCAGCTTGAATGCGCTCCTGCGTCGTATGAATATCTTGATATCCAATCGCCAAATTGACGGTTGGAATTCCAAGACCGTTAAAAATGTTGGCGTCACTACCGCCTCCGGAGCGGAACGTGCGGGTGGGCAAGCCCAAACCGCCGATGGCACGCTGCGCAAGCTGAACGACCTCATCATGTTCATTAAAACTGAAAGCCGGGTAGACTATCTCGCTAATGAACTCACAATTGGCATTGTACTCCCGCACGGTAGTTTCGAGCGCCTCACGCATATCATTTACTTGCTTATCCACTTTCTCTTGAACGATACTGCGTGCTTCAGCATCAATCTGAACATGGTCACAGACGATGTTGGTTGCGCCTCCACCCTGGAACTTGCCAATATTTGCCGTGGTTTCTTTGTCGATGCGTCCCAGCTTCATTTTGGCTATCGCTTTTGAAGCGACTTGAATGGCACTGATGCCATCCTCCGGGTTCACTCCGGCGTGAGCCGACTTGCCCTTGATAATCATTTTGATTTTTGCTTGGGTCGGTGCGGCAACTGCAATGGAGCCTAATTCACCGTTGGAATCCAGGGCAAAGCCGAGATCGGCATCCAAAACATCAGGGTCAAGCGCACGAGCTCCCACCAAACCCGATTCCTCACCTACCGTAATGACAAACTGGACTTGTCCGTGGGGAATGTTATTTTCCCGGATAACCCGAATACCTTCCAGCAGTGCGGCGATGCCCGCTTTGTCATCAGCACCGAGGATAGTCGTTCCATCACTTCGAATCCAGCCATCATCACCCAAGGTCGGCTTAATGCCTTTACCGGGCGTTACGGTGTCCATATGGCAGGTGAATAGCAGTTTAGGTGCTTGCGAGGCCGCCTCGTCCGCTTTCCAGGTAATAATCAGATTTCCTGCTCCGTGCCCTGTCTTCTCTTTGGCATCATCTTCGATGACGTCAAAGCCAAGAACGGAAAATTTATGTTTGAGAACCTTGGAGATCTCTTCTTCATGCTTGGTTTCACTATCGACACGAACCAATTCCATAAACTCTTGGATGATACGCTCTTCTGAGATCACTGGACTTCCCTCTCTTTCGCAGATACGATACAATGTCTTTATATCTATATCACAATGAATGATGCTGCTGCATGTATGTTCATCATTAAACCTATTTCAAAGGAGTTACACAATGCAACGTAAAAAGTGGTTTCGAATTGTTATCTACCTCATGCTGATTGCGATGATCGGATCAACACTGCTGGTTATCCTTGAGCCATTGTTCCTTCGCTGACACCCTGCATTTACGAGCGCCTGCTGTTACAACCAACGAGCCTCATATGGAAATACCCGGGTGAAGAACGGCACGATCTCCCGGGCTACTTCCTCAACTTCAAACCCCCGCCCCGTACAGTCTTCCAATGAAGTTACACCATATTCCTGTATACCGCATGGAATGATTCCAGCGAATCCCGCGTCTGCGATCCCGGATTTAATATTAAACGCAAAACCATGGCTTGTCACAAATCCGCGATGCTGGCGGGCTTTATTGAATTTAACGCCGATGGCGCAAATTTTCAGATCCCCTACCCATACCCCGGTGTACTCGGGTTTGCGGCCGGCTTCGATGTTGTATGATGCCAAGTAATCGATGATGACCTGTTCCACATCGCGCAGAAAACCGTGCAGATTCAAATTCTTGCCGCCGTCCAGCAGTAACAGCGGATACCCGACAAGCTGTCCAGGACCATGATATGTAATGTCACCGCCACGATCTATTTCAAACAAGCCGATGCCCTGCTTCTCCAATTCCTCTTTGCTTAAGAGCAAGTGCTCCGGATGACGCTGCGACCCCATGGTATAGGTCGGAGGATGTTGAAGGAGCATCAAGCATTCATGCTGCTCCCCCTGATCGATGGCGGAAACATGTTGTTTTTGAAGCTCCCAAGCCATGCCATAATCTACAACCGGCGTATACGATACATCTAACGGTTTATTCATGTGCTAACGCCTTCTTTCATAGGGTTCCCACTAACCAATGAATGTTCCTGTAATTGACTTTGGTATGAGTGGCGTCTGCGAACTTCTTCCGAAGAATCAGTCCGCAGATGCATAGAAGAACATTAATACAGCTTCGTATCCAGGGTATAACCTTCCAGGTTATCCTTAACCCGCTGCAGGAACCTTCCGCAGATAACCCCATCCAAAATCCGATGATCGAGGGATAGACACAGGTTCGCCGTTGAACGAACAGCGATCATATCATTGATGACCACAGGCTTTTTAACAATGGATTCAAACGTTAGAATCGCAGCCTGCGGATAGTTGATGATCGGATAAGACAGAATCGAACCGAAGGATCCCGTATTGTTCACCGTAAAGGTACCGCCCTGCATGTCGTCTAGCTTCAGCTTGCCTTCACGGGTCTTGCGTGCAAGCTCTTCGATCTCTCTAGCCAATCCGGCAATATTCTTCTGATCGGCACGGTGGATGACCGGCGTCAGCACGGAATCCTCTGTTCCGACGGCCAGGGACAGATTGATATCGCGCTTCACCACGATTTTATCCACGGCCCAGAACGAATTCATGATCGGATAATCTTTAATTGCGTTCACAACGGCTTTCAGCAAAAAGGCCAGGTAGGTCAGATTAACCCCTTCCTTACGCTTGAACTCGTCCTTCAGCTGATTACGCAGCAATACGATATTGGTCACGTCGACCTCAATCATCGTCCACGCGTGCGGAATCTCCGTCACGCTTTGACGCATATTTCTGGCGATCGCATTACGCATCGGCGTAACATCGATAAAGTATTCCGATCTGCCGCCTTCCATTCCTTCCACTTCGATGGTTGGAATTTTCGGCGATTCCGTCAAATGCAGCCCGGAATGACGCACATCCGGAATAGCTGTGCCAAGTGGAGGCGACGGTTCCGCAGGCGTCTGATGCTGCAGCCCTTGAAACGGCGAAGTCCCGCTAGGCTGTATCGTTTCTTTCGGTGCCTGGGCGCTCTGGGCTGGTGCTGCTCCGGCAGGAGCGCCTTGGCCTTGGGCTGCTCCTCCCTTTTCAATATAAGCCAGTACGTCTTTACGAGTGATTCTGCCGCCCATGCCTGATCCCTGTACTCGCGAAAGATCAATCTGATGCTCGGCTGCCAGTGTTTGCACAGCTGGGGAATACCGGAAACGCATCGAACCTTCTTCGCTGCCGCTTCCCTGATGCTGACTCACGGGAGCACTTGCAGCCGGCTGGGGAGAAGGATCTGCCCCTTGACCGGAAGCGACAGAGATCCGGCAAATGATCTCGCCAACATTGACGGTCTGGCCCTCCTGGGCAAGAATCTCTCCCATGACGCCGTCCAAGGTGGATGGAATCTCGGCATTGACTTTGTCGGTAATGACTTCACAGATCGGTTCGTACTGCTCGATGGCATCCCCCGGCTTCTTCAGCCACTTGGCAATGGTCGCCGAAACAAGGGATTCCGCCAGCTGAGGCATTGTAACATCGGTCAATTTCTGATTTTGTGACATGCTCACACTCCCTGTTCTTAATAAAGCGCCAATTGACGCATGGATTCTTTGACTTTGTCCTTGTTAAGCATGAAGAATTTCTCCATCGGCGGACTGATTGGCATAGCTGGTACATCCGGACCGCACAAGCGCATGATCGGGGCATCCAGATCATAGAGGCAGTGCTCCGCAATAATCGCGGCTACTTCCCCGCCGACGCCGCCGGTCTTATTATCTTCATGAACGATCAGCACTTTACCCGTTGCACGGGCCGCTTCAATAATCGCTTCCCGGTCAAGCGGCTGTATCGTACGCAAATCCAGAACATGCGCGCTGATGCCTTCTTCCTGCTCAAGCTCTTCGGCAGCCTGCATGGCAAAGTGCAGCGGCAGACTGTAGCTGATCACCGTAATATCCGACCCTTCGCGCAGCAATTTCGCTTTGCCGATCGGTACAACGTAATCATCTTCCGGTACATCGCCAGTAATCAGCTTGTAGCATTTTTTGTTCTCAAAGAACAGTACCGGATCCGGGTCGCGTATCGCAGCTTTCAGCAGCCCCTTCGCATCATAGGCCGAGTACGGCGCAACGATTTTCAATCCCGGCGTTCCGAAGAAAACCGATTCCGGGCACTGGGAATGATACAATCCCCCGAATATTCCGCCGCCGATCGGCGCACGAATCACGACGGGACAGCTCCAATCGTTATTGGAACGATAGCGGATTTTCGCTGCTTCACTAATAATCTGATTGGTTGCCGGGAACATGAAGTCCGAATATTGCATCTCGGCAATCGGCTTCATGCCATACATGGCCGCTCCGATAGCGACACCGGCAATCGCGGACTCCGCGAGCGGGGTATCAAGCACCCTCATTTCGCCGAACTGATCCAACAAACCCTTGGTTGTTGTAAACACGCCGCCTTTGACGCCTACGTCCTCGCCTAACACGAATACGGACTCGTCACGCTCCATCTCTTCCTTCATGGCCAGGCGAATTGCATCGATATATTCCATTACCGCCATCTTTTACACGCCCCCTTCATCATCGGCATATACGTGAAGAAGCGTATCTTCAGGCTTCGGAAATGGAGCCAAGTCTGCAGATTCCGTCGCTTCTTTGATCTCCAGGTTTAATTGCGCAATCAGATCCTGATCGCGTGCTTCGTCCCATAGCCCGCAGTCGACCAAATAGTTCTTAAAGCGGGCGACGCCGTCTTTCTTCCAGTTCTCTTCGACCTCTTCTTTTGTCCGGTACGCCAAATCGTTATCCGATGTGGAGTGCGGAGACAAACGGTACATCATGGATTCGATCAGTGTTGGACCTTCTCCGCGAATCGCACGCTCACGCGCTTCCTTTACGGCTGCATAGACCTCGAGCGCATCGTTGCCGTCCACTCGAATGCCGGGGAATCCATAACCGAGCGCGCGGTCGCTTACCTTCCCGCTAATCTGTTTATGAAGCGGCACCGAAATGGCATATTGGTTATTCTCGCACATGATAATGACAGGAAGTTTGTGAACGCCCGCAAAGTTGCAGCCCTCGTGAAAATCCCCCTGATTGCTTGAGCCTTCGCCAAACGTAACAAACGATACAAAATCCTTCTTCTGCATCTTCGCCGCCAGTGCGATACCCACCGCATGCGGAAGCTGTGTGGTTACAGGGCTGGAGCCCGTCACAATTCGCAGGCGTTTACTGCCAAAGTGTCCAGGCATCTGCCGTCCGCCGCTGTTCGGATCCTCGGCCTTGGCAAAAGCCGACAGCATCAGTTCGCGAGGCGTCATGCCCACTGCCATTACAAATCCATAGTCGCGGTAATAGGGTAAAAAGTAATCTTTCTCCCGGTCGAGGGCAAACGCAGCAGCAACCTGACACGTCTCCTGCCCGATCCCGGATACGTGAAAATTAATTTTGCCCGCACGCTGCAGCAGCAGGTTGCGCTCATCGAATTTTCGCGCCAGCACCATATATTTGTACATGTCTAGCACTTGTCCGTCGCTCAGTCCAAGCTGCTCATGCCTATTGTTGTTTGCCATAACCGTTTCATGTTCTTTCATGGAGATCCCTCCTTTATGTGAGCCATGACTTCAGGCTTGATCCTTCGCGCCTTGTAACCTAAGTTTAAAGGCGTATTTGATCAAGTATTAAAACCTGGTACTAAGACTTGGCTTAATGTTATTATAATCCCTTTCTCGGCAAAAAGAAATGAGGGATTCCACAAAAGGATGTACTTATCCTTATAATCCAATGGCTCGTCCATCCACCGCAAGCATCGCTTCACCGATGATTTCGGATAAGGATGGATGGGCATGCACCGCCGCTCCCACTTCCCATGGAGTCGCATCCAGTACTTGCGCCAGTGCCGCTTCGCCGATCAGCTCCGTAACATGCGGACCCATCATATGCACGCCCAGAATATCCTGCGTCTTCTGATCGGCAATAACCTTCACGAAACCCTCCTTCGTTCCGTGGATCAAAGATTTGCCTATCGCCGAGAACGGGAATTTTCCGATCCTGATCTCATGTCCGCGTTCTTTGGCCTGCTTCTCCGTTAGTCCGACGCTGGCTACCTCATGACGGGTATAGATGCAGCGAGGGATCCATTCGCTTCTGTAGGCTTCCGTCTTCTCGCCTGCCAGATGGTTCACCGCGGCTATCCCTTCGTGGCTTGCTGCATGGGCTAGCTGAAGACCCCCGATGCAATCGCCGATTGCGTAAATATGGGGTTCTGTTGTTTGCATATTGGCATTCACCACGATGACGCCGTTCGCAACCCGAACGTCGGTATTTTCAAGCCCGATATTTTCAGTGTTACCGATTCTCCCGACAGAGAGGAGCAGCTTGTCCGCTGACAATGTTCTGGTATCGTCCTTTTGCTCAATCGTGATGGACACGCTTTGATTCCGGATCTCACAGCTATCGGTTTGAATGGAAACGTTGGTGATAACCTCTACGCCTCTGGCGGTGAGCATCTTTGTCAGCTCCCGTCCAACTTCCTCGTCTTCGGCTGGCAGCAGATGGGACGAAGCTTCAACAATCGTGACCTGAACGCCAAAATCATTCAGCATCGAGGCCCATTCCACGCCGATTACGCCGCCTCCTACGATGATAATGGATGCAGGGAGCTCATCCAGTTGAAGCGCATGGTCGCTTGTCAGTATATGTATGCCGTCAGGCTCTAGCCCCGGTAAGTGACGCGGACGCGAACCGGTTGCGATGATCAGATGAGTGGGAACCACGGTTTCCATCTCGCCGTCCGGAAGCTCAACCGCCACTGCCCCGCTGCGCGGAGAGAAAATGGACGGGCCGATAACTCTCCCTTTGCCCTGCACGACGATAATTTTATTTTTGCGCATCAAATATTGAACGCCCTGGTGCAGCTGAGCGACGATACCGTCTTTGCGCTTCTGTACTTTGTCAAACGCTAGCCGGACCCCGTCCGTCTCGATTCCATAGCTCTCGCTATCCTTCATTTCTGCATACAGCTCGGCACTTCGAAGCAAAGATTTGCTCGGAATACAGCCGCGGTGCAAGCAGGTCCCCCCCAGTTTGTCCTGCTCGATGATGACCACATTTTTACCAAGCTGGGCTGCGCGGATGGCCGCAACATATCCACCGGTTCCCCCGCCAAGAATTGCTACATCACATGTTATAGCCACAAACGGCACCTCCATAATAAGTCCAGTTTTACACTTTCATTGTACTCTCTTTTTTTCGGATTACAAAATCAGCATCCATAATGGAAATAGACATTGCCCTATGAAAAAGGTATGATAAACGGTAGTTCATTACATCAGTCGCAGGAAGGAATCTTCTATGAAAATGTTAATTTCCCGCTTTATTGCCATCTTGATTTTGGTTATCCCGGGTTTTATGGCAATGAAGGGTTTCTTAATGATGAAAGATGCGGTTTTTCTATATATTTCCGTTCATGGGGATGACAGTGTGGCAAACCCCGCTTTCGGTTGGCTATCTTTTCTAGGCGGGCTGGCTCTGTTTGTCATTGGTATCGGATTCTTGGGCGGCTGGATTCTGTTCCGGGACCGCAAGCGAAATTACGTTGGACCAAGATTCAAAAAGAAGCGCCAAGCGCCGAAATCAGGAACGCCATCCAAAAGCTAATCCTATCAAAAAAACACCGGGGAGCCCTCCCCGGTGTTTATCATATGTTCTGAACTCCGCCGTTTATTCCATCAATGCATCCTTCAGTTTACTCGACATTCTCGTTTCTCTGGACGTCGCTTTCAGCGCGGTTTTCCGCAGATTGAAATTTTGCTTCGTTAAAACTTCCAATTCGTCATACATCGCATGGATTAACGTCAGGGCTTCCGGAGATAAGCCTTCCATGGCTTCTACCTCTCGAATACGCTCTTTCCATGCTGCCATCTTGTCGCTCATGCTGATCTTCCTTTCAGGGCACTTCCCTCTATCTTTCTTCTAAATGATAATGATCCTGCCGCTTTCGCTAGCGAACCTTCAAATCGGCGGACAATTCAGCAATCAATTTCGGCATCCAATCGTGCAAATCCCAAAATTTAAAGCCGGCAGCTGCCGCTCTGGCATGATCCATCGTCCAATCTCCCGGAATTCCGAACGGGGACATGTGGTCAGGTGCTGCGGAAGACTGCAGCGGTGCCGACCTTCCAACTTCCTGCTGGATCAGGCTCATCAATTCCCGGACCGAAATCGTTCCGCTGGAGCAAGCATTGACTGGGCCCTCCAATTGAACTTGACCTGCCCATTCCAGGAACGCTGCCGCTTCCTCGGCATGCACAAACGAGATTTGCGCGTCAGGATCAGGCAAACCAATAGCTTCTCCGCCCGCTGCATGCTCAATATGAAAATGCAGTCTTCGCGTATAATCATCCGGTCCCAGCACAATCGGCAGCCGGACAGCGGTAACGTTCAGGTTGTGGCAGCCGAATAATACCGCCTCCGCCTGGCGCTTGCCTTCCTTATAGCTGTAGTCCCTGCTTTCGTTCATCATGACAGGGTATCTGTAAGGATCAAAGTCCTCTTCCCTCACCGGATGATCCGCAAAATCATAGACCGATAACGTAGAGGTCAGCACGTATTGTCCAATCCGTCCGGCAAAGATGTCTGCAGCTTGTCCCGCTTCTTCCGGAGTATAACATATATTATCATACACGATATCAAAGTCCTGGCTTCCCACTGCCTGTTTTAAACCTTCCGGATCCTTTCGATCCACGGTAAGCCGCGCAACGGCACCCCCGAATGAATCCTGGTGATGTCCGCGCGTTAAAATCGTAACGGCATCGCCTTTAGCCAGCAGCCGGTTAACCAGCCTTTTACCGAAAAAGCGGGTACCGCCCAATACTAATATCTTTGCCATTTATAATTCCTCCTTACCGGGAAATAAGAATATCATTAATAGTACCGTACTTTATACATCCTTAACCATTGCATAAAACGATCAGTCCTCTTTTCTCCATCCATATCGAAGACTCCTTCTTTTTTCCTATTTTATATTATGCTGCTTATCTCCTGTAATGTAAAAAACCGACCAAGCTGTTAAGCTCAGTCGGTCTGATGTTTGTAAATCGATTCGTTCTATAACCCCAATTACAAATTGCATCATAGCTTGGAGACCGGTTCATCATCCGCTCTCGGCACCCCGAAATTCGGCGTCCCGTCCTCGTTCCACCGGATGACCTGTACGCGCGTATGCCGATTCGGATCGTATAGTGGATCGCCCACGATCTCCTTGTAACTTCTTGCATGGTACACCAGAATGTCCTGCGAGCCATCCTCGGAAATCGTGAAGCTGTTATGCCCTGGCCCATATTGGCCATTGGCTTCCGAAGTCGTAAACACGGGTACCGGCGACTTGACCCAGGAGCTCGGATTCAGCAGATCACTGTCCTCATCGGCTGTCAGAAGCCCCATCGCATAATTGTGGTCCGTGGCGCTCGCGGAATAGGTCATGAATATTCGCCCGTTTCGCTTCAGAACGGCGGCTCCTTCGTTCACAAGATACCCGATCTTCTCCCAATCGTACTCAGGAACCGATATGCATACCTGTTCCCCTGTCAGGGTCCATGGATTTTCCATCAATGAAATGTACAGATTGGAATTGCCTGGAATGCCCGGATCCTTCTGAGCCCATACATAATATCGTTTGCCTCTATGCTCAAACGTTGTTGCGTCCAAGGCAAACATTCCCCTTCGAGCGGGTTCGCCGAAACGTTCTCCAGTACGAACATGCGATGATCAAACAATCCGTCCCTCGTTTCTGAAGTATGGGCAGCGGCGAAGTACACATACCATTTGCCATCCATATAATGAATCTCGGGTGCCCATATGTTGGCACTCATCAGGCCTGACTCATGCTTGCGCCAGATCGTAATTCCTTCAGCATCCGCAAGCCCATGTATCGTTTGCGAGCGTCTAAGCTCAATACGGTCATACTCCGGCACGGAACCGGTAAAGTAATAATAACCATCGGTATGTTTATAGATCCAGGGATCAGCTCTTTGTTCAATCAGGGGATTTTTTATATATAATTCAGACATGGTGACGACTCCTATACCTTATAGTTTGACTTCCGCTAGCTTTCTATTTTTAAATGTTTCTTTGAATCCAATCTTCTTGCTATCCTTTGATGCCTGCGTTTAAGTTAATCGACTGCACAAAGTATTTCTGGGCAAACAGGAACAACAGCAGCGTCGGAATGATGGCCAGGATCGCAGAACCCATCAATTGTCCGATCATGCGGTAATTGCCGTAAATATCCTGTAACAACAGCAAACCTGCTGTGACCGGCATCTTCTCCACATCGGTATACACGATGACGGGCCAGAGGAAATCATTCCAGGAACCCGTAAATGAAAACAGGCCGCATACAATCAGTACAGGTTTCATGAGCGGCAAAATAATAGAGTAATAGATTCTAAAATCTCCCGCTCCATCCACGCGTGCCGATTCATCCAAATCCTTGGGAACGCCCATCATGAATTGTCTGACCAAAAAAATGTTCCCCATCCCGGCCAAACCGGGAATGATCATTGCCCAAGATGTATTTACCCATCCCAGCGCATCAATGATTTTATAAGACGGGATCAGATTCACTACCCCAGGAAAGAAGGAAATTCCAAGCAAGGTAAAGAACAAGGTATCTCTTCCCTTAAAGTTCATGCGCGAGTATCCATAACCTGTAATGGAAATGACAACGATCACGAGCAGCGTATGCATCGTTGCAATAAACACGGAGTTCATCAACCAGCGCAGAATGGGCGCGGTCGACGTGTTTTGCAGAATCGTGACATAATTATCAAAAAT
The DNA here is from genome assembly GCF_049893405.1 of Paenibacillus sp. Dod16. Lineage (NCBI taxonomy): Bacteria > Bacillati > Bacillota > Bacilli > Caryophanales > Paenibacillaceae > Paenibacillus > Paenibacillus sp. Dod16. The sequence continues at coordinate 229,738 of NZ_JBNDYG010000005.1, forward strand.
CCAGCTATCGGGCAGCAGTCTGAAACCGCTGGAAACCACCTCAGCCTGGGACCGAAAAGATGTGGTAATGCCAAATATGACCGGAATTGCCCATATCACACACAGGATGATCAGAAATGCGTAAGCTATATATTTTGACACGCTTATGTTGGATGAAGCCTTCTTCGGACCAGAGCGACCAAGCTTGGAATCCGCGTTTACTTCATGTAGTACCGGGTTCGACATTGCACAGTACACCTACCTTTTATCGTTTCCGTCGTTTGCAAGCTGATCATGCCGCTAGGACGCGTTTCGGTTCATCACATAATACTGTAGGGCTGAAATGACGAGAATGACCAGTCCGAGCAAAACCGCCATCGCGGATGCCATACCCGCAATCGATTCCCCGTGACCGAAGGCCAGCTGCCGGATATACATCATCAATACCGTCGTGCTCTGTCTGGGTCCTCCATCCGTCATCATTAATGGCTGACCGAATACGTTAAAGGCTCCGGCTGTCGTCATAACAAAGGTATAGATCAGCGGAAAACGAATGGAAGGCAGAGTAATGCTTGAAAATCTGCGGACAGGCCCCGCTCCATCTATCTCGGCCGATTCATACAAATCCTTCGACACTCCGCTTATGGAAGCCCGGTAGATAATCATGTTGCCACCGACTCCGCCCCACACCGTAATGACAATGATAATCAGCCAGGCATAGGGCTGGTTGGCCGCCCAGACCGTTTCTGAGCCGAAAATATTATTCGTAATCCCGAGCTGCTTATTGAAGATTAAAGACCAGATCAGTGCCGCTGCGGAAATCGAGATGAGTCCGGGAATATAGAGGATGGACTGAATCACATTTTTCATTTTCACTTTTTTGTGTTCCAGCGATACGGCAATCATTAACGGAATGATGATTAATATAGGGACGCTTAGCACAACAAAGATGAGCGTATTTTTTAATCCATTCATAAATTGGGTATAGAAGGTAGACTCCGTGTCAAACAGAATCGTTTTATAGTTGGCCAAGCCAACCCATACAGGGTCATTAATCAGATTCCATTGCGTAAAGGAAGCATAGATCCCGTATAGGGTCGGCAATAGAATAAATACGATAAAAAGTATCAGATGGGGACCTACAAAGAAATAAGGCGTCAACGACTTCTTATTCATACCCTTTCATTTCTCCTTTGG
>NZ_JBNDYG010000005.1:231016-352664 GCF_049893405.1 Paenibacillus sp. Dod16
CGATATCCGCTGCATATGTATCCACAGCCTCCGCTACGTATGGATAGTATTCGTAGGTGTAAATGTACAAGGATTCGATTTCTTTTTCGTTGGCGGTAAAGAATGACTGAATATAATTACCGTACTCCGGGCTCTCAATGACCTGTTTACTCGCTACAATCTGTCCCGCTTTTGCCCACTCAATCGAGTTTTGGCGAATGAATTCCAGGAACTGGCCGATGGCCTGCTCTTTCTCGTCCGTTCTCTTATCGTTCTTCAGCATGGAGAATAAGTGCGAAGAGGCCCGGTTCGTATACTTATCAGCACTCGTCGAATAAATGTTCGTAACGCCAAAGTCCAATCCATCGACGGTTGCGTGTGCCGTCGAGCTCCATGTGCCGTCTGTGGAAAATAAAACGTTTCCAGATTGGAACATCAGATAGCCGTCCTCACCAAAAGGGGTCATCAAGCCTGCATCCGATATTTTCTTAATCTCCGTAAATGCTTGCTTCATGGCTTCTGTATTTACGGCCGGCTTGCCGTCTTGTTGAATGTCGCCGCCCAGGTTCTGGATTTGCGCCAGCACAACCCAGCCCAACAGAGCGTCATTGATCACGTAATCGCCTTCATCCAGCTTGCCTTGCAGCGACAAAATTTCATCAATGGTCACGACATCATCATCCAGGAAGCTTTCAACATTGTATTTTTTGAGCAAATTTTTATTGTAATACATCGCATTGCTGTGAATATCAAGGGGTACTGTATATTGGGTGCCCTCGACGTTTCCTGTTGCCCAGGCCTGCGGCAAGTAATTATCCGCTTTCAATTCTGGCTGAGCTTGCATGACTGCCGTCATCGGCTCCAACACACCTTGCTTAACGAAGCTAGGAACGCGGTCTGCGTGAATAATGGACAGATCAGGAACGCCTTTGCCTGAATTCAGGACGGTAGAAATTTTTGTATACATATCCGAAGTAATCACGTGCTTCACTTTATATTCAGGATTGGTGGCGTTGTAATCTTTCACTAGCTGATCCATGTAAGCCCCGTCATCACCTGTCAAAGGCGTCCAGAAGGTAATGGTGTTCTTGTCCCCGTTGCCACATCCCCCTAGTACCGCTACCGCTAACAATACAAGTATTAGTGAAACCCCCATTTTTTTCTTCAACAAACTCTCCTCCTATTACTAATCATTTGGTTAATCATTTACCGGCATGGATCATGAAAACGATTAACTTTGGTTCAGTATACACTCGTTTTGAAAACGGTGTCAATAACATATATATAAATCTTTGTTACTTATTTTTAGTTTAATTAACATTTACATTAATCATATAATTGAAAATTTGTTGTATTAAATGCTTAGATTTATATACAGGTTAATAAAGCATGTGTTATGATGCATATAAGTTAATGAACCTGGTTTATGAAAAACTTGTTGAAAGAAGTGGTCATATGCAATTGGAAATAGACAAGTCATCGCTTGTGGTTTACGAGGCTTTGGCCAGCGAAGTTCGAATCAAGATTATTCAGCTGCTCTCCAAAAACAAAATGAATATCAAAGATTTGGCCCAAGAACTTCAAATCAGCAGTCCGATTGTGACAAAACATATTAAAAAGCTCGAAGATGCAGGCATTATCCGGACAGAAAAAGTACCGGGAAAATCGGGACAGCAAAAAATATCGATCCTGAAGGTGGATCATATCGAAATCAACTTCCCGAAAAAGATTTTTCATTCCTTTGCTTCATATGAGGCATCCGTGCCGATCGGGCATTACACGGACTATGACCTGAAACCTACCTGCGGCCTTGCTACCGAGAAGGAATTTATCGGGCGGGTTGACGAACCCAAATACTTCATGGATCCCAAGCGTGTGGATGCAGAAATCCTGTGGTTTACGGAGGGCTTTATCCAATACAACATCGCGAACTTCCTTCAAAAGGATGAAAAGCTGCAGCAGTTCGAAATCAGCTTGGAGATTTCCTCGGAATTTCCTTTTTCCAATGATGTTTGGCCTTCCGACATCACGTTCTCCTTAAACGGGATCGAACTTGGGACGTGGACAAGCCCGGGGGATTTCGCGGATACGAGGGGGAAGTATACGCCTGCATGGTGGCCGCACAACATCAACCAATACGGTCTGCTAAAAACGATACGAATTACAAGCCATGGTACTTATATCGATGGCGACCCGCTCTCTGCCGTCTCCATAGATGATTTGGATGCAACCTGTGATCGCTGGACCTTTCGAATTGAAGTGAAGGAAGATGCAAAGCACGTGGGAGGTGCCACCTTATTCGGCAAGAAGTTCGGAAACCACGAGCAGGATATCCAGTTCAAAATGTATTATCTGTGAGGCCAATCGAAGGTAGATAACACCGAAGATTGTTCACCTGTTAAGTTACCTAAATAAAAACAAACCAGCCGGATTAGCGGCTGGTTTGTTTTGCTCAAAGTCCATGGCAAACATAAAATCACTCCTTCACAGATTACGACATCGCAACCAATAAAGGAGTGATTTCAATGTTCCGCGCAAGTAGACATTCAGGATAACCTCTTTCATTACCCTAAATCCCTTCCTCAGTCCTTACCCTTTCAAGATACCTTATGCTCAATTCTCAGCTTGTCAGCGACCATCGCGATAAACTCGCTGTTGGTTGGCTTGGATTTGCTGATGTTGATGGTGTAGCCGAACAGATGCGAGATGCTGTCGATGTTACCGCGTGTCCAGGCCACTTCGATTGCATGACGGATCGCACGTTCCACGCGGGAAGGCGTTGTTTTGAATTTCTCTGCGATTGCCGGATACAACGTTTTGGTGATCGCACCAAGAATTTCGATATTGTTGTATACCATCGTAATGGCTTCACGCAAATATTGGTAACCCTTGATATGAGCAGGGACACCAATCTCATGGATAATCGAAGTGATATTCGCGTCCAGATTTTTGCCTTTGCCCATGGGAACCACATTGGATTTCATACTTGTAAATGAAGCGCCTGACGAAATGCTGCTGGACGAGCCAACGAGTTGACGAATACGGCTGGCGAGCACCTCCATATCAAACGGCTTCAAAATATAATAGGAAGCCCCCAACTGTACGGCTCGCTGCGTAATATTTTCCTGACCAAATGCCGTAAGCATAATGACTTTCGGCTGCGGAGACAAATTCATATCGCGTAATCGCTCAAGTACGCCAAGGCCGTCCAAATGAGGCATAATAATGTCAAGGATCAGCACATCCGGTACTTTTCCCGATTCCTCAATCATGCTCAGTACTTCTTCGCCGTTATAAGCGATTCCGGAAACCACCATATCTTGTTGATCCGAAATGTATTCACCAAGCAGGTTTGTAAACTCACGGTTGTCGTCTGCCAATAATACCTCGATCTTTTGCAATTCGTGCTCCTCCTTTATCAGATCAGTTGTTATTTTAGAACATTTTCTTGTGTATAAAGTTTTCGACATGCTTATTTAAATTCCTTCTGTCGAAAATTATTTTTCTTTATTTTTTTTTGAAGTTGATTTATAATTAAATATTTTGTTTCAAATTAATCTCTAATTCGTTATTTTACGACAAAAAATCTCAAGGCATTAACCTGCCTTAAGATTTTGAGGAGTTGATTCTGTAGATTGTAGTACGCCGGAGTCCTGAAGCATCCATTCAATAAAGCATCCATACCCCGATTTAGGATCATTAACAAAAACGTGCGTTACCGCTCCAATCAGCTTGCCATCCTGAACGATCGGACTGCCGCTCATGCCTTGTACGATCCCGCCTGTCTTCTTAAGCAGTCTCGGGTCGGTGATACGAAGCACAAGCCCTTTCGTTGCAGGAGCATCCTGCTTGGACACATGAACAATCTCCACTGTAAAGCGTTCAACATCCTGCCCTTCAACGACAGTTAAAATCTCTGCCGGTCCTTCCTTGACCTCATGGGATAAGGCTACGGGAATGGGCTCCTGATACAGACCGTGTTCAGGAAGATTATTCATTTTACCGAAGATGCCAAAATGGGTATTGCGCTCGACATTGCCCAAAATCTTGCCGTCTTTTGTGAAGGTGGCCCGTTTTTCCCCCGGCTCGCCTTCTTCACTTCGACTAATGGATGTAACGTTGGACTGAACAATCTGTCCGCTTCCGACATCAATGGGTGTTTGAGTATTCATATCGGTGATAACATGGCCTAAAGCTCCATAAACTTTCTGATGAGGCGCATAGAAAGTTAAGGTTCCTACCCCTGCTGCAGAATCACGGATATACAGACCAAGACGCCAGCTTTGATCTTCTTGATCATATGCCGGACTCAGTTTTGTTGCCATTACTTTGCCGCCCCGCTTAAAGGAGATATCCAGTGGCTTATTAGCTTTACCAGCCTTCTCGACGATATCAGCAACCTTAGTCACATCATTAAGCGGCATTCCATCCATCGTGGTCAGCAGATCGCCAACCTTCAAGCCAGCTGCTTCTCCAGGAGACACTTTAGCACCGTTTTGAACGCGTACCAGATGATGTCCAACGACCAGTATACCGGAGGATTTCACTTTGACACCGATGGTTTGGCCTCCAGGAATGACCTTGAGCTCCGGGATCACCTTCACATGAACTGTCTTCAGAGGAATTTTACCAAATAATTTCAGGGTTACTTCCGCATTTCCGCTTTGCTGGGGGTTCAGCTGCAGTGGATGCTTTAGCGATACTTGAAGTTTTGACTCGCGGGAGCCGTTGAGCTGCAGGACATCCGGGCGATCAACTGAAGCGAGGGCTTGAACAGGCATGGCTACATCAAGGCGGGACTGCTGACCGGAAATCAATCTCAGCTCATTAGGCAATGAAGCAAAAGACTGGACTGGATCAGCGGTTCCAATGAAACAAAGAAGGAAAGCAAGAACGAAACCGAGCAGTTTTCTCCTGAGGTTGGGCTTCAATGGCTGTCACGCTCCCTTTTTCTTCTTTCGCTTGACGAAAAGGTGGTCGCCAATTGCGTACCTTTAAGTTACCCTGCCCTTAAGGATTTATAACTGTCAATCATTGACCCAGAGCCGTTCTGGAAGCCTTTTGCGCTGCCGCCAGATTGAGCATTTCTTGGGCATGATGAAGTGTCTTTTGAGTGATCTCGACTCCGCCAAGCATTCGTGCAAGCTCTTTTACACGCCCCTCTTCAGTCAGGTTTTCTACTTGCGTCATCGTTCTGGAGGCTTCCAGCTTCTTCTCGATTAAATACTGATGATCCGCCATGCAAGCGACCTGCGGTAAATGCGTTATGGAGAACACCTGACAGGTTTTAGCCAGCAAAAACAGCTTCTCCGCAATCGATTGGGCAGCCCTTCCACTGACACCTGTGTCGACTTCATCAAAGATTAAGACCGGTATTTGATCATGACGGGCAAATATACTCTTCATCGCCAGCATAATTCTGGACATTTCTCCACCCGAAGCAATTTTGGCAAGCGGACGCAGAGGTTCACCCGGATTGGCGGATATGAGGAATTCGGCCGTATCCATACCTTGTCTGGTCAACCTTACTTTATGTCCTTCATATTCGTAACCGTTAGGATCCAGCTGCAGTTCCATGCGAACCTCAAGCGAGGTGCGTTCCATTTGAAGATCCTTTAGTTCTCCCTCCACCTGCCGTGCTAAATCTTGCGCACATTGCTTGCGGGCAATACTAAGCTCTTTCGCGCTAACCAGCAGCACGCTTAACAACTCGTCACGGCGCTGTTCCATCGCTTGTATAAACTCGTCCTTATTCTCCAGCATATCGGTTTCCTGCTGAATTCTCACGTAGTATTCCAGAATTTGCTCAACATTATCCCCATATTTTCGTCGCAATCCGGAGATCATATCTAAACGAAGTTCAATTTCATTCAGCCGTTCCGGATTGAATTCAATGCTGTCGCGATAATCCCTCAGCTGGAAAACCGCATCCTCCAGCTGATAATACGCGGATTGCAGCTGCTCAACAAGCGGCTTTAACCCCTTCTCATCGTAGCCGGACACATCCTCCAATCTGGATAGGGCACGGCTGACGGATTCCAGACCCGAAGATCCGTACAATAGGTCGTATGCTCCGGCAACGGAATCCATCATCTTCTCGCTGTGGGACAGCTTGGTTCTTTCTTCGGACAATTCCTCATCCTCACCGGATTTTAGCTCCGCAGCCGCGATCTCCTCGAGCTGAAACCGATACATATCCAGCATTTGATACGCCTTCTGGCTGGTCTCCTGCAGCTCCCTGAGCTCCCGCTCCACTTTGCTGAATTCGCCGTACAATTCTTGATATTTCCGTTTGGCAGGCCCGATGACCTTATCTCCGTATGTGTCCAGAAGACTCATATGCTGCTCTGAACGCAGCAAGCTTTGATGCTCATGCTGGCCATGAATATTGATGAGCTTTTCTCCAACTTCACGCAGCATGCTTAAATTCAGCAGCTGTCCGTTAATACGCGACGTGCTTTTCCCTTGAGATGTCAGTTCTCTCCGAATCAATAAATGCTCTTCCGGATCCGCTTCAACACCCAGCTTCTTCAGTGTTTCCCATACGGGATGCTGCGGAGGCAGCTCAAACAGAGCCTCAATCTCCGCTTTGTCGCACCCGTAGCGAATCAGCTCAGCCGAGCCGCGGCCGCCGGCAATTAATCCCAGCGCATCGATTATGATGGACTTACCTGCTCCGGTTTCCCCCGTCAGTACGTGAAATCCCGGATAAAAATGCACATCCACGCTTTCTACAACCGCAAGATTCCGAATGGATAGCGTGTTTAACATGTTTCCCACCTCCGCTACTGCTTAAAACTGCCAATGAGTCACAAATATTTATTACGAAATGAAATTTTTGATTTGGGTAACCACATGTTCTCCGTCATCTTCCGTTCGGCAAATCAGCAATATCGTGTCATCGCCGCAAATGGTCCCCATGATCTGGGTCCACTCCATATTATCGAGCAGCACGGCAACGGAATTGGCTGTTCCAGGCAAGCATTTCATGACGACAAGATTACCGGTACGGTCAATGTAAACAAAATTATCGACAAGCGCTCTTTTGAGCTTCTGTACAGGGTTATAACGCTGATCTGTCGGCATGGAGTATTTATATCGCCCATCATCTGTAGGCACCTTAATGAGCAGCAGTTCTTTGATATCACGTGAAATCGTAGCTTGAGTGACCTGAAAACCTTCCGCACGCAATGCGTCCACAAGCTCATCCTGTGTCTCAATATCCTGGTGGGTAATAATATCCCTGATTTTAATATGGCGTTGTCCCTTCATAAAGAGCCTCCTGAGTATTAACTGTTGTAATCATCCTGACCAATCCATTCTTCGTCCGACCAATCCATGCTTAAACGGTGAATCGACTTCTCGTTCACATTAATGTAGAGCAGCCCGGCACATTCGGGATACAGCAGCAAAAACGGCATCAACCGATCGCGAATGCCCGAGCCCGTCCAGTCGACCGGCATCCGTTCCCGTGCCAGCTTCACCATGTACAGCTCACCACTGTCATCGGATGCAATGTAATCGATAAACAACCGACTCAAGATGGGTCTATGCCCCGTTTCAAATGACAAGTTTATTTTTACTTTACCCCCAACGACATCATATCCTTCTTGTTCGAGCATCCCAATCGCTGGGTGTTCTGGAATGTGTTCATTTATCGGGATGCCCGGCAGTCGATCCGGTGATGGCGACATTAGCCAACGATTCAGCCTATAACCGATAAGCAAGGCTATGACGACACCAAGCAATATCATTAATAACCAATCATAACGCTCATTCATCCTCTCACCTCGAATTTTGTATTCGCGTATGAGAACATAAATTCCTCTTTTTCAGCAAAAGAAACCCATCATTTCGATGAGTTTCCTGTGAATGTATGAGCCGCTTGCGTTACGACGGTATCAATCCATTGACTCAAATGGACAGGTTCTTGTCCATCTGCCTGAGTCGGTTCTTCCGAGCTTTCAGAAACCTCCGGCTCTAATCGCCAGTGGGCCAGGAATTCTATATTGCCTTCTCCACCCGTAATCGGAGAGAATGTCAGGTTTTTTAATTTGAACCCAATTTCATCCGCAAAAGTCAGCACTTGCGTCAAGACTTCCCTGTGAACCTTCGGATCACGAACCACGCCGGACTTACCCACCTTCTCCCGCCCTGCCTCAAATTGAGGCTTGATCAGAGCAGCTACATCTCCTGGTTTACCCAGGAGCATCTTCAAAGGCGGTAAAATGATGCGAAGGGATATAAACGAGACGTCAATGCTGGCAAAATCAGGCTGAGGGCCATTCAGGTCATCCGGTGTCATATAGCGGAAATTGGTTCGCTCCATGACACACACGCGTTCATCGTTACGCAGCGACCAATCCAACTGGTTATAACCGACGTCGATCGCATACACATAACTTGCCCCGTGCTGGAGCGCGCAATCCGTGAATCCGCCAGTCGAAGAGCCGATATCCAGCATCGCGCGCCCCTTCATATCGATGTCGAATGAACGAATCGCTTTCTCAAGCTTTAATCCTCCACGGCTGACATAGGGATGAACCGAGCCTTTGACTTTCAATTCGGACGTCCTCGGAATTTTCATGCCGGCTTTCTCGATCCGCTCGGTTCCGGCATAGACCAGACCCGCCATAATCGCGGCCTTGGCTTTTTCGCGACTCTCATAATATCCCTGCTCCACGAGCAGGACATCAATTCGTTCTTTCTGAGATGAATCCATATTATACTCCCGATGGTTTACTAAGACATAAAACTTCTCTTGCCGAGCCCGGCTGTCCGGGCATTCTTCAAGCTCCGGATCTCCTGACAAACCGATTCCAATGTCAGCCCTACTTCTTCGCGCTGCTGCGGTATGCTGCCATGCTCGATAAACCGGTCTTCGATCCCCATTAAAGATACGACCGCATCATGGATTCCCTGCTCCGCAAAGAACTCCAGAACCGCGCTGCCCATACTACCTGCTTGCGAAACTTCCTCCAGAACCAGCATGGATGTCCCCGTCTCTGCCAGATTCCGCAGCATGCCTCCATCAAGCGGTTTAAGGAATCGGGCATTTACGACTTCCACCGTAATGCCTTCCCGCTTGAGCTGCTCCGCAGCTTCCTCGGCCAACTGAACCATAGGACCGGATGCCAGAATCGCGTATCCTTCGCCAGGACGAACGACTTCCCAAGTCCCGATAGGAATCGGCACCAGTTCGGTGTCCATTGGAACGCCGCGCACATTGTTCCGGGGGTATCGGTAAGCGATAGGTCCCTCATTATAATCGAGCGCTGTTTTCATCATATGACGAAGCTCGTTCTCGTCTTTTGGCATCATAATGACGATATTCGGGATATGACGCATGAAGGCCACATCGTATACCCCTTGATGGGTTTCGCCATCTGCACCAACAAAGCCGGCACGGTCAATCGCAAACATCACGTTGGCGTTATGGCGGCAAATATCATGCACGATTTGGTCGTACGCACGCTGCATAAACGTGGAATACACCGCAAATACAGGCTTCATGCCTTCCATTGCCAATGCTGCGCACAAGGTCGCGGCGTGCTGCTCGGCAATCCCCACATCGATCATACGATCAGGGAATTTCTTGCTGAACGGGATCAAGCCGGAGCCGCCCGGCATCGCCGGCGTAACGGCCACGATTCGCTCGTCCTGTTCCCCCAGCTCAACCAGCGTCTGTCCGAACACTTCCGTGTACATCGGATTTCCTACCGCTTTAAGGACTTGGCCGGATTCAATCTTGTAAGGCGTGATCCCATGCCATTTATGAGAATCGGATTCAGCCGGTCGGTATCCCTTGCCTTTGGTTGTTACGGCATGAATCAGAACGGGTCCATCCACATTGTCGGCCTGCTTTAACGTATCGATCAGTTTGTTCAGATCATGTCCGTCTACAGGGCCCAGATAGGTAAATCCGAGTTCCTCGAATAAAACGCCGGGAACCATCATATATTTAAGGCTGTCCTTCATCTTCTCTGCCGTCTTGGCCAGTTTGCCGCCGATGGCAGGAATTTTCTTCAGGAGCATTTCCACTTCGTCCTTGGCACGAAGATAATAACGATCAGATCGGATCTTGCTTAAGTAGTTATGCATGGCACCCACATTCGGTGCAATCGACATTTCATTGTCATTCAGGATGACCATCAGCTTTTTCTGCTCATGGCCAATATGGTTGAGCGCTTCAAACGCCATGCCGCCGGTAAGGGCACCGTCACCGATCAAGGCGATCACCCGGTTGTTCTCACCTTTCAAATCACGCGCCATCGCCATACCCATTGCGGCAGACAGCGAGGTGCTGCTGTGCCCGGCTTCCCAGACATCATGCTCGCTTTCGGAACGCTTTACGAAGCCGCACAAGCCTTTGTATTTACGGAGCGTATCAAATTTATCCATTCGTCCGGTCAATATCTTGTGTACATAGGCTTGATGGCCCACGTCAAATATGATCTTGTCACGAGGGCTGTCAAAGCAATAGTGCAAGGCCAGCGTGAGTTCAACCACTCCCAGATTCGGTGCAAGATGGCCACCGGTAACGGACAGCTTTTCGATTAGAAAATGACGGATTTGTCCTGCTAAATCCTCGAGTTCGTCCACCGATAGATGTTTAAGTTGTTCGGGATGCTTGATATTTGGAAGAAGCACGAAGAATCTCCCCGCTTTCCTTGATTAAGTTTACGTTCTTCAGCTGATATGAAATCAGCCATTAACAGACATTATATCACAAAAAAACCGTTTGCATGTAAAGCGTGCTTAGTGATCCCGAGCCATCAGGAAATCGGCGATCTCCAGCAATCTGGAGGGATCATTAAAATTCCCTTCGGAAATGACCCGCTTGGCTTCTGCTGTCAGGCGCTCAACTTCACGCCTTGATGCGTCCAAACCGATGAAGTACGGATACGTCACTTTTTCCTGTTTCACATCGCTTTGTACCGGCTTCCCAAGCTTGGACTCATCCCCGACCAGATCCAGGATATCATCTTGAATCTGAAAAGCAAGGCCGATATGATGCCCGAAGGTTCGCAAGGATTCAATCTGGGATTCCGAGCACCCGGCAATATGCCCGCCGGCCATCAGCGAGAACATGATCAGATCACTCGTCTTATGCAGGTGAATATACTCAAGCTGCTCTAGCGTCGTTATCCCTTGTTCACCCTCCATATCGGCAACCTGACCGCCTACCATCCCCCGCGGACCTGCATACTCCGCAAGATCCTCCACAATCGACAGCACGCGCTCAGCTGGAACACCATGCTTTCTGGCAGCCTGGATTACACTGTAAAAGGCATGCGTCAGCAAGGCATCGCCGGCCAAAATAGCGCTCGCTTCGCCAAAAACCTTATGATTCGTTGGCTTGCCGCGGCGATAATCGTCATCATCCATCGCTGGAAGATCGTCGTGGATAAGGGAATATGTATGGACCATCTCAACGGCGCAAGCGACTGGAAGAGCGGCATCACGGTTGCCGCCTCCGGCCTCGCATGCCGCAATGACAAGCAGCGGACGCATTCGCTTGCCGCCTGCCATTAAAGAATACGACATGGACTGGCAAAGGGTTTCAGGAACTTTCCAACCTGGCGGAAAAAGATTTGTTAACTCGCTATCCAGTCTGTCCCAAATCTCATTCATATATTGATGAATCGGAAGTCTGTTATTCACCCAGTTCACCTGTCTCATCCAGCGTCCCGCCAAAAGGCTTACGCTTCAGTTCTCCGCCTTCTTCCACGATCATTTCGATTTTTTGCTCAACCTGCTCCAGCTTTTTGCTGCACATCTGCGACAGCTTCATGCCCTGTTGAAATAAATCGATCGCTTTTTCCAGCGGCACATCTCCATCTTCCAACTGCTCTACAATCGTCTCGAGCTGCGCCATCGCTTCTTCAAAGCTGATCTCCAATGTTTCATTCGCCATTCTCTTCATCCTCCTTCATTCCCCACACTTGACACTGCAGCTGTCCGTCGCTGACCCTCACGTTAACCAAATCGCCTAACTGAACATCTTCGATGGATTTGACAAGCTTTTGTTCTGCCTCGTCATACACGAGGCTATATCCTCTGGACATAATTTTCAGCGGACTGAGCGCATCGAGATGCCTCATTTCGGTTTGCAGCTGAGACACCTTGGATTTCATGATCGACTGCATCGCATTCATTAACTGCCGGTTGGCCTGATCTTTTCTTCTCGCGGCGAACTCCGCTTGGGTTCGCGGATTATACCGGATTAATCCCTGATGCAGTGATTTTTGTCGCTGGCGGACCAGGGATAGCCGGGATTTGAGGTTCCCCTGCAGCCGCTGGGACAGCATGTCCAACCGTTCGGCATGTTGAAGCATATACCGGCGGGGATGAACCAGAACCGGGGAACGCTGGAGCGAAAATAAACGTTCACGACTCCGCTTAAGACGCTGCTGAAGTCCCTGGTTCAGCTGACGCTGTCTTTGAACAAGCTGCCCCGTCAGTTCCGCGCTGCTCGGTACCGCAAGTTCAGCGGCGGCTGTCGGCGTTGCGGCTCGTAAATCTGCAACAAAATCGGCGATCGTAAAATCCGTTTCGTGTCCGACGGCCGAAATGACGGGAATATCGGATTGATAAATAGCTCTTGCAACGATCTCCTCATTAAACGCCCACAGCTCTTCCAGTGATCCGCCGCCGCGCCCAACGATGAGCACATCAGCCTCAGCCATGTCATTCATCGTCCGAATACCCTTCACGATCGAAGGAGCAGCCCCTTTGCCTTGAACCAGCACCGGATAAAGAATGGCTCTAGCCTGTGGGTACCGTCTCCGGATCGTAATCATAATATCCCGAACCGCGGCGCCCGTCGGCGAGGTAATAACACCAATTGTCTTGGGATAACGCGGCAGAGGGCGCTTGCGCTCGGCTGCAAACAAGCCCTCTTCCTCCAGCTTCGACTTCAGCTGTTCATAAGCAAGGTACAAACTGCCGATCCCGTCGGGCTGCATTTGAACCGCATAGAATTGATACTGACCATCTCGTTCATATACCGACACATTGCCCCGGGCAATGACGCGCGAGCCTTCCTTCGGTATAAAAGGGAGCCTCTGGTTATGAGTCGCAAACATGATCGCACGAATCCGGCTGCCTTCATCCTTTAAGGTAAAGTACATATGTCCGCTGGAGTGATGGGTGAAATTCGAAATTTCACCGCGGATCCATACGTCGGAGAGCCTGGAATCGCCTTCCATTTTCATGCGGATATAACGGTTTAAATCCTTAACGGATAATACTCGTCCTGGATCTGCCGACTTCATATCAGCTCAACCCATTGAGCCTTTTGGCGGCTATCAAGGTATTCTGCATGAGCATCGTGATGGTCATAGGGCCCACGCCTCCAGGAACCGGAGTAATCGGACCGGACACTTCCTTCACGCTCTCAAAGTCCACGTCCCCGGCAAGCTTCCCGTTCTCCAAACGGTTCATGCCGACATCAATTACAACAGCACCCGGCTTCACATAACTGGCATCAATCATATTCGCTCTGCCAATTGCAACGACCAGGATATCCGCTTGGCGAGCGATTTCAGCCATATTCCCCGTTCGGGAGTGACACATCGTAACGGTGGCGTTCTCGCGCTGGAGGAGAAGTGATACCGGTTTGCCAACGATGTTGGATCTCCCGATTACAACCGCATGCTTGCCTGCAATCTCGATGCCTGTCCGCTTGATCATTTCAATCACGCCGGCAGGCGTGCACGGCAGCAGACTGTCATCGCCTATTACGAGGTTACCCACATTAACTGGATGGAAACCGTCCACGTCCTTTTCCACTGCGATCGCATCAATGACGGCCTTCTCATGGATGTGCTTTGGCAATGGGAGCTGGACCAAAATCCCGTGAATGGATTCCTGTGCGTTAAGCTTGTCCACGAGCGCCAGCACTTCTTCCTGGCTGGATTCCGCGGAAAGACGGTGCACCTCGGAATAAAAGCCCAGATCCTGACATGCCTTCTCCTTGTTGCGAACGTAAACATGCGAAGCCGGATCATCACCTACAAGTACAACAGCCAAACCAGGACGTAAATTCTGCTTGGACAATTGTTCTACTTCTAACGCAATCCCCTTGCGAATTTCTTCAGAAATCTGTTTTCCGCTAATTATCGTTGCTGCTGTCATCCTAATCTCTCCTCCATTATGATTGAATGATGCCGATTCAAGCTTAGCTTAAGCGTACAGATTAAGACTGACGCAGCTTCACCTTGACTTGATCCAGCTCCTGAATCATCCGGCCAAGTACACCGTTGACGAACTTCCCTGATTCCTCGGTTCCGAAATGCTTGGACAACTCAATCGCTTCATTCACAGCTACCTTGCCAGGCACATCTTCACGGGATGTCAGTTCATATACAGCCAGACGCAGGATTTGACGATCCACACGGGAAAGACGACTTACCTGCCAGCCTTTCAAATAATGAGCGAGCAGTGCATCAATCGAATCCTTGGATTCCCATGTTCCATTGACCAATTGCAGCACATACTCCTTCATTTGAACTTCGTCGCCGATGACCCGCTCGGTCTCATTTTCTTCGGCCGCTTCCGAGAGCAGCATCGACACGGCTTCCACACTGTCGACTTCGTTCATCTCCATCTGGTACAGGCTTTGAACGACAATCTCTCTTGCTACACGTCTTTTCATTTTGTTCCTCCTGTGGACCCTGCTGAATCCATTTTTCTAATTAGTATGATCCATTTGCCGTCAAGACTTGACAACAATTAAAACGCCAAAAAAAAACCTGTGAATATCTCTCTCCGCAAAAAAGGCGCACGACACCTGTCCTCAGCATTTTTTCCGGAGAAAGCATATCACAGGGTTCATTTAAACGGCCGCCAGCGCTCGGAAAGCCATCGTCCCCATTCCTGAAAGTGGAACATGGAACCTTCCTTCAGATCCTTGCGCTTGCCAAATATATAGCCGATAAATACCACTAATGCAAAGAACAGCATATCCCAAAAACCGGATAATAAGTAAATCAGTCCGCACACAAGCCCGCCGGTCACCCCGGCAATTCTTCCTCTGTGACTCTCCCATATTTCTTTCCAAGGCATTGGGGAAGCTCACCTCTATTCCACGCGGCTCTTGAAGCTTGGTGCCTGAACCACGTTAGCAATATATACGGATACGGATGACACGGGTATTCCTGTTGTATCTTCAACAAAGTCATGCACCTGCTTCTGCACTTCCGTTGTCAGTGTAGGAATGGATTCCTCACCATCAACCACGGCACGAATCGCAATATCAAGACCCGATTGGGATACCTTGATCCGGGATTTCAAATCCTTGACTCCCCGGACGCGCGAAGCCGCCTTCAGGCAGAGATTCTCGATCGTCTCCACAGAGATTTGGATGTCGCCAAATTCCGTGCGCTGATCGATGGAATTCAGGTTCGAGCGATCACGCCTTACGGAGATGAAGAAGAAACGGATGCTCAGTAAAAACAAAACCGCAGCTACGATAATTCCAGCCCAGAAAAGGCGTTGTTCCTGAACACTCGTTAATTCATACGGAACAGCGCCACTCAACAGGAGGATGGCAACTACGGATATAACACCGATACTTAAGCTGTAGATAAACAGCAAAAGTCTGTCCATTATTTTGGCCACGATTCAGCACAGCCTCCTTAAAATTAGATGAAACCCTCGACATCGCTGCCCAGGGCTAGCCTGAAACTATTCTATTTCACGCGTTGAGCAAGATCCAATTCTTCCGTCTTCTCCACGGCTTTCATGAAATGGACATCATGAATATGTACATTGACTTCAATTACCGTAAGCCCTGTCATATTCTCGATCGAACGTTTCACGTTGCGCTGGATTTCTCCGGCTACTTCAGGAAGACGATGGCCATACTCTACGATAACGGATACGTCAACAGCAGCCTCCCGTTGTCCAACTTCCACTTTGACACCCTTGGATAAATTCTTGCGTCCGAGCAGTTCGGCAATGCCGCCTGCAAAGCCTCCGCTCATCCCTGCAACCCCACGCACCTCTACCGTAGCAAGTCCAGCGATGACTTCAATAACCTCCGGTGCAATCTGAATCTCACCGATATCTGTACGTTCAAATTCTGTAGGCAAAGTTTCCGCCATTGTCTCAACACACCTTTCGGAATAAGTTAGCGGATGCACCTGAACTGCATAAGGCATGCGCTCTTATTACTCATACTATACCATTTGGCCAAGTTTATGACAAACTTGGCCAAAGGTTTCAAATCTCATTTTCTTCCAAAAATTTAATATCAAAGTCACCCTTCAAGAAGGTAGGATGGTTCATCAGTTTCTGATGGAACGGGATGGTTGAGTAGATCCCTTCAATCTCGAATTCGGCCAAAGCGCGCTTCATCTTGGCGATGGCTTCATCGCGGGTCGGCGCCCATACAATCAGCTTGGCAATCATCGAATCATAATAAGGCGAAATGGTATAGCCGGGATATGCCGCACTGTCTACCCGCACGCCAGGACCTCCTGGAGGCAAATAGAACTGAATGGTTCCAGGGGCAGGCATAAAGCCCTTGTCCGGATTCTCGGCATTAATCCGACACTCAATGGACCAGCCATTAATAACGACTTCTTCTTGAGTGAAAGAGAGTGTGTTGCCCTCAGCAACGGAGATCATTTCCTGAATCAGATCAACCCCGGTCACCATCTCGGTCACCGGATGCTCTACCTGAATCCGCGTATTCATCTCCATGAAGTAGAACTGACCGTCCTGGCTGAGCAAAAATTCAAGCGTACCTGCGCCGGAATAATTAACGGCCTTGGCGGCACGAACGGCGGCTTCGCCCATCCGGCTGCGTACCTCTTCACTTAGCACCGGACAAGGAGCTTCCTCAACAAGCTTCTGTCTCCGGCGCTGCACAGAACAGTCACGCTCCCCGAGATGCACGGCGTTGCCATGTTTGTCGGCGATAATTTGAATCTCTACATGCTTCATGCCGGTCAGATATTTTTCCAGATATACGCCTGCATTGCCGAAGGCCTTCTGGGCTTCCTGCTGTGCGTTTGTAATCTGCTTAACCAGCGATTCTTCATCCTCGGCGATCCGAATCCCCTTGCCTCCGCCACCTGCAGTAGCTTTGATAATAACGGGATATCCGATATCGCGTGCAAGCATAACGGCTTCATTCAGATCCTCGACCAGTCCGTCGGATCCCGGAATAACCGGAACACCTGCGTCCTTCATCGTCTGCTTCGCAACAGCCTTGTCTCCCATACGGTTGATCGCGTCAGCGGAAGGACCGATAAAGGTAATGTTGCAGGATTCACATATCTCCGCGAAATCCGCGTTCTCGGCCAAAAAGCCGTATCCGGGATGGATGGCGTCACACTCGGTCAGTGTGGCAACGCTCATGATATTGGTAAAATTCAAATAGCTGTCTTTCGATAACGTAGGGCCGATGCAGTAGGCCTCATCCGCCAAGCGAACATGCAGGGATTCCCGGTCCGGCTCCGAATATACGGCAACCGTTGCGATGCCGAGTTCCCGGCAAGCCCGGATGATACGAACGGCAATCTCTCCCCGGTTCGCGATAAGCACTTTTTGAAATGTCATGCAGTAACCTCCTTCGGACTCTTGCGACTCTCGTTCTTGGCGAGTCCCTCCATATTACTCCGGCTTCACCAGAAACAGAGGCTGCCCGAATTCTACAAGTTGACCGTTCTGAGCGAGAACCTCTACGATTTCGCCTTTGATCTCTGCTTCCAGTTCATTCATCAGCTTCATGGCCTCAATGATGCAGACCGTCGATTTCTCAGTCACCTTGTCCCCGGGACTGACAAACGGCCCGGCCTCAGGCGATGGGGAACGATAGAAGGTCCCTACCATCGGTGATACGATTTTATGTAATGAGCTGTTGCTATCCTCCACTGAATCCTGCTGTGGTGCCGCTGCAGGTGCTTGATTCGCCGTATTCGGCTGTGCGATCGGTGGTGCCATCATTTGCTGTGCCGGTATATACGCTTGCGGCGCTGCCTGATAGTTGTTAACAACCTCGGCTGCATTGGGTTTCTTAATGGATAAGCGTGTACCTTCGCTCTCAATTTCCAATTCATGCACGGAAGTTTGATCCACCAGCTTAATAAGTTCCTTGATTTCGTTTAATTTAAACATTATCGACGTTCACTCCTTCACTTTCTTGGAAGCCCTTGCTTAGGACAGTCAGTCAATAGCTTAGAGTATTATATCACAATCGAGCGAAATAGAAAGAGCCCAAGGCAATCCTTAGACTCTTTCGGTTTATCGTATATCCGTGATTTATGTTGAAATCTGCAGACAAGCTTATGGCGCAACATATTGAACGGTTACTTTATCCGGCGAAACCTTCAATTCCTTCATCACAAGACTCACAATGCCGGCTGCACCTTTGGCATCGAGTTTTTCACTCAGAACGACCACATTATACTTCTCGCTCTCTTCCTTCACAACGGCGTTGCCGTATTGCTGCTGCAGCGCTTCTTCGATGCTGAGAATCACTTCCTCTTTTGCTTCGGCCGCTTTCAGCTGCTCGGTTGCTTGAGCTGTTTGCTCCGGCTTGTTCTCATGATTGTCGATCTTTGTCATTAACTCATCGTATAATTTCATATTTTTTTGAGAGCGGTCCAATTTATAGGACTCCAACTGGGCTGCTGCGGATGTTGCATTGGCCGCCACTTGTTCCAGCACTTCTTCATCCGATTTCTTTCCGTTGCTGGTGCTGCTTGTGTCTTTGGATTCCTCGGCTCCCTCTTTGCCTGTGCTGCTAGCGTCTTTGGAGTTCTCGGCCCCCTCTTGGGATTCCTTCACTTCCGGCTCTTCCGTTTTTCCAGCTTCACCGCTGGCTTTTCCTTGATCCCCTTGCTCACCTTGTGTTGCTTCTGCAGGATCTTCCGTGCCGGCCGCACCTGTATCGCTCGTATCAGTGCCTTGCTCATTGGCACCGGAGTCACCGTCAGTGCCTTCTTCAAGCACTTCGTTCACAACCAGCTCGTCGCCAGCGCCTGCGGTTCCGTTTGCTTCTTGTCCAGCGCCCGGCTTCTGACCGTCCACTTGCGTGCTCTCGGCAACCGGCGGCGCTTTCGTTCCCGAATCGTCGGTGAATAAATAATAAGCTGACAGGATGACCATCAAACTAAGCATGGATACTAACCATATGGTTTGTCTTTTGTTATTCATCTGAACGTTTCCTCCTTTAAATGAAAACCTTGGCACGAATGATCGGATCATTCGATTGGCTGCGGTTATTCCTGTTTACGCGGGACAACGGATATACGATAAGACGGGACATTGAGGCCTCGCTGGATCGCATCCACGATCAAGCTCTTTACAACATCATTCTCGGCTCCCTTGGCTACGACGAGCACACCCCGGACTTGAGGCTTGATCTTCTTGGTGACGATTGGGGTTTCTTCCCCGGATGATTCATAGGTGACAATCTGGCCGTCTCGCTGATAACTTGTTACATGGCGCTTACCTCCGTTAGCATCGGTTTCCTCCGTCAGCTCCTGGGTATCTTTCATATCTCGCTGGACGACCAGCTCTTCTGTAGATTCCACAGTCACCATGACATCGACGGCCCCAACCCCAACAATCTGTTCCAGCATGGTTTTGGTGCGACTTTCAAAATCCTGCTCGATACTTTCGAACTCACCGCCGCCGCTGGTTGAAGTCCCGCTTTGGGGCGTTGAGACCGCTGCAGACTCCGGCGGCGGCTCGCGGCCGATATTCTCATGATCCAGCTTCTTCACATTGACGAAGGAGTTGAACAGCATAATCGCGACGCCGATCAGACCTAGAATGATCAACCATCTGAAGGTTTGCATTTTTCTTGCTCCGCCAGCTCCTCCGCCAAGCCATTGCTCCAACCGCTTCAACCAATTTCCCATCATCCTCACCTCCGCTACAGCTTTTTATCCTGCTCCTGCCCTGGCATGTATATCGTGATCAGATCCGGCTCTAAATCCCACCGGCGGCTAATGTAATCCCGAACCGGGTCTGCTCTTGCTTCTTCGGCCTTGCTCACTGCTTCTGCATTCTCTTTCACCGCTGCCTTTTCATCCCGTTCCGATTGCATGGATTCAACATTCACCTGAACGGAATCCACGGGTTCTATGCTGATGGGCTCCTTACCCTCCCTTTTGTCTACCTCTGCATTCTCCGATTCACCTCCAACCAGCCTTACGTCAACGGAGCGTATCGCAGCGCCTGCATATCCCTTGTCCTGTCCAGCAACTGCAGCCAGCACCACCTTGACCTCCTGGACCGCTTCCCCCGTTTCTGCCGCAATCTCTTCTTTCATCACCCGGGCTAATTCATTGCCTGCCCACTGAAGGCTTTGGCTCTGCTGCGTTTCCTTCAGCTTCTCGGCCTGTGCCAAAATATGCTCCAGCTGAACCTCTTCCGGCAGCCCTTTCTCCTGCCGCTCCAGCTCCATCGCCAGTTGATTCTCGGGGGGATCCGTTATCAATGCGATAATCGGGCTAAGCAGCGTAAGCAGAATCAACAGGCTCAAGACTAATCTGGCGTACCGTTCAAGCGCCTTGCCGGGCAGTATCAAATCAACGAAGGCTGCAAAGAGAACCACCATGATGACGCTTTTCAACCAACCTCCAAGCCAGTCCATTCGCCATTCCTCCTAAGCATTGGCCGCCTTCTATGTTCTGCCTCACCTCATCATGACGGTAATGTTGCCTGCCGTGAGCAGAATCGTTATGGCCAGGAAGAACATCATACTGACTGCGGCCAAGGCTGTAAAAACATACAGCATCGTCTTCCCGATCGTCTGCAGGCAGGTGCCGATCGGGGTGTCTCCTAGCGGCTGCATAACGGCCGCCGCGATGTTATATATCAAGGCAAGCGTCAAGATCTTGATCGCAGGGAATGCGCATAGGAACAAAATAATGATGACCCCTGCCAGCCCGATGGAATTCTTGACGAGTAATGAGGCAGAGATCACGGTATCCGTTGCGTCTGCGAACATCTTGCCGACTACCGGGACGAAATTGCCGGTTACATATTTGGCTGCCCGGATCGTCACCCCATCCGTTACCGAGCTGGTCAGTCCCTGGACGGAGATGACACCCAGGAACACGGTAAGCAGCACGCCCAGAACACCCATCGAAATTCCTCGCAGCAGGTTGCCAAGCTGGGTTAGCTTGTACTTTTCGGATAGCGAACTAACCAGGTGCAGCAAAGCCGAGAAGAACAGAAGCGGGAACACAACCGTGCTGATCAGCGTACCTACCGTATGTACCATGAAGATGACTAGCGGATGAGCCACCGAGACGGTCACCACATTCCCCATCGAAGCCATCAGTGCAAAAAGCAGGGGAAGCATCGCCATCATGAAATCGATCATTTGGGTAATGGCGTCCCGGGCATATCCTATCGCGATGCTGAAGCTGTTAACGGCAATGACAAGGACAACCATGTAACAGATCGTATAGGCAACCCGACTCACGGTGCTTTTTTCAAAGGCCGTCTGCAGATTCTCAAGGATCAGGCTCATGATGCTCAGCATCACGATGGTTGCCAGCAGCTTGCCGTTATAGAGCACCTCGTGCCACAAATATTTTCCGATGCCGGACATAACCCCTTTGAAGCTAAGACCGTCGCCGCCCGGAAGCAGCATATCCATCAGGGACGGCGTCTTTCCATCCGGGAAGAAACCGCCGTAATCCTTCATGAGCCGGTCCCAGTATTTCTCGACCTGGTCTGTCGGAAGCTCCTGCGTCTGCTGCTCAACCCACTCATCGGCTGGGTTTGCCGCGTCAGCCGCACTTATCGTTCCGCAGAACAATCCGCTCATAAACAACATCAGGATCAGTAGACGAAACACGGCCAAGCCTTTTCGAGGTATTACTCCTGTAACCATGTCCCCCCACCTTTTTCAAGCCGGGAGGAGCTTCAGGACCGTCTCGATGATGATCCCGATAATCGGTACAGCGAGCACCAATATGAGCACTTTTCCCGCCAGTTCTATTTTGGATGCGATCGATTCCTGTCCGGCATCTCGTACGATCTGGGCCCCCATCTCCGCGATATAGGCAATTCCGATAATTTTCAGAACGGTCTTTAAATAGATGATCTGGACACCGGAGTTCTCCGCCAAATCTTCCAGCATGGATAAGACATTTCCGATCTTCCCGATCAGGAACAGGAAGATGAGGAGCGAGGTCGCCACTGCGAGAAGAAAGGCAAAGAGCGGCTTCTGTTCCTTGACAACCAAGATCAGCACGGTAGCGATGATGCCCAGTCCTACCACCTGGATAATTTCCATAAAGGTCCACCTACTGGAATAGAAAAATACTTTTGATTTCCTTGAGCAAATCGTCAAGCAGTCTGACGACCATAAACAGCACAACCACAAACCCGATAAGGGTCACCCAATGTGCCATATCCTCTTTCCCCATCTGTTTCAGGACCGTATGGATCATGGCAATGATGATCCCAATGCCGGCGATCTGGAAGATGGCGTTCACTTCAATGTTCATTTCCCTTGGCACCTCGCTAAAAGATCAAAATGACGATCAATGCTCCAATGAGCAGTCCCAGACTTTTGCTCATTTTTTCATATTTGACCTGGTCATCCCTTGCCGCTGCTTCTTCATGCTTGAGCTGTCCCACGGCCAGAGCGATATGTTTGATCTGGTCCTGCCTGTCACTGGTGCCAAGAACGCCGCTTAGCTGCTCCAACACCTCACGCTCGGCACTTTTCATCGATGTTCGTTTCCAGTATTCGCCCAGTGCCTTGCGGATGCTTTCCTGTGCGGATAACCCGTAGTCGGGCCTCATGTAAAGCGCGGCTGCGGCAAATAATGATCTGAGCGGTTCACGAAGGGAATCGCCAATTCGCTCCAGCGCATCGGGTAATGGCGTCAAGCCGTAGCTGATCTCCGTTTCCAGCCGTTGAAGCGCGAGAATGAGTTCTCGCAGCTGCCTGGGTCTTGCCGCGAATTGCTGGGCCTGATAAAATCCGGCTAAAGTTCCAGCTCCCAGCACGAGCACAGCCCCGACCAGTTTAAGCATAGGCATCACCGCCCGGCGGACCGGCTGCAGCCGTCTGAAGCGTTCGCTGACCTCCGTCAAACAGCTTGAATGATCTGTGGTCGCCCGTTCTGTTAAGAACGGCATACATCTCAAACATCCGGTTCTCCAGAAGACCGGCGAGTGCTGGTCGCCCCCGCATATCTTGTATGGACGAGCCATGTGCCGTTGCTATGACGCTGATTCCCGCATGCAAGGCTTCAATGACGGCTTCCGCATCCTCCGGCCGACCGATCTCGTCCACAATCAACACATCCGGGGACATCGAACGGATCATCATCATCATCCCTTCAGCTTTCGGACAGCCATCGAGCACATCCGTACGCGGACCTACGTCGAATCCAGGGACTCCGCGCAGACAACCGGCGATTTCAGAACGTTCGTCAATGATGCCTACCTTCATTCCCGGCCAATGCACGGCCGATTTCCCCCATTTGCCGTAACTGATCTGCCTCGCCAGATCCCGAAGCAGCGTGGTCTTGCCTTGCTGGGGCGGGGATAAAATCAGCGAGTGCATTACCCTTTTCCGTTTCCGGTCGAGTAAATGCGGGATGATGTCATCCGCCGCACCCTGAACTTCCTTGGCAATCCGGACATTAAATCCGCTAATATCCCGAATGTGTTCAACCTTGCCACCGCTGAGCACCGTCCGGCCGGTGAGCCCGACCCGATGACCCCCAGGTATCGTGATAAACCCTTTTCGCAATTCCTCTTCCATGGTGTAGAGGGAATGGTTACTGATTAGATCCAGCAACCTATGGGTATCTTCACGCGTCGGCTTATACGCTTCATCAGGCCGCAAAGTGAGCCCGCCGCGCCGATCCAGAAAATGATGCTTGCCCGCCGAATTAATCTCCAGCGGACGTTCCTCCCGGATACGTACCTCCTCCACATGATCGAGAAGCTCTTTCGACAGGTTCAGCAGCATCCGTTTTACGGTCTCGGGAAACAGGTCTAACCAGTTCAATGTCATATCAATTTCCCCCAGGTTGTCCTTTTTGATCATCTTCTAATAAGAGAACTTCATATCCCATGTGTATGCTTGTACCTGAAAAATATGCAGCGAATCTATCATTTTTTTAAAACGCCGTATAAGAGACAGGAAACGCCGCACAAAATCCAGCCGATCTTCCCCCACGACAATTTATCCGCCATTCCCACGAGTCCGATCGTTGTTGTCAGAATCAAGATCAGCGGGCCCATAAAAGCCAGAGCGGAATTCACAGCCAGCGCTTTATCGACCTGGTTCAGGCGCAGCATGATGATGGCCGCCACAATCTCGAGACTGCCGGAGAAAAAACGAAGCGTGGCCATACTAGCGACAAACTTGTCCAGCATGCTCTATATCCTCCTTCTTCCTTGTTCACAAGTGTGATGTTTAAAAATATGCGAGCCACTCTCGTTTTATCTCTATTTTTTCAATTTCATAGAAGCGAACTTTGAATCTTTCGGACAACGCAAAAAATCCCGGCCGATATGGACCGGGATTAACTCTATTTAATATCGATATGATTGCATAAATTATTCCATTAAAAACAGGTTATCGACGCACCTGCGGTCCGCCAACGGAAGCCTGCTGATCCGTATCCAGTCCGTACGCGGTATGAAGCGCTTGTACGACACCTTCCAGATTGGTTCCTTCAATGACACAGGATACTTTGATCTCGGACGTGCTGACCATCTTGATGCTGACCCCTTGCCGGGAGATGACATCAAACATTTGCGCCGCCACACCCGGATGGCTGACCATTCCGGCACCAACAATCGATACTTTCACCAGATGATCTTCCGAGGTAACGTCACGATACGGAATCTTGCCGCGGATTTGTTCGATAACCGACAACGCACGCTCCCGATCGGCCAAGGAAACGGTAAAGGAAAAGTCTGCTTCGCCGTTCTGGACACCGCTCTGTACGATAATATCAACATCAATCGCTTCTTTCGCAAGCTCTCCGAACACTTGAGCCAAAACGCCCGGCGTATCGGAAACGCCCAGAATACTGATTCTTGCCACATTCTTGTCAAATGCAATTCCGCTGACAACCACACCTTGTTCCATGCTTGCTTCCTCCTTAACAACCGTACCCTCGTTATGATTAAAGCTGGATCTGACGACAAGCTTCACTTGATTATGCTTCGCATACTCAACCGCGCGCGGGTGAAGAACAGCTGCACCAAGATTGGCTAGCTCCAGCATCTCGTCATAGGAAATCTCCTTCAACTTCCGCGCACATTTGACAACCCGCGGATCCGTGGAGTAAATCCCGTCCACATCCGTATATATTTCACATACATCCGCTTGAATGGCAGCCGCAAGAGCAACCGCCGTGGTATCTGATCCCCCGCGTCCAAGCGTTGTAATCTCTCCGTCTTCCGACATTCCCTGGAATCCCGCTACAATGACGACATTCCCTTCATCAAGCGCTTTAAACACGCGTTCAGGCATAATATCCGTGATACGGGCTTTGCCATGCACCGCTTCCGTACGGAACCCCGCCTGCCAGCCGGTAAGAGACTTTGCCTTGCGTCCGAGACCGTGAATAGCCATGGATAGCAGTGATATGGATATCTGCTCTCCCGTGGTCATCAGCATATCCATTTCCCGTGCCGGTGGATTCTCGTTCAACAGCTTTGCCTGGTCAATCAAATCGTCTGTTGTATCCCCCATAGCAGACACCACGACTACACATTGATGACCTTCATCTTGTTTCTCTACAATTCTTCTGGCAACACGCTTCATACGTTCTGTATCCCCTACAGAGCTGCCTCCGAATTTCATGACGTACAGTGACAATGCTTCTTTCACTCCCCACTAATATCAGTATGTAACAGCATTCAGGTGGTTTCTCACTTTAAAACAGTATAATACGAAAGTGAGTCATCCCGTCAAGGCTTTTCAAGGCAAAAAGAACTCAGGTTTATGTCACCGGCTTTCACCCATCGCAAAAAGACTCCCGTACATACGTACAGGAGTCCTCGTTGTTTAGAAGATATTGGCACCCGTCAATCGTTGAAGGGTCCCGTTTTAAAGCCTACTATGCACGGGAGATGTATTTACCTTCGCGTGTATCGATCAGAAGCACATCGTCTTCGTTAATGAACAGCGGTACTTGTACATTCAGGCCGGTTTCCACTTTCGCATTCTTCGTTGCACCCGTAGCCGTGTTGCCTTTGATTCCCGGCTCGGTTTCAACGACCTTCAGCTCCACGCTGTTAGGCAGGTTGATCCCGAGGATCTCGCCTTGGTAGCTGATGATGTTAACGTTCATGTTCTCTCTCAGGAAGTTAAGCTCCCACTCCAGCTGCTCACTGGTCAAGCTGAATTGATCGTAAGTTTCGTTGTCCATGAAGACATGCTCTTGACCGCTGGCATAGAGATACTGAACCCCACGGTTGTCGATGATGGCACGGCCAATCGTTTCGCCTGCACGGAACGTCTTCTCGACGGTGTTGCCGTTGCGAAGGTTTTTCAATTTGGAACGAACGAAAGCTGCGCCTTTACCAGGTTTAACGTGCTGAAAATCCAAAACGGTGAATATATCGCCATCTACTTCTACGGTCAAACCTGTCTTAAAATCGTTTACTGAAATCACTAAGATTCCCTCCTAAGGATGCGGTCTAATTAATATAGTACACAATTTTCCTAAAGTACAAGTTCAAAAAGCTAGCTTTTTGAACAGTCACCTAAAGCACAGTGTAGTCTTTGGACGAGCTTGTTAGTATATGAATACCCGATTCCGTAAACACGATATCATCTTCAATACGGACACCGCCAAGCCCGGGCAGGTATATGCCCGGCTCCACCGTTACCACCATGCCCGGCTGCAGCACATCATCACTCAGCTTGGACAGTCTTGGAGATTCGTGAACCTCCATGCCCAATCCATGCCCGGTGCTGTGACCAAAGTATTCCCCGTATCCATAACGGGTAATAATATCACGGGTTAAGCCGTCTGCCTCGCGTCCTGTCATGCCAGGTTTAATATGATCCAGTGCATGAAGCTGCGCTTCCAGCACGATATCATAGATCTCCTTCAGCTTAGGATCAGGACTTCCGAGCGCAACGGTTCTGGTGAGATCGGAGCAGTATCCGTCAAGCAGCGCACCGAAATCAAACGTAACGAATTCGTTCCCTTGAATCACTCGCTCGCTGGCAACACCGTGCGGAAGAGCCGAACGCTCGCCGGAAGCGACAATGGTATCAAAGGAAGACGCGGTTGCGCCATGCTTGCGCATGAACATTTCCATCTCCAGATCGATTTCACGCTCCGTTTTGCCGGCAGCCAGAATCGTCAGCACATGGCTGAACGTCTGATCAGCCAAATCGGCAGCCCGCTGCATAATGCTCAATTCTTCCGCATCCTTGAATATGCGCAGATCCTCTACAAGACCTGAAACCGGCACCAGGCTAATTGGCGCGAGCTGTTCCGAATAGGTCGAAAATACGCCGTATGTAACATGGTCCTGTTCAAATCCAAGCGATGTTATTCCCTCGGAAGATAGCAATTCCTTGACCGTCTCCATGACCTTCGGTCCATGCTCAACCACTTGAAAGCCGACGGCTTGCTGTGGAGCTTGAGTCGCCGGCAGACCCGGTAAAGCCTGTCAAATATCTGCGGTTGATCGGGCTTGCCACCATCATAGCTGTTAAGCCTTTAGTCTGAAGTTTCTCGCGCAGTTTAACCACTCGTTTGTTACTCATTCTAACCTCTCCTCTCACCCATTTCCAAGCCGGCACAAGAAAAACATCTTCGACGTATTTCTAAGCAGCCAGTTACGGTTAGCTGTAATTCTTCTGATAACAAAAAGCAACCTCTCGGTTAAAGCTTTCTAATATCTGATCGGATTAGCTATCCTTCTTGGTCGTTCAGGACTTGCAAAAGGGCCGACAAGCCCAGTGTGTAACTCGCTGCGCCAAAACCCGCGATTTGTCCGACAGCAACAGGTGCGATGACGGAAGTATGACGAAATTCCTCCCTGGCATGAATGTTCGATAGGTGAACTTCCACTGTCGGCATACGGGCAGAACTGATGGCATCACGTACAGCATAGCTGTAGTGAGTCAGTGCTCCCGGGTTAAGAAGTATGCCGTCCGCCTGTCCAATAGCTTCATGAATACGGTCGATGATAGCACCCTCATGATTAGACTGATAGAAGGTAATACCGATACCGGCGAGATCCGCCTGTTTACGCAAATTATCTTCGATCGCCTGCAGGCTGAGTGAACCATAAATGCCCGGTTCACGGAAGCCGAGCAGGTTTAAGTTCGGTCCGTTTATCACCCATATGGATTTCATAGGGCTTCCCACCTTTTCGTCAAATAACCAAAAGCTATTTTACCATAGGCGGGACAGGGTTGAGAAGTTTTTCTTGGCTAGCCCGTCACCTTCTTCGGTTCGCGCAGTTTCTCATCGGTGAATTCCTGCGCAGTCGTATAACCGATAAATAGTCCCCATAATATAAAAATACAAACCTCAGAGATGTTTGTATCCCAAGGCAGCTTCTTCACCGGATCCGTCAGCCGAAGCCATGGATTGAGCGCGACGAACAGCACCGCCCACCATACGATTCCGTATGCAATCCCGGGCCATGGGCCCTTTAGCTTCCTGAACAAGGTGACATAGATGAGGGAAGCGATGACGGAAAACGCGATAAAGGACAGCCAACCGGCAATTTGGCCAGCTGTCGTCGCGAGGAACTCATGCTTGAAGAACGGCTCCAGCAAAAAGCCTGGCAGCACCTTCGTGAATTTTAGCCAGTAAAATATCCAAAGCACGGCCCCCCAGATCAGGCCCGCATAATAGCCCAGCTCCAGGGCAAACGTAAACGGATTGGTGACCTGGTTCTGCTTGCGAAATTGATGTTCATGCATCTATTGATTCTCCTCTTTGTCAGTTATCGAATGCCCGCTGTTACTCCATTTCATCTCTGAAGGTAGTATGCTCCGCTTCCCCTGCCCTAATCCAACTAGAAATTACTTTCAAAATTCGATACAATAGTTCATAGAACGAAAAACATGTCAGGGAGGGTGAACTGGTTGTCCGATAAGTCAACCCCTATCAGCTATGGAGGCCAAGCTGTAATCGAAGGCGTTATGTTCGGCGGCAAGCATGTGAATGTGACGGCCGTGCGGCGTAAAAATAACGAAATCAAGTTTCTCGAGGTGCCTCGCGAAGACAAGGCTTGGGTTCGAAAGCTGCGGAAGATTCCGCTTCTTCGCGGCATCGTCAGTCTCATAGATTCTACAATTAAAGGTTCCAAACATTTGAACTACTCTGCGGATGCTTATGCTGACGATACCCTGGAGCCGGAAGAACGTGAAAAACAGAAGGAGAAAGAAGACTCAGGCTGGAGTCTAAGCATGATCATCGGTGTGGCCGCCGTCAGCGTGCTTTCCTTCATATTCGGTAAGCTGCTGTTTACACTCGTTCCTGTTTTTGTAGAGGATTTCTTTTTTGGCGATACATTTGATCACTATATTGTGCATAACCTGATTGAAGGCGTCATTAAATTAATACTGCTGCTCGTGTATTTATGGGCAATCTCCCAGACACCTGTCATTAAAAGACTGTTCCAGTACCACGGCGCCGAACACAAAGTCATCAGCGCATTTGAAGCCGGCGAAGAGCTGACGGTGAAGAATGTTCAGAAATATACGCGACTGCATTATCGCTGCGGCAGCAGCTTCATGATGCTGACCATTGTTCTCGGCGTTGTCGTCTACTCGGTGGTGCCATGGGATACCATGACGCAGCGGGTCATTCAAAGAATCGCGCTTCTACCGGTCGTGCTTGGCGTTTCCTTTGAGTTCCTGAAACTTACCAATGCCATGCGAGACATGCCGGTACTCCGTTTCCTCGGATATCCCGGTCTGTGGCTGCAGCTTTTAACGACGAAGGAACCTACTGATGATCAAGTTGAAGTATCCATCGCATCCTTTAACAGAATGCGTGAGTTAGATGCTCAATACGAGAATGTTACAGTTCACCAATCTGTGACAGGAAGTGTGCTGGATCCCGCGAAAGGGTGATAATCCATGAGAAGGCATGCGATCATTTTTTGGACGGCGATCACGTTAGCCGCCATAGGGCTACTGGTATTCCTGTTAGATCCTGGATCAAGAATGAATATTATGATTCCACTCATTATTGTAGCTGTCGTGTATGTGCTCTATAAGTTCCCGCCTCGTCGTTTTAACAAGCGGCCTAAGGTGAAACCTTCCAAGCGAACGGCAGCTAAGCTGGCGGCTAAACATAGCACCGCACGGAAGAGCAATCCAGCTGCAAAACGTAAACAGTACCCGTTTCAGGTTATCGATGGGCAAAAAGGAAAACCGGACCCATCCGATGATGTTCCTAAATATCACTAAGAAGAAAACCGTCCAACCGTGCTAACTCATGCCGGCCGGACGGTTTTTTAATGTTCGGATTTCCAGCGGGCGAAAAACATCGTACCCGCCGTTAACCCCGAATTGTATAAATTCTCG
Source organism: Paenibacillus sp. Dod16 (assembly GCF_049893405.1). Classification (NCBI taxonomy): domain Bacteria; kingdom Bacillati; phylum Bacillota; class Bacilli; order Caryophanales; family Paenibacillaceae; genus Paenibacillus; species Paenibacillus sp. Dod16. The sequence continues at coordinate 261,522 of NZ_JBNDYG010000005.1, forward strand.
CTTTCCTCCTTGGTCAGATTAAAATGAGTGGTACCAATGCCAAGTGTCGGAATTTTAATCGTTCGATTCCGGTTTTGCTGTTCAATATAACGTTCATCGTGAGCGGAAAGCATCGTCTCAAACATGGCGGTTAACATGCCGATCGGGCCATCAATCAAATGGGGCAAGTTACTATTCTTCCCGACCATCTGGAAGCCAAGCACTGGCAGCGGCTTAGGTCCCCCCTTCGACTCGCGATCAAAGAGCCATAACGGAAAGTTGCTGAGCAGTCCCCCATCCACAATGTATACAAATTGTTCGCCGAACGACTTACCTTTGGCGGCCCTGCCCAATAAGCGAAGAATGACGGGATCGAAAAAATACGGAATGCTGCAGCTCATGCGCACAGCCTTGGCCACGGGAAATGTTGCGGGGTTTATGCCATATTGGCGAAGGTCATCCGGAAGCACCAGCAGCCTTCCATTCGTAATGTCCGAAGCCACGATATACAGCTTGCCTGCCGGGATGTCCGAGAACGTAAATATCCCTTTGGCAAGCAGGATTTCCCGAATCCAGTTCTCCAGGGCTTCTCCGGAATACAGCCCTTTCTTAATCAACACCCGCAAGGCGGGACCGATAAACTTCGTATTAAAAATCGGCGCTCGCTGGAGAAACGAATGAAAGGGCGTCTCCTCAATAATGCGCTTGATCTCGTCTGCCCGGTAGCCTGCTGCCAGCACGGATGCCACGATCGAACCGGAGGACGTTCCGGCAACACGGCTGAATTCCATGCCGGCATTCTCCGCCGCCTTGACAGCCCCGGCAAGCGAGATCCCCTTCACTCCCCCACCTTCAAATACCGCATTAATTTGCATATAAAATCCCCCGCCTCACATGGTCTAATGACTATGTATGAGCGCGGGGGATGTTTCATACCTATGGGACGTGCCGATTCATCTATAATATGATTGCAATTGATCTTTAATGCCTAACGGATTACTTAAAATATTCTCTGCTCTAAAGAAAATGCTGCCTTTAACCTCGGCATAATTCTGATTGTACTTCAATTGATTGATGATCTCCGATGCGCTCTGCCAACCGATTTCGCTGGTTCCCAGTTTGTAGGGGGCATGCCCGATCAGGAGATCTACGCCGGTTCCTTGTACTTCGCCGGCCCACCAGTCCACCAGCTTATCATAGTCGGCGGCCGGATTACTCATGCTCCAATAGATTTGCGGAGCCACGTAATCGATCCAGCCGTTCTGGATCCAGGCCCTCACATCAGCATACATGCTGTCATAAGCCGTCACGCCGGCTTTCGTATCCGATCCCGTCTTATCCACGGACTGGTTACGCCATACGCCGAAAGGACTGATTCCGTATTCAACGTCCGGTTTCACACGGTGAATGCTCTCACCGAGCGATTGCACAAATGCATTGATGTTTCCGCGACGCCAATCTGCGAGGTTTGCGTAAGCACCTTGATTGTATTGGCGGTATGCCGCATCATCTTTGAAGACCGTATTCGATGGGTAGAAGTAATCATCCAGGTGAATACCGTCAATATCGTATCCGTTCACGACCTCCATAATGGTATCGATGATATGCTGACGAGCTTCCGGGATCCCTGGATTGATGTACAGCTGCTTGCCTGTGTTCACGATCCAATCCGGGTGGCTAAGCGCAACGTGGGATGGATCGAGCGATGCCGTCAAAATATCGGTATTGGCCCGGAAAGGATTAAACCATGCGTGGAACTCCATATTCCGTTTATGCCTGCTCCTTGAATGCCTGTCAGCACCTTGGACCATGGCACCATAGTGGATGGATACAATGCATCGCCAGCCGGACGTACCTGCACGTACACGGTATTGATGCCAACTTCCTGGAGCGAATCCAGCAAGGCGATGTAAGATGCCTTTTGCTGTTCTGCACTGGTCTTTGTTTTCGGCCAATCCAGATTGAACACCGTGGATATCCAGGCGCCTCTGACTTCATCCCCATTGGATACCGGTGGTGGAAGAACAACGTCCGTGCCTGTGGTCAGCGAGATACGCTGTGCCGCTTGGTTCCATTCGACTTGCACACCCAGGTTCTCGCTGACAAACCGCAGCGGAACCATAACCCGGCCGCTCTTAATTTCAACCGATGCATCAAGTGCTACGGATGAGCCGTTCACAAGCGCGGTTTTACTGCCGGATGTCAATTGCAGATTCGAGCCGTCCAGCCCGATCGTTACGGTCTTTAACTTCTGATTCCAAGCTACCGAAGCGCCCAGGCCTTCACTGATAATCCGCGTAGGAACCATGGTTACATTAACCTTCGGCAATATGTAAGGAGATACGTCACTGTTTAAGGTTACGCCGTCCAACTGAATACGGATAGGAGCTGCCTTCGCTTGCGCAGTTGGGACCACCGACGGGAGACACAATAGTAACATAATCAGCACCAACAACCATCTACGAAGCTTCATTTCTATTAATCCTCCGAAAATATGAAATTTGCAGGTAATCTAACTTATTAATATAACACTGGAAATATGACGGTTCAGTTTAAAAAAGCATCTGTCACAAGCGGACAGATGCCACATTACGATTCGTTGACTAATTCGTTATGAACGTCACGCAAATCCTGAAGTCGATTCTCATCGCGCTTGAAATACTCCACAAGCGTCTCAATTCTCGTAATGGAATCCCAGCTTAAATGATGCTCGATTCCTTCAACATCCCTATAAATATTTTCATCCTGTACACCTATCATCTCAAGGAATTCCTCAAGCAAATGATGACGTTCCATGAGCCGTTTGCCCATTTTTTTGCCTTTGCTGGTCAGAACCAAACCGCGATATTTTTCATAGATCAAATATTCGTCTTTGTCCAGCTTTTGAATCATCTTCGTGACGGATGAGGGGTGAACCTCCAAGCCTTCGGCAATATCCGAAACGCGCGCATATCCTTTTTCGTCGATCAACTTGTAGATGCGCTCCAAATAATCCTCCATGCTAGGTGTCGGCATCTTATTCCCTCTTTTCTATAATTACATAACCCGTGCAAAATACTCTTTTACCTGCAATAGTAATGATACATGTTTTGGAGACCGGTTGGCAAGTCCTGGCCCAATCCTATGTCAATAATGACTTATGAATTGAACCAGTCTTCCACTCGATTTTAAAATTTAAGCCACTCCGGTGTAATGCCTTGCAGCCAAATCGTAATTTTGTACATTTGATCTGTAAAGAGCAGAACCCCCATCAATATCATCAAGACGCCGCCGACCTTCATCAGCGTGCTTGAATACTTGAGAATCCAGCGGGTCGAGCCGATGAAAAAAGCCAGGATGAAAAAAGGCACTGCAAACCCCAGGGAGTACGAGGTAATCAACGGGAACCAGGTTCCCGGATCGGAAGCTGCCAGCGCGATGATGGCCGTTAAAATCGGGCCGACGCATGGCGACCAGCCTGCAGCAAACCCGATGCCAAACAGAAATGTTCCTATGTATCCGGTCGGTTTGGATTTAAAATTGAATTTCCGGTCCTTCATTAAAAACTTGGGCTGGAAAATGCCAATGAGCATAAGTCCCATCACGATGATCAGCAGCGCAGAAAGCTGACGGATCAAGTCTTGATATTCCGTGAAGAACTCCCCGAACAGGCCTGCCCCCCAACCGAGGGTGTAATAAACAGCAGAAAACCCAAGGATGAACGCAAGTGTATGCGTCATGGTCCGGAATCGGACCTCCTTGCGGTTCTGATCGTTCTTCAAGTCATTAACCGACATGCCTGTAATAATCGATAAGTAGGACGGGTACAGCGGTAAACAGCATGGAGATATAAAAGAAGCAAAACCGGCAGCAAACGCGATGCCGATATTAATATCAGCCATTTTATTTCAGAACCCCCTTATGTCGTAAAGCCCTTTTTGCCGACAAGCGTAATGATAAGCAGGCTGATCAGCAGCAGCACGATGGTCGCGCCTGGTGCCAGATTAAATACGCCCGCAAGCATCAATCCCCCGATAACGGCAATTTCGGAGATGATGACCGATAATACGATGGAGCTTCGGAAGCTTCTTGCCAGCAGTAAACTGATTGCTACCGGAATCACCAACAATGCGGATACCAGAAGCGCGCCCACAATTTTGATGGCGGTGCTTACAACAAGGGCCGTCAGTACCGTAATGATCATGTTCATCCATTTGACAGGCAGTCCGCTGACACTGGCGGCATCCTCCTCGAAGCTGAGCAGGAAGAACTCCTTGAAGAACATCACCACAACCGCAATGACAACGATGGTTACACCGCCCACCATATAAATATCCGTGGAATCCAGCGTGTAGATGCTGCCGAACAAATAACTCATAACATCCGTATTATAGCCCATTCCCAGGGTGAAAAACAGCGAAGCAAGCGCAACGCCGCCAGACATAATAATGGCGATTGACAGCTCGGCATAACTTTTATATGCCTTTCGCAGCTTCTCAATCGCAAATGAGGCCAGCACCGCGAACACAAGTCCAGCGGCAAGCGGATATACTTCGATCAGAAATCCGAGCGCCACACCCGCAATCGTAACGTGCGACAACGTATCGCCGATCATGGACAGCCTGCGCAGCACGAGGAATATCCCGATAAGCGGGGCTGTAATGCCGATCAGAATCCCTCCGATCAGCGCCCGCTGAAAAAAATCGCTAAACAAAATATCAAGCAATGATAACGTCCCCTTCTCCTGCTTCAAAAAGCTTGTTTCTATACATTAGACGAGCGAATGCTGCAAATCCACTTCCGCGCAGTTTTCGATTTCATGAGAATGCCTTACAAAAAACTGAATTTTTCCGTTCTGCGATACCGGCGATTCTCCCAGGTAGTCTTTGACCATGTCCAAATCATGGGTGACCATCAAAAACGTCATGTGATGATGGGCATGCATATGGGTAATCAGTTCAAAGAATCCGGCCTGGGTCTCGGCATCAATGCCGATCGTAGGCTCGTCCAGTATGAGCAGATCCGGGCGATTGATGAGCGCCCGAGCGAGAAACACGCGCTGCTGCTGTCCCCCGGACAGGGCCCCGATCCGCTTATCGGCAATATCCTGAATGCGCATCACTTCCAGCGCGTCCTCACATTTCTGGTGGTCCAGGCGGTTCAAACGGCGAAACATTTTCTTCCGATTATATAGCCCGGACATGACAACTTCACGCACAGTGGCCGGGAACAGCGGATTAAACGAATTTTTCTGCGGAACGTACCCAATTCGCTCCCAGTCCTGAAACTTACGGATCGGCTGACCGAACAGTTCGATAGACCCTTCGGCGGCAGGCAGCAATCCAACGATCATGCGGAGCAGCGTCGTTTTGCCTGCCCCGTTCGACCCGACAATACCTACGAAGTCCCGCTCTTTTATGGTGAAATTGAGATCCTTGATCACCTGTTGCTCGCGGTAATGAAAGGATACATCCTTGATTTGTACAATAGGTTGGTGGCAATCCTGTGCTGCCGGCTCCATAACCAGGCCGCCTTTCTCTCTGTAGTCTTTCTATCTAATATATGAATTTCATAAACATTCATAACACGAAAGAAGAGGGGGATAAGCTCCCCCATCTTCCTTATTGTAAAGCCTTCGTTAGATTTTGCAAATTTTTCTCCATCAGCGTGAAATAATTCTCGCCGCCGCTCGCCTGCTCTTTAGTCAGTCCCTCCACCGGATTCAATACCAAGGTTTCCACGCCTGCTTCATTTGCCAGCGTTTTGGCAAGTTTATCCGATACGAGTTCTTCGAAGAAAATATATTTAACTTCCTTCTCTTTTACCGTCTTGGTGAGGTTCACAATATCCTGCGCTCTGGGCTCCGCGTCCGGTGAGAGTCCCATAATCGCATGCTGCGTCAAGCCATAATCCCGACACAGATATCCGAACGCCTGGTGGGATACGACAATGTCTTTCTTCGGCATTTTGGACAACTCGCTTGTGAAATCGTTATCCAGTTTGACCAGCTTCTCTTTCAAGGCTTCAAAGCGCTGTTCATAACCGTCCTTATGTTCAGGATCCACCTCGACAAGGCTGTTCTTGATATTCTCAGCCATGACCAGGGCGGATTTTGGGCTTACCCATGTATGCGGATCCGTATGATGAGTGTCGGTGCTAGTCTCGGCTGCCTCTTCTGCGTGGTCATGGCCTGCATGATCTTCTTCGGCGCCTTCCTCATGGCTGTGGTCATGCTCCGCTTCGGCACTTTCTTCATGGCTGTGATCGTGCTCCGCTTCGGCGCCTTCTTCATGGCTGTGATCATGTTCCTCTTCGTGGGCTGCTTCCCCGTGTCCATGACCATCGTCTCCCACAGCATCAATCAGCTGGATGCCGTGACTGACTTCAACCGGCTTGACTTGCGTGTCTTTATCAAGTCCCTTCAAAAATCCCGGTACCCAGCCTTCCAGCCCGGCACCGTTATAGAGAAACAGCTGGGCCTTGGAAGTATTCACGATATCCTGGCTGCGCGGTGTCCAATCATGCGGCTCCACGCCCGTTGGCAGAAGATTTACGACATTGGCGTCATCCCCGCCAATCTCCTTCGTAAATTCATATATTGGATAAAAGGTCGTAATGACGTTTACCTTGCCCTCTACAATGCTGCCGCCGGATTTACTTCCGCATCCCGACAGGATGAGTACCGCCAATAAGATAGAGGTTACACTCCAGGTCCAACCGGTAAGTTTGTTCTCTCTCTTTCTCTTGTTCATGTTCATCTCCCCATATCCGCTCCGATCAATTAATCGTAATCTTTACTAACAAGATTATAAAAGCAGGTAAAGCCCGTTGTCAACCAAATCGTAAAATTTACTATTAATTTTCAATAGAGATGTTGTATCCTCCGTATTAAAGGAAAAAATAACGGCGTACCCTTTAACAGGGTACACCGTCTATCGCGACTTAATTCAATGAGAGAGCATTTTATTTGACAACTGCGCCGTTAGGCATGCCGTCCGGTACGGTTGCAAGCGTCAGCTGATCGCCGTGGGATGCGGCCAGAATCATGCCTTGCGACATTTCGCCTCTAAGCTTCACCGGTTTCAGGTTCGTTACGCAAATCACTTTCCGTCCAACCAATTCCTCCGGCGTGTAAAACTTCGCTATACCGGATACCACTTGCCGCTGCTCGAATCCGAGGTCAAGCTGCAGCTTAAGCAGCTTGTCCGCTTTCTTCACCGGCTCGGCTGCAATCACCTGCGCTACGCGCAGCTCGACCTTGGCAAAATCCTCAATGCCGATTTCCTCTTTAAGCTCTACAGGCTCCGCCGTGCTCTCGGCCGGCGAATCTGCTGCCGAGGTCGAAGTCTCTTCCTGAGTGGCCTTCGTACCGCCTGTCATCGCCTCGGCGATGTATGCCACTTCCTGCTCTGTATCCAGGCGAGGGAATATCGGCTCGCCTTTTTGAAGCTTCGTTCCAGCCGGTATAGCTCCGAACTGGCGTCCGCTCTCCCAAGTCGTCCATTCGCCTTCCGCCAGGCCAAGCTGATCCCACATTTTCTTCGGTGTTCGGGTCAGGAACGGCTGAAGCAGGATTGATGCTACGCGGAGCGTCTCCACCAAGTGACTCATGACCGATGCCAGCTCATTCCGTTTGTTCTCGTCTTTGGCCAGTGTCCAAGGCTGGGTCTCATCAATATATTTGTTGCTGCGGCTGACAAACTGACTGATGGCCGTCAGCGCAACGGAAAATTCCATATTTTCCATAGCGGTTTCGACTTTCTCATAAACCGACTTAGCCGCTTCCTCGATCGCTGCATCAAACGGCGTTACGCCGGCGGAGAACGCCGGAACGACTCCGTCAAAATATTTATCGACCATGGCCACGGTACGGTTCAACAAGTTACCCAAGTCATTGGCCAGGTCGGAGTTCACCCGTTCCACGAAGCTTTCCGGCGTAAAGGTGCCGTCCGCTCCGAATGGAACTTCACGCAGCAGGTAATAACGAAGCGCATCAAGACCATACCGGTCAATCATCGTAACCGGATCAACCACATTCCCCTTGGACTTGGACATTTTCCCGTCCTTCATCAGCAGCCAGCCATGGGCAAACACCTTTTTCGGAAGCGGAACATCGAGCGCCATCAGAATGATCGGCCAATAGATCGTATGGAAACGGACGATCTCCTTACTCATCAGGTGTACGTCAGCCGGCCAGTATTTGTCATACAGGCTGGTGTCCTCTGTACCGTAACCGAGTGCCGTTATATAGTTCAGAAGGGCGTCAATCCACACATAGATCACATGTTTCGGATCGCTCTTCACTTTCACGCCCCACTCATAGGTCGTACGGGACACAGCCAGATCCTCAAGACCCGGCTTAATGAAGTTGTTGATCATCTCATTCTTGCGGGATACCGGCTGAATGAAATCCGGATTCTCCTCGTAATACTGGAGCAAGCGGTCCACATATTTGCTCATGCGGAAGAAGTAGCTCTCTTCCTTCACAAGCTCAACAGGTCGTCCACAGTCCGGACAGTTGCCGTTTACAAGCTGACGTTCCAGGAAGAAAGACTCACAAGGCGTACAGTACCAGCCTTCGTATTCGCCCTTGTAGATGTCATCCTGCTTCAGCAGACGCTCAAATACCTCCTGTACAACCGTGGTGTGGCGCTGCTCCGTGGTGCGAATGAAATCTTCGTTCGATATGTCCAGCTTCTTCCACAGGTCCTTGATGCCGGCCACGATATCGTCGACGAACTGCTGCGGGGTTTTTCCAGCCTCCGCCGCTTTGCGTTCAATCTTCTGTCCGTGCTCATCGGTCCCCGTCAAATAACGGACATCGTATCCGCGAAGCCGTTTGTAGCGGGCCATCGCGTCGCCGGCCACCGTAGTATAAGCATGCCCGATATGCAGCTTATCACTTGGATAATAGATTGGCGTTGTAATATAAAACGTCTTTTTGTCTGCCATTGTAACCTTCCTTTACCGTGAAATGGATTGTTTGTATCAGGCAATCTCTTTACGAAAACAGCAGTAAATAGCAAAAAACCCCCGTCCCCATGGGACGAGAGTTGTTCTCACGTGTTACCACCCAAATTCCCTGTCCCCTTACGGGTAACAGGCTCATCTGCCGTCATCCGGCCGTCCATTAACGCTGGCTCACGCCGCTCCTTTACGGCAGCCTTCATACCCCGACTGCAGCGCTCAAAAGCGGATCCTCCAAGACCATTTTCCGAAATTCGCCAAGACCGGTTTCCAGCAGCTCCGGCTCTCTGTTCAAGGCAAGCTTTCCGTACTTATCTCTTCCTCGGATATACCTATAATTTCTTACATTTTAATCAAACGGGCTGCGGCGTGTCAAGATGAGCCGCGGTCCGTCGAATGGCTATGACCTATAAGACAGGATGCATTCCGTTTCGTATCCGCTAGGATACCCCAAAAAACGCTATTTCTCTGTCCATGAAGACGACATCTTATCCTTGCGCGGCGGAACCATATCAATGCCGCCTGGATGAAACGGATGGCATCTTGCTATTCGCTTGGCCGCCAGCCAGGAGCCCTTAAGCGCGCCGTGCACCTCAATCGCTTCAAGAGCATAGGCCGAGCAGGTTGGATAGAATCGGCAAGTCGCCGGTTTCAACGGAGAGATGAATTTCCGATAGAAGTGTATCGGCACCTTCACCACCCTGCGCGCTGTGCTCATGCCCGGCTATCCCGCTTTCCTGCACCGCCTGGTGAAACTTCATTATCCGCACTGTCCTTGCCGCAGTCCCGGCAGTAGCCGAACACTTCGAATTTATGCTGAACCACCTGGAAATCATCCGGCGCATCGGTCAGCTGCATCGGGCAAAACGTAATCGGGTACGTCTTCTGGCACTGCAGGCAGATCATGTGATGATGGTGATGTTCTTCGCTGCAGCGTCCTCTAAACTTGATGCCTTCCTCGAACACAACCTGCTCCAATACGCCAAGCTCGTACAATACCCGAAGATTCCGATAGACCGTATCGAAGCTCAAACCGCTGTACTTCCGGCCCATATATTCGTACACATCCTTGGCCGTTAAATATCCAGGATGTTCCCCAAACAATTTGGCAAGTGTCTTGCGCTGATCAGTAATGCGCAGCCCATGTTCCGACATGGCGTCGATGATCTGTTCCGTCGTAAGCATACGGAGGTAACCTCCTCTACTTGAAGATACTCTCTTCTTATAATGCCTGAAAAATAAGACAGCGTCAATGAAAGCGGTTGTGTATAGGCTAAACGCCTGCAAGGTACCCGCCAGTGGAAAATAGATGCCTGGGATATGACATGATCCCTCAGCAAGAACCAACAAAAAGGACAGCCCTAACCATGTTCTGGCTAAGAAGGCTGTCCCGTTGCTATACATGATGAATGGATTAGTTCTTTAATTGCGGAAGCGGCTGGAGCAGAATGTTGATTGGCAGACTGCTTCCCGGCGCCGCCGTAAACAGGATTTCCACGGTCTGCTCGTATTTCCCCGTACGATAGAGAACGGCAGCTTCATTCGGCGCAGATACGGCGCCACCGCTTGTATTCGGCGTCTGAATGATATTTCCGTTCACCATCATCGCACCCATGTACTTGCCTCCGCGCGGATTCAGCGTGATCAGCGTATTGGGTGCTACGCGGTGCAGCTTGATTTTGTACAGTACACCGAAGTTCCCGGCATTGGATTGATATGAACCGTTAATGCCGTCATACCCTTCCAGATTCGGATCGTTTGTCTTGTCGCCGAGCGCGAGACGGGTAGGCGCGTCGCCAACCAAGTCATAGGATTCAATAATCCGCGTCGAGTCCGGATACGTTCCCCGGTTATGAACGCCATCGCTCGGATGGAGTTTCAGGTAAGGCAGCTTTTGAATCGGATCCTTGGCTTCATCAATCATGATGACATCATATCGGATCGGCGAGTCGGAATAGAGATCAGCAAACATGGAGAGCACCTGCTGATTCTTCAAGGTTTGCGCGCTCAAGTCTTGCAAAATGATCCGGCTTTCCCCAGGGGCGAGCGAGATCGTCTTGAATGCATCCGCAGACTGCATGGACTCGAGATAACGCTGGACAGCCGCTTTACCCGTGGCTGTCGGGATATTGATCGGACCGCCCAAACCGGTATACTCGGTGGTCAGACGCGCCGTCATCGTGTTGATGTTGGTAGCGACGACATACATCTTCATATTCTTCCCGGTAGCGTTCAAGTGGTGAATCATGAATCGCGTGCTGGCATTGCCGACCTCACGGTAGACAATCCCCTCTTGATAGACGGTTTCCGGAGAGTTGCTGCGAATCAACAGATACGGTTCGGAGCTTCTCGTAATCGGCATCAGTTTCCATGTCGGCACAGCTGATCCGTCAAAGGTGTATTTGTCGCCGATGCCCGTAAATAATTGATTGAATTGATCGCGCGTATACAACACTTCACTCGTTACGTTTATGATCTTCTCGTATGAGCTGGTCGCTCCATGTTTATCGGTAACAATGAGCAGCACCTTATGCGTTCCTGCCGTAAAAAAGGCCTGATCGTTGTTTTCCCACTTATACGTAAGCTCATCGCCAGGATCGTTGTCATAACTCATATTCATGTACGTTATTTTCTCACCGATCTTATATTCCTGTTTGTCCGTTTCGAACATGGCAACAGGGGGCGTATTCGGTGCGGATACTTGAATGCTCAATATATACGGGTCGCTCCACTCCCCGCTGGAATCCTGTACCGAGTAGGAAACCGTATGCACGCCGGGTTCGTCAAAAATCTCTTCCCGGCCTTCCCAATGCTCGTCAACAATAGCCAGTCCCGTCGGAGAATAGGCATTCGTCTTATACGTAACCGTTGTTTGTCCGGCAAGAATCTCGCCAGGCTGCACCGTGAAGGAAGCTACCGGCTTTGAGCTCAGGCTAAGGATAACCCGTTTGTTCGGCTGGTCCACCCGATAACTAATGTCCAGCGCCTGCGTAATGCTGGTCAGCGGCACCATGAATGTATTGTTGGACTGATAAGCCGGTCCCTTCATTGATTTTCTGACMCCGTTCACGGTGTATACGCTGCTGTTCGTCTTAAAACGAAGCTCATCGTTACCGCGGATAATAATCGTTTCCTTTGTCTTTCCGTCATAGGTCAGCTTCAGGCCGACACGATCAACGAGGGAGCGAATGGCAACATAGGATACGCCATTCTTGACTGCCATTGGCTGACCTGCCGTATAAGCTTTCCCGTTCTGATACATCTTGTTGCTGTTCATCATCAGGATGAGGTCATTCGGACCCAGGTTCGGTATGTTCGGAACCTCGCTGCCAGATCCCCCGCCGTTATTTCCGCCTGGCTGTTGGCCGTTACCGTTGCCGCTGCCCATACCGGATAAATCAAGAATAACCTTTTTCTCGGGCTGGTTTACCCGGTATGGAATATCAAGGGCTTGCGTGATCGCGGTTAACGGAACCATAAACACATTGCTGCTCTGGTAAGCAGGGCCTTTCATTGGGCGTACCTGTCCGTTGACCTTATAATTGCTGCTTCCTGTCGTAAACCGAAGTTCATTGCCATCCTTAAGGATGATGGTTTCCTTCGTTTTGTTATCGTAAGACAGCTTCAGTCCTGCACGTTCAACCATGGCGCGAATGGCGACATAGGATACCCCTTGCTTCACAGCCATCGGCTGACCCGCTTTGTATTTCTTGCCGTTATGGTACATCACATTGCTGTTCATCAGCAGCACAAGTTCGTTAGCCGAAACATGGGAAGTGCTGACTTCGGGCTTGTCTCCGGATGGGCTGCCCTCTTCGTTCTCTGATACCTCATTATCGGAAGGATCGCTATCCGTGTCCTCCTGCTCCTGCTGTTCATTTGGGGCAGAAGGTTCGGCATTCGGATCGCTAATCGTGCCTTCAACTGAATCAGAAGGTGTTTCCTTTGGCGTTGCCGATGTTTCCTCCGCTTGCTGCATGTCCGTCTGTTGTTCTCCACTCTGCTGGCTTTGTCCTTCCACCGGGGACTGCAGCGCTGATTGGCTATTTAGCGCCGGAGCTGTAATATCCGGTGATTCAGCTGCCGCGGGAAATGCCATGGATACCTGTGCCGCGGCAAGGACTGTAATCATCGAGATTCTCTTGAAATTCATTCTCTACTCCTTTAAAACACTCAGTATAGTCTGTCTGCCTCTATTGGACATACTATTAGACGCGAAGTTTCCCGAAAAGTTGCTCAGAAATGGCTGGAAAATAGGAAAACCGGAGCATTCCTGGGTAGGAAGACTCCGGTTTGAGCAACCCTTATTCAATTGTTGACATAGTCCTGATTACCGCTCCAACCTAGCGGATAAGCCTCGCTGATCCCTACCGGGAGCTTACCCTCCGGTTTAACCTGTCCTATCAAGACGCCCGCGGTCGCATTCATATAATAAGGCGTGTTCTCGTAGCTGCACAAATACGTCGGAACCGGGGGAAGATCATTGATATCATAAGGATTACGGGTAGCGACGATAACAAGGGCCACATCCTCAAGTTCAGCCAGCTTGTTCACCAGCTTCTGCTGGCCGGCGGGAAGACGGCTCTCGGAAGTGTACGTGGCTACCACAATCTGTTTATATCCTTCGGCTGCCTTAACGGCCTGCTCGACCTCTTCATCGGACATATCGGTTCCGACACGCAGATCGTCTGCCGGAACCCCGTAACATCTTAAGGCATCCCCCAAGGTATAGCTCATGCTCCATGCTTCATCAACCTGGGTTGCCGAAAGCAGTTCCGGCCAGATCACGGCCACAGCCTGCGCCGGCTTAAGAGGCAGCTGCCCTTCGTCTTTCACCAGCGTGATGCCTCTGCCTGCGATTTGAGCCAGCAATTGTTTGGTCTCTTCCGCCACCTCGCCAATCGGGTAGACCGGAAGCTCCTCTGCGAGCATCGCATTACGCTGCTTAAGCGCCAATATCCGCTCTACAGCCGTATCGATCAGATTCTCTGAAAGCCTTCCGCTGCGGACAGCTTCAATGACGGCCGTAATCGCCGCCGTCTGCTCGGATAGATTGTGGCTGACCAGTACGCAGTCCGCACCCGCTGCGATCGCGCGTATCGCGCCCTCCGGAATCCCGTACTCTTTGGAGATCGCATGCATCTCAAGGCAGTCCGTTATGATCAGCCCTTCAAACCCCATCTCTTCCCTCAGCAAACCCGTTAACACGGCATGAGAAAGCGTTGCCGGCAGATCACTCGGCTCTATCGCCGGGAAACTGACGTGAGCCGTCATAATGGCGTCCACACCGTCCCGGATCGCTTGCGCGAACGGATACAATTCCACGCTGCGGAGCCGTTCCAGATCATGCGGTACAGAAGCCCGCCCGAGATGTGAATCGACGCTCGTATCGCCATGTCCCGGGAAGTGCTTGGCCGTAGCGGACACGCCTTCTTCCTGATATCCCTTAATGGCCGCAGCCCCAAGCGCGGCAACAGCTTGGGGATCTTCGCCGAAGGAACGCACGCCGATGACCGGATTACGAGGATTGTTGTTCACGTCGAGGCAAGGAGCGAAATTCATGTTCACGCCGAGTGAACGCAATTCGCGCGCCCCGATTTGCGCTACCCTGTACGAATCCTCCGCGCTGCCCGCTGCTCCAAGCGCCATATTTCCCGGAATGCGGCTGATGCCTTCATGATCAATCCGGGCAACCATACCGCCCTCCTGATCTATTGAGATCAGAAGCGGGAACTTTTGGCGGTCCGATGCGAGCTGCTGCAAGGACTCTGACAGTTCGGCAAGCTGAGGCAGCGTTTTCACGTTCCGGCGAAAATAGCAGATGCCCCCGACCTGATATTGTTCGATCAGTATTTTGGCGTGCTCATTCGGCGTTAAGGCGTTGAAGCCGCATATAAACATTTGTCCTACCTTTTGTTCTAACGATAAATCTGCTGCCGTCCATTTCATTGATCTCATACCTACTTTCTATCCATTTAAAGGACTTTGCAAGCCAAGCGGGTTAATCTAGCGATGACTGTAGCAGCCTGCATGGGCCCTATCAAAACCTATACCGTTGCCTCTCCGGACATTTCCCGGAATTCGGATGGCGTCATGCCGGTGGCTTTTTGAAATACCTTGGTAAAATACCGACGCTCATGATAACCGACAAAAGAGCCGATCTGCGCAATGTTCTTGTCGCTGTTCACTAACAGGAACTTGGCCGCCTCCATCCGCTGTCTCGTCAAGTACTCCACGAAGGTAAGCCCTACATGGTTCTTGAACAATAAACAGAAGTAACTGGAGCTGATCCCTAAATGCTCCGAAAGCTCCTCAATCCCCAAATCCTGTCCCATATGGGTATTGATATACTCCAGAGCAGACGTTACCAATTGCTCCGGCGTTTTCTTAACCGCTTCAGGATTCGGAGCCTCATCGATTAGCGAAACGGTATTGTAATACTTCTCTTTCGCCCTCTTCTTGCGGATCTCCTCCCCGATCTCTCGAATCTTCATCTCAAGCTCACCGTAATGAATCGGCTTGCTGATATAATCCTTGACGCCCAGCTTAATTGCTTCCCGGGCATATTCAAACTCCTGATATCCCGTTAACAAAAAAATTTCCGCCCGGCTTCCTTTCTCCCGAATCTTCGTAATAAAGGTCAGTCCGTCCATGACGGGCATCCGGATATCACACAGAATCAGATCCGGGTTATACTGATCCGCTACTTCAAGTGCTTCCATCCCGCTTCGGGCAAGTCCGACAACCTTCATGCCCATCTCTTCCCAAGGCAGAACCTTGCTGAGATTGTTCAGGATTGGAGCCTCATCGTCAACTAATAATGCCTTCAACATGCTGCCCTTCCCCCCTGTCATAATTGGGTATGACGCATTGTATAACGGTGCCGCCGGGGCGGCTTGAGCATATGAATAGACCGTAATAATCCCCGTACTGAATGCGAAGCCGGTCAGCCACGCTCCGCAGTCCAAGTCCCCGTCGTTCCTGGTTCACTTTGAGATTCTGCATCGTCGTCTGTTCCGATCCGTTATCCTCGGACACCATATATTCAAACATGGACAACTGCTCTGAGGTCATGCCGAGCCCGTTATCCTCTACCCGAATGATGACATTACCGAGTTCCTTCCATGCAGAGATGCGTATCCATCCTGTGTAAGAAATCCCTTCAAAGCCATGCTGTATGCTGTTCTCAACCAGCGGCTGCAGCGTCAGCTTCAAGATGCGGCTGTGCATAAGCTCTTTCGGCACGTCAATCTCGTATTCGAACAGGTCCTCGAACCGAAACTTCTGGATTTCAAGGTAGCTCTGCAAGTGCTTGATTTCTTCATCCAGCGTAATTTCTTCCTTTTCCTGTATACTGATCCGCAAGATGCTGGCAAGCCGGTATACCATTTCGCTGACCTTGCGTCCTTCATTCTGCACAGCGAGAACGTTGATCGATTCCAAGGTGTTAAAGAGGAAGTGCGGCTTAATCTGCGCTTGCAGCACACGCATCTCCGCGTCGGTCTTCTGCCTCTGCTCCTTTTTGATCTGCGCAAACAGATTGTTGATCCGGTTCATCAAATTGTTGAACCCTTTCGACAGCAGCAGCAGCTCATCCTCTCCCTTCTCTTCAACTCTCGCATTCAAATCCCCATCTTCCACGCGGCGCATAAACCGTACGATGACTGCGATCGTCCCGGTAATCCGATTCATGAACAGGCGGTTGAACACAATCGCCGTAACCAGACAGAGGCCCATAATGACGAAGAACCACTTGGCAAAAGAAGTCACTTCTTGTGAGAGCGAGTTCCAGCTGGTCACCGAGACGAGATTCCAGCCGTAATCATTCAGATGATAGATGGAGACAATATTCTCCTTACCGTTAAACTTGGCTTTAAAACTTTGGTAGCCTTGCTTAAATTCAACGTCACGCTTCATATATTGACTAATATTTTGGCCATCCATATCGTTATTTGGATCAAATAAAATGAAGCCTTCATTGTTGACCAACATAAACGATGTATTCTGCAGATTGTTAGGCAGTGTCAGATGACGGAAAATTTCTTCAAACTCCCACCTCTTGATCTGGACGACCAGGATCCCCAGCTTGCGGAGTGTCGTCACGTCCTTAATCAGCCTGATCTGGGTAAATACCGGCTCCGCCCCCGTCAATTCCGGAAATTCGTGCGGAGCCAGCCATTTGGGGATTCCGTTAAGCTGCACAACCTCTTCGTATAAAGGACTGTTCTTAAACTGCTCATAGGGCAGTGTTCTGAAATCCTCTTTACTGAATATCGGAATCGGCGATGACTCTTTATTGAAATGATATAAAAACGCATAACTGATGGCTGGGTGATTGTATAGTAGATTCCGAAAGTTTCGCTGTCTGTCGTTCAGTTTCAGCTGTTCCGCATTGGATTCCTTAATCAGGTTTTGATCATCGGGATTCTTGGCATTCAGCGCCATGGCAAAGACGGAGGTGGCAATCCCGTTATCCGTGACATACTCCATCTCCTTGAACACGCTCAGAATGCTGTAGCTGATCGCTTTTAGCGAATATTCAGCCTGCTGGCTGTACTTTTTCTCAATCGAATTGTACGTAATAAAGAATGTAAATAGGCCCAGCACAAATAACGGAATAATAATAAGCCCCAAAAAGGCCGTGAATAGTTTGTTCCGCAAATTCATACGCATGCTCCTGCTCCTGGTATTACCCCTTGACGCTTCCTGCGGTAACGCCTTCAATGATCTTCTCTTGCAGCACGGCATAAATGATAAGGACCGGCAGCACGCTGAATACGATACCCGCGGACATCTGTGCGTAGTTCATATTGTAGGCGTCCCTGAATCCGACCATTCCGACAGGCAGCGTTCTCAGTTCATCATTCGATAGGAAATAGTTAGCAAGCAAGAATTCGTTCCAGTTACCCAGGAAGTTGATGATAAATACGGTAACGATGGCCGGTACGGTCAGAGGTAAGATAATTCTAGCAAACAACCCTCCGGACCTCAATCCATCAATAACCGCGGCTTCTTCGATTTCACCGGGCAGCGACCGCATGAAGGCAGCCAGTATAATAACCGAGAACGGGATGGCATTGGCAACATACGGCAGAATCAGGGCCATATGCGTGTTCAAAATATCCAACTGCCTCATCATGCCATATATCGGCAGCATGAGAGAGTTATTTGGAATCAGCATACCTATCAAAATACATTGAAAGACAATCGCGCTGATCCGGTTGTATCTCATCCGCGTCACGGCAAAAGCCAGCATCGCCGCAAATAGAATCGACAAGCAGGCTGACAGCACGCCGATGTATAAGCTGTTCCAGAAATACGTGCTAATTTTGGCGCTCACCCATGCGTTCACATAGTTATCAAATACCAACGTGCTTGGCAAACCAAATGGGTTCGTAGCAATGGACTGGTTATCCACCTTCACGGAAGAGAACAGGACGAACAGGAATGGATATAGTATGACGAGCAAGTAGGCCATCAGAAAAATGTGCGGGATCAGTTTCTTTATTGCTCTCATCAGTATTCAATCCTTTCGTTGCGTCTTGCGACCAGCACCTGGTAGAGCACCGTTACAATAATCGTAAAGAGGAAGATCAGCACGGCGATCGAATTGCCAAAGCCATGCTTGAAGCTCGTAATTGCATATCGAATCATATATGTCGCCATAACGTCGGTTGAGCCGGCCGGCCCACCCTTGGTCATAACCAGAATAATGTCCGCCGCTTTCATGGCTCCCGCGATCGACAGCATGATCACAACAGAGATAATTGGCATAATTAAGGGAAGCGTGATTTTGGTTGCTCTTTGGACGCCTGTCGCTCCATCGATTGCCGCAGCCTCATCAAGCTCCTTCGGTATGGATAAAATTGCGGCAAGCACCATCACGATGTAAAAGCCGGTCCATTGCCACGCGTTTGTGATCAGGATGGCAATCATGGCCCATTTGCGATCCGATAACCAATAGATGGGTTCAATGCCAACCAGCCCTAAAATCTCATTCATCAGACCAAAGTCCGGATTGTAAATGAATCCCCATAAAATGCCGATGACAGCCGTCGACATGATGGACGGCGCGAAAACCGCCGTTTTATAAAGCCCCTTCAAACGCTTCACGTTTGCGATTAACAGGGAAAAGATTATGATCGTCGGAACCTGGATCAAACAGGAAAAGAGAATGAAATAAACGTTGTTCCTGACAGCTTTCCAAAAAGCATCGTCATTCAAGGCTGTTACATAGTTATCGAACCCAATATACTTCACATCTTTGGAGATGCCGTTCCAGCTCGTAAAGCTGTTGTCAAATGCAGTAAAGATCGGGTATATGAAAAAAGCCAGAAACAGCAAGAATGCCGGCAGCACAAAAACGATGTAAATCAGAGGATTTCTCAGCGCTTTGTTCATGGTAACCTCCGTATTTATGTCTGATGTTGTTTAGGCGAAAGGGCACCCCCAAGTACCGCAGCGGGTGGTGCCCTTCCGTCTAGGATTGTAGTTATTCCTCTGAAGCATTGGCCGCTTCTTGCGCTGCCTGCACATTCTCGAGCATCTTCTCGGCATCAAGCTCGCCGCCGATGACTTGCTGAATTCCCATGCTCAGTGCGGTGTTCACGTCTGCTTGAACAAGTGCATCAAAGGCAGGGAAGGATTTGTTGATCTCACTTACGCCTTTGAAAATGTCTTGCATAAGCGGGTCGTCCGAAGTGGAGTTCATGGTGGCCAGATCCATCTTCATCGCCGGCAGTACACCGTCTTCTTTCAGTCCGCGAAGCTGCATTTCATCTGTCCACATATTTTTGATGAACTCTTTAACCGCCTGAAGTTTACGAGGATCTTCCGCAACCGCTGCCGAAAATCCATATCCGTTGTTTGCGTCCTGCATGACAATGACTGGGTCGCCTTCATTAACCGGAGGCAGGTTGAAGTATCCGACCTTGCCTACCATGTCACCCGCTTGAGCCGGATCTCTAAATACGGAGTTCGCCCACGATCCGTCCATCATCATGATGGCTTCGCCGGTAATCATTTGGTTTCTCATGTCCGCATATTCGAATCCGAGCTCGCCTTTTTTGAAGTACCCTTTCTCAACCCATTCTTGGTGCTTCTTCACACCTTCAACGACTTTCGGATCCGTCCATTTCGTTTCTCCGGTCTTGAAGCCGTAAGTAACCTCTGGCCCCGCGTAATAGCTCCACAAGTTATTCGTGGTCATGAGCGGAATCCAAGCATCCTTGGAGGATTGCGCGAACGGAATCTTGCCGTCGGCTTTGATGGTTTCGGCAATTTGCTCTAATTCAGCCAATGTTTTTGGAACGCTCAGCCCTTTTTGCGTGAAGTAGTCCTTGTTATAGAAAATACCTTCGATGGAACCGCCAATCGGCAATCCGTAGATCTTGCCATCATGTGTGAACGGGTCTAGCGTCGTAAATTTGTCTTTAATGCCCAGCTCATCCAAAATCGGAGTCAAATCGAGCATCAAGCCTTCTTTGGAATATACGCCTGCATCGGGGCTGCCGAACACATCGAACACTTCCGGCGGCTTACCGGCTGCCATCTCGCCTCTCAGCTTCTCTTTACGGTTCACTTCAGAGTCTACAGCGTCCAGCTTGATTTTCAGTCCGGGCACCGCCTCTTCGGTCTTACTGACCACATCGTTCAGCAATGCGAGACGGAACTTCTTGGATTCACCTACTTGCGTATGGCGGATGGTGATTTCAAACGGCTCATTGCTTACCGTTTCTTCCGAACCACCTGACGGCTTCTCTGCTGCCTTGTCACCGCCGCCGCACGCAGACAAAAGCGTGGATGAGACGAACAGAAGCGACATTAATAATGCCAGACCCTTTTTCTTCATTGTCTTGACCCTCCCGAAGTGTTTGTATATTTGATAGGCACTTTCCTTACATCTTCATTATAGAAAGCGATTGCATATTTCGATAGGTCGACATTTTTCTATCCAAGGGATAAAATCCTCTACAAAAAAACAATAACCCTTCCATTATTAGGAAAGGTTATTGTCATTAATCATAACATATTATGTTTAGTATTATGCAGCTGAAATCATTACTGGACAGTCTCTATATTCTCGGGTATTTCGCCAATCAACCGGTAAGCGCGTGCCACTTCCTCTTCGGATGGTGAAGGAACGCCCTCTAATGGATAAGCCATGCCGAGTTCCTTCCATTTATACACGCCCATCTGATGATATGGCAAAATTTCGAATTTCTCGACGCCGTGCAGCGTCCGAATAAATTGACCTAACTCAATCAAGTCTTCTTCGCTATCATGGATGCCCGGCACATATACGTGCCGGACCCACATGTTCCGACCATGTTCGGACAGCCAGCGGGCGGTCTTCAACGTCCGTTCATTGGACTTCCCGGTGAGCTTGATATGTTTCTCGTCGTTGATATGCTTCAGATCCAGCAGCACCAAGTCGGTATGCTCCAGCAATTCCGATATTTTCTCCGGTTCATTATAGCCGTTGCTGTCCAGCGTCGTATGCAAATTCCAGCGTCGCTTCACTTCCTTGAACAGCTCCGTGACAAAAGGATACTGCAATGTCGGCTCACCGCCGGAGACCGTTAACCCGCCGCCCGATGAACGGTAGTAGCTCAGATAAGGCTCAATCTCTGCCAATACGTCATCTACCGTCATCTCGCGTCCTTCATGCAGTCCCCAGGTATCCGGATTATGGCAGTATTGACACTTCAAGAGGCAGCCCTGCATGAAGAGCACAAAGCGGATACCCGGACCGTCCACCGTTCCGAACGTTTCTATGGAGTGTACATGACCTTTTAGCATGGTGCGTCATCCTTTCCGTATCCGCTATGGTAGTCTTCCATCCTTACATCGATCCGTGGAACGTACGGTTGATAACGTCAAGCTGCTGTTCGCGCGTCAGTTTGACGAAGTTGACCGCATAACCGGATACCCGGATCGTCAACTGCGGATAATTCTCCGGATGCTCCATCGCATCCATCAGCTGCTCCCGGTCAAATACGTTGACGTTCAGATGGTGCGCTTTGCTGCCAAAGTAACCGTCCAGCATCGCAACCAGGTTGTTCACACGGATATCACTTTCCTTGCCAAGAGCTTTCGGTACGATCGAGAACGTATTCGAGATGCCGTCGAGACTGTCCTCGTATGGCAGCTTGGCCACGGAGGTCAGCGAAGCGAGAGCTCCCTTCTTATCGCGTCCGTGCATTGGATTCGCGCCCGGCGCAAACGGCTCGCCTGCCTTACGTCCATCCGGCGTGGTTCCTGTCTTCTTGCCGTATACAACGTTCGACGTAATCGTGAGCACCGATTGCGTTGGCATGGCATCACGGTATGCCTTGTGCTTGCGAATCATGCTCATGAAGGCCTCGACCAGCTCAACAGCGATGCTATCCACGCGATCATCATTATTGCCATAGCAAGGGAACTCGCCCTCGATTTCAAAATCCACCGCAATCCCTTGCTCGTTGCGTACCGGCTTCACCTTCGCATATTTAATCGCGCTCAGTGAATCCGCTGCTACGGACAGGCCTGCAATGCCGCATGCCATCGTGCGCAGGATATCCCGGTCGTGAAGCGCCATCTCGATCCGTTCATAGCTGTATTTGTCATGCATGTAATGGATCACATTGAGCGTATTCATGTAGAGCTTCGCAAGCCATTCCATCATCGGCTTGAACCGCTTCATGACTTCATCATAACTCAGAACTTCCGCGGTAATGGCCGGATATTCCGGTCCAACCTGGGCGCCGGATTTCTCATCTCTACCGCCGTTAATCGCATAGAGCAGCGCTTTGGCGAGGTTTGCTCTGGCTCCGAAGAATTGCATCTGCTTTCCGATGCGCATTGCAGATACGCAGCAGGCGATGCCGTAATCGTCTCCGTAGATCGGGCGCATAAGATCATCGTTCTCGTATTGAATCGAGCTGGTTTCGATCGAAACTTTCGAACAATATTTTTTGAAGGCTTCCGGCAGCTTCTCCGACCATAGCACCGTCAAGTTCGGTTCCGGAGCAGGTCCCAAATTGTACAGGGTGTGCAGGAAACGAAAGCTGTTCTTGGTCACTCTCGTCTCACCGTTTACCGACATGCCCCCAATGGATTCCGTCACCCACGTCGGATCCCCGCTGAACAGCTCGTTATAATCCGGTGTACGCAGGAATTTCACGATCCGAAGTTTCATTACGAAATGGTCGACCAGTTCCTGGGCTGTTTCTTCCGTCAGCTTGCCTTCAGCCAGATCCCGTTGAATATAAATATCAAGGAAAGAGGATACCCGGCCAAGAGACATCGCAGCGCCATTCTGCTCCTTGATAGCGGCCAAGTAACCGAAATACAGCCACTGGAATGCTTCCTTCGCCGTATTCGCAGGTTTGGAAATGTCATAACCATGCATAGCCGCCATTTCCTTCAGTTCCTTGAGCGCCCGCATTTGTTCAGACAATTCTTCCCGCAAACGGATGACCGGCTCATCCATCGCATCCACTTCAAGCTCGGCGAGTTCTCTCAATTTGTCCTGGATCAGCGCGTCCACGCCGTATAACGATACTCTGCGATAGTCACCGATGATACGTCCACGGCCGTACGCATCGGGAAGACCCGTAATAATCCCGGCCTTGCGCGCTGCTCTCATCTCAGGAGTATAGGCATCAAACACACCTTGGTTATGCGTTTTGCGTATGCCGTTAAAGATGTCCACAACCGCCTGCGGCATTTCAAAGCCGTATGCGTTGCACGCATCAATCATCATCCGGATTCCGCCGAAAGGTTGGATGGAGCGTTTGAACGGCTCGTCGGTCTGAACGCCGACAATCTGTTCCTTATCCTTATCCAAATAGCCGGGTTGATGGGAGGTGATGGTTGATGGTGTATGGACATCCACATCCAGAACCCCGCCATTCTCCCTTTCCTTCTTGGTTAAATCCGATACGATATCCCACAGCGCTTTGGTGTTATCCGTGGGTCCAGCCAAAAATTCATCAGAGCCATAATAGGGAGTAATGTTCTCTGCAATAAAATCATTAACGTCAATCCGCTTGGTCCATTTACCTGATTTAAAACCTTTCCAGCCTGCTTCTTTTTCAATCACCGACATATTGAATCCCTCCTAGATTTGCTGGGGCTTGCAAGGACAGGCGGGGCCACACCTTGATCTATCTCAGATCTTTAATGTGATTATTTTCACGATCAATGGTGCCACTACCCCGCCTTGTGCCTTCAAGCTTCTATATCAAAGATCTGAGATTCAGCTTCCTTCTACATCTTTATTGTAGTCCTGTTGATCTCCTGTATCTGTGATAATAATCACAAACTTATCTTTTCCCGTGACTTTTATCACTCTGAGTCTAGTTTTGCATGCCTTACCTCAAAATCTTCATGGATCTTCACGATCAGCGTTTAGAGTCTATCTTGTCTAGAACCGGCCGTAAAATGCGTTGCGGTAAACTTCTGCGAGCTCCGTTACCAGCGGCAGCTTCGGATTGCTCGTTGTACACTGGTCTTCAAAAGCCCGGTCCGCCAAATGCTCAACATTTTTCTCGAAATCTTTAGGGTCGATGCCAATCTGCTGGAACGATTCCTCGATCCCGAGCTTGCTGTTCAGCTCCCGGATTGCGCCAATCAGACTGTTTACGCCCTCTTCCGTCGTTCTTGCCGGCAGTCCGAGAATCCGCGCGATTTCAGCATATCTCTCATCAGCCACAAAGTGGGTGTATTTAGGCCATGCAGCGAATTTCGTTGGCTTCTTCGCGTTGTAACGGATGACGTGAGGCATCAGGATCGCATTGGTGCGTCCGTGTGCCGTATGATACTGTCCGCCCCACTTATGCGCAAGACTGTGGTTGATGCCAAGGAACGCATTCGCAAAAGCCATGCCGGCAAGCGTCGAAGCATTATGCATTTTTTCGCGGGCAAGTTTGTCGCCGGTAAGCGCCGACTGCTCAAGATACTGGAACACCAGCTGTATGGCCTTGATGGCAAGCCCATCCGTATAATCGCTGGCCATCACCGATACGTAGGCTTCAATTGCATGTGTCAGAACATCCATGCCGGTATCGGCTACCGCCGTTTTAGGCAGCGTGTAAACGAATTCCGGATCGATAATCGCCACATCCGGTGTCAGTTCATAATCAGCCAGCGGGTACTTGGTATTCCCCAGCCCTTTGTCCGTGATGACGGCAAACGAAGTTACTTCCGAGCCCGTTCCCGACGTTGTTGGAATGGCAACGAACTTCGCTTTCCGTCCTAGCTTCGGATATTTATAGACCCGCTTGCGGATATCCATGAATTTTTGCTTCAGATTGTTAAAATCCGTATCCGGATATTCATAGAACAGCCACATGGCTTTCGCTGCATCCATTGGCGATCCGCCGCCGAGGGCGATGATGCAGTCCGGCTGGAATCTTGCAAGCATTTCCGTTCCGCGTTCTACGGTCGTTGTCGAAGGATCCGGCTCAACCTCCGAGAAGACTTCGATGGCTACCGGCACTCTGCGCTGACGCAGATAGTGCTCTACCCGCTCCACATAACCCAGCTTCACCATCATGGGGTCGGTAACGATAGCGACACGGGTGATTTCCGGCATTTTCGCAAGATACTGCGTCGAACCTTTTTCAAAGTAAATTTTGTCCGGCACTTTAAACCACTGCATATTCACGGTTCTGCGGTTCACCCTTTTCACGTTGATTAAATTGACGGCCGTCACGTTCGACGAAGTGGAATTACGTCCATACGAACCGCAGCCCAGCGTCAGCGATGGCAGATTCGTGTTGTAGATATCGCCGATACCGCCTTGCGAAGATGGCTGATTCACCAGGATACGGCAGGTTTTCATCCGATCCGAGAATTTCATGATGATGTCCTCATTGTGCGAATGGATTACCGACGAGTGGCCCATGCCGCCAAAAGCAACCATCTCTTCAGCGCGCGTGATGCCCTCTTCCGCATCTTTCACTTTATAGCAGGCCAGCACCGGGCTAAGCTTCTCGGCAGACAACGGATAGGCAGGTCCGACTCCCTCCAGCTCGGCGACCAGGATCTTGGTGCTTTCAGGTACCTCGAATCCGCAAGCCTCGGCTATCTTAGCTGCCGGCTGTCCGACGATAGTAGGATTTACCGCACATTTATCCGATATCATCGCATGCGCAGTCAGTTTCGCCAGCTCTTCCTTGTTGACAAAATAACAGCCGCTGGCAATCATTTTTTTCTTCACTGTATGATATATAGGCTCCTCGATAATGACAGCCTGCTCGGAAGCGCAGATCATGCCGTTATCAAAGGTTTTGGACAAAATCAAATCGTTCACCGCCTGATCCAGATCCGCGCTCTTCTCTATAAAGCAAGGCACGTTTCCTGGTCCTACGCCCAGGGCAGGCTTGCCGCAGCTGTATGCCGCTTTGACCATCGCCGAACCGCCTGTAGCCAGAATGCAGGCAACGTCAGGATGATTCATCAGTGCATTGGTTTTATCCATGGAAGGTGCTTCGATCCACTGGATGCAGTCGGCAGGAGCACCTTGCTTCACGGCGGCATCCCGCAGTATCCGTGCAGCTTCCCGGCTGCAGGCCTGCGCGGATGGATGGAATCCGAAGATGATCGGGTTTCTTGTTTTAATGGAGATCAGTGCCTTGAATATCGTCGTGGAGGTCGGATTGGTTACCGGTGTTATCCCCATGATAATCCCGATCGGTTCTGCTATTTTTTGAAAGCTGTCATAGGCGTTGTCTTCAATGATACCTACGGTTTTGTCGTATTTAATGCTGTTGTGGATATACTCCGTGGCAAACAGGTTTTTGATGATCTTGTCTTCGTACACGCCGCGTCCCGTTTCCTCAACCGCCATTTTCGCCAGCTGCATGTGCTTCTCAAGGCCTGCCATGGCCATGGCCTGTACAATCCCGTCGACTTGCTCCTGATTCAATTCCATAAACTTTTCTTTGGCCCGATTCGCCTTGTCAATCAGCCCCTGAATGTACTCCGACGCTGTTTGTCCTTTTACTTCCACCGTTCCTTTGCTCACAGCCATATCTCTCATCCTCCCATGATTCATGTTTCTTTCTACGCTTTGATCGTAACACAGCTGTTTCTAATTTCATGTGAATTATTTCACAATATAAGTATTTATCTTTTCTGTGTGATTTACACCTGTCTTCCCCTCCTTTCAAGTGAAAGAGATCACAAAGTTTGAAAATTCGCCACGATTTCCCTCTTAATCTCCCCCAAAAGTGAATGTTTTCACGTTATAATGTATTTAAAGATTAAACAGATCAAATTTTAGGATGTTAGGGGATACCAACATGAATACTGTAGACCATGTAATGGAAATCGAAAACTTAGGGAACACGCAGTGCTTCTCGGAGCAAAACCGCAACCGTCTGCTGGTCAGCATGAAGGAAAGGGTACTCCCTGAAGGATCCCATTTGTTCTGGGAAGGCGATTTCGCCGACAAGCTGTACTACGTTAAACAAGGAAGAATCAAATTAACCAAATCGACCGATGAAGGCAAAGAGTTGATTCTATATATGTACCATCCGGGAGACATGGTCGGGCAAGCCGATCCATTCTTCAGCAACAATCACAGTTTCTCGGCAGAGGTGCTTGAGGATAGCGTTGTCGGTGTCATCGAGCACAAGGATCTGGAGCTGCTGATCTGTCAGCACTGCGACTTCGCCATTGATTTTATGAAGTGGATGGGCATTCACCACCGCATCACCCAGACCAAATTCCGGGATCTCATGATGTACGGCAAGCCCGGCGCTTTAACATCGACACTCATCCGGCTGAGCAATACCTACGGGCAGCATCAAGCGGATGATACTATTCTCATCAACAAGAAGATTACCCACACCGATCTCTCGAACATGATTGGGGCAACCCGCGAAAGCGTGAACCGGATGCTGAGCGACCTGCGCAAAAAAGATGCTATCGAATATGCCGGCGGGATGATTGTCATTAAAGATCTTCCGATGCTGCAGGAAATCTGCCATTGCGAGCTGTGCCCGAACGAAATCTGCCGGATTTAATCGGCCTCCCTTCTGTGCATAATACACAGTCATCTGCTTACAATAACCTTGTCTTTCCAAACCAAAATAAAGGGAGTGCTCAGCATGCGTGAAGGTTTGATTCCTGCTGTTCTTGGAACTGTGGTTTCTGCTTCGGGTGCCGCTCTGCTTGGCAGCAAGTATAAACTTGCCGCAACCGGTATTCTCGGCTTCGGACTGGCTCATATTGTGCTTGGTGCGATTGACCTGGTGGAACATCGGTAAGGATTGGAAGACAAGATTCACATAGCTGTCCTATTCAGTCATTGAACTGAAGGGACGGCTTTTTATGTATGTGCCCGACGGGATCCCTCTTTTTTTGTTAGGAGACGTTCCGTGCAGGTCCCTCACTTTAATTAGACAAATGAAAGAAGCGGTCAACTGTTTGGTCGACCGCTTCTTTTCGGCTGTATATTATGAGCAGCCCCTTTTCTATGATGCCTACTATGCAACCTTCTTTTGCTTGCTCCCTTTTCCCGACGAGATAAACCAATACGTCATCCCCACAAACAATCCTCCGCCAAGAATGTTCCCCAGCGTGACCGGCACCATGTTGCTGATCCATCCGCCGATGGAAATGGCCTCGGGATGCCCCGGCAAAATCGTCGCGAGCGTCAGAAGTGTCATATTGGCTACGCTATGCTCGTACCCTGTCGCAATGAAAGCAAACAGACACCACCATATTAAGATCAGCTTGGTCGTTTCTCCTTTGGCCCGAATCCCCATCCACAAGGCCAGACAGACAAGCCAGTTACACAAGATGCCTCGGAAGAACAGCTCCATAAACGGATCATTCATTTTCTTGGCGGCAGCCGTGAAGATGAGATGGTCCTGCGGCAGGCCTTTGAACAGGCCGGAAGCATACACCAGATAGCTGAGCAGAATCGCTCCGGCCAGATTGCCGATAAACACGAGCACCCAGTTCTTCAGCGTATCCCCCATTGTCGTTCGACCGGATAATGTGCTTATCGTAAAAAACATATGATTCCCGGTAAACAGCTCTGATCCTGCGAACACCACCAACGTGAGCGCGATCCCGAATGCAGCTCCCATGACGAGGGATTGGAAGGGCGAACCGGCAGCTGCGAGCGGCGCCCCCAACTTAAAGATCAATACAATTCCAATGCCGACATACGCGCCGGCCAGCATAGCCGATACCATATAGCGCAGCAGGTTACTATTCATCTGCTCCTTTTTCCCGACGGCGGCATTAACAACGGCTTCCACATCCGTTTTAAACATGGGATACCACCCCTTGATTTCGTCTGTTTAATATGCGAGATCTGGCCTTAAACACCCATCTCAACCTTCCCGTCCACGGCGCGAATCGGGTATACACGAACCTGGCCTTGATCCGGAGCCTGTACGAGTCCGGTTGAAAGCTCGATCTTCCAATCGTATAACGGATCGTAGATGTAGTGCCCGGATACGATGGCTTCCGAGAGCGGCCCTCCTTTGGGATGCGGGCTTTGATTGTCCAGCGCAAACCATTGATGATCCGAAGTCCGGAAGATGGCAATCTCCCGGTCTCCGAGATGGACCACCCTTCCGAGCTGTGACAGAAAATCATTTTCATTTCCTACCGTAATAAATCTTTCGGTTTCCATAACATGCAGCCTCCACTTCTCTTGTCTATTCCCATCCATACTGCTACAAACTCTCTGTGCTCAGGCGGCAAGAGGGGAGCAGGTTCCTCCCTCTTCTATTTGCTGATCACTGGTCTTGCATCCACGAATAACGTATTACGCAGCTTCTCGTCGTTCAGCACTTTCTTCCAAGGATCCTCAACTTGCTGCAGGGCAAGCTCGATTCTCTCCACCAGTTCCTTACGCTGCTTCGGATCGTCCAGGATAACGGCTCGGATTTGTTCCAGTCCCAAGCGTTCTACCCACTCCGATGTTCTCTCCAGGTACTTACCGGTTTCACGGTAATACTGCATCAGGGCTCCGCAGATTTCGACCAGCTCTTCATCCGTTTTCACTTTGCAGAACGAATCCGCCAGACGTGCCTTCGTGCCGCCGTTGCCTCCAACGAATATTTCCCATCCACCGTCATTGCCAACGATCCCGATATCTTTCGTGCACGACTCGGCACAGTTTCGCGGACATCCGTTGACCGCCATTTTAAATTTTGCCGGAAAATCCAGTCTTTCGAATTTCTCCTCGAGGAATGCTCCCATGCCCATCGAATCCTGCGTACCGAAACGGCAGAACTGGGATCCTACACAGGTCTTCACGGTCCGAAGCGATTTGGCATATGCATAACCCGACGGCATATCGAGCTCTTCCCAGACGCTCGGTAAGTCTTCCTTCTTAACACCGATGAGGTCCAGACGCTGTCCGCCGGTAACCTTGACAACCTTCACATTATATTTAAGCGATACATCCGCGATTTTCTTCAAATCCTCCGGCGTGGTAACGCCGCCGTACATTCTTGGGACTACCGTATACGTGCCGTCTTTCTGAATGTTGGCGTTCATCCGTTCGTTGACAAAACGGGATTCCCTCTCCTCCTGATGGGTTTCCGGGTTCAGCATGGCCAGATAATAATGGATGGCCGGGCGGCATTTCGAGCAGCCTTCCGGGTTGCTGAAGTTCAGAACATGCATGACTTCCTTCGTCGTGGTAAGTCCCTTCGCACGGATTTCCGCGACGATTTCATCCCGATCGAGTGTCGTGCATGGGCATATGCCTTGTTTGCCTGCGGCCTTAAAGCCATCGCCCAATACGCTCTGGAGTATTTGCTCCACGACAGGTTTGCAGCCGCCGCACGAGCGGGTAGCACCTGTGCAAGCTTTGATCTCATCCACTGTCGTATGACCTTGGAGAGTAATGGCATCCACGATGGCTTTTTTGGTTACGCCGTTGCATCCGCATACGATCTCATCGTCGGGCATCTTCTCCAGCGAAAATGCCTTGCCGCCTCCTGTCCCTGCACGATCCGTGCCCATGATCGAATCGTAAATCTCATCCGTCATGGCTGTCTTTTTCCGAATCATGGATTGAAGGCTTGCCGAATCGCTCACATCTCCGAACAATATCGCCCCGACAATGATATTGTCGCGGATTAATATTTTCTTATAAGTCTTGCGCCAATCATCTTTCGCGGTGATCACCGCGTGTTCGGCTTGCTCCATGAACTCTCCGGCAGAGAATACATCAACACCGCTGATTTTCAGCTTCGTCGATACAATGCTTCCCTCGTAAGGCTGGCCTTCCACGCCGCACAGATGCTTCGCCAGCACCTGTCCCTGTTCGAACAACGGCGCAACCAGGCCGTAGCATGCGCCCCGATGCTCGCAGCATTCGCCAACCGCGTACACATCCGGCCAGGAAGTTTGAAGATAATCATTAACTACGATTCCCCGGTTTACTTCGATTCCACTCGCTTGGGCGATTCCCGTGTTCGTTCTGATGCCCACTGCCATGACCACCAGGTCGGCTTCAAGCTCATCCCCATCCTTGAACCGGAGTCCCGTGACTCTGGTATCTCCCAATATTTCGGTTGTTTGTTTGCCTAGTAAGAAGTTGATACCCTGCTGTTCAAGCTCCCTTTTCAGCATGCCGGATGCCATCGAATCCAATTGGCTCTCCATCAAATCCTGCATGAGATGAACCACCGTCACCTCCATGCCGAGGCTGACCAATCCCTTGGCAGCTTCCAGACCCAGAAGCCCCCCGCCGATGACTGCCGCTTTCTTGTAGGCCTTAGCGGCCTCCAGCATCTGGGTGCAATCGGCTATGTTACGGAAACCGATAACGCCTTCTTTGTCACTACCCGGTACGGGTAAAATAAAAGGCTTCGAGCCCGTTGCTATCATTACTTTGTCATAAGGCACCGTCAATCCGTTGTCGGCTGTCACGACCTTGCGCTCTCCATCAATGGCTGTTACGGTGACACCCGTATGCAAAGTGATATGGTTATCCTCGTACCATTTCCAATCATTCAATACAATGTCATCCAAGGTTTTGCTGCCTTCCAACACATACGACAGCATAATGCGGTTATAATTCGGATGAGGCTCCTGTCCAATGACGGTGATGTCAAAATTCCCACCCAGTTTAATGATTTGCTCGACCGTGCTAATCCCGGCAATACCGTTGCCAATGACAACTAACTTTTCTCTCTTTATATTGGACATAAGTTTGATTCCTCCCCAACACGTTTATCTAGATCGTGGTATTCCGTTCCTTTCACATAAATTATATCGTCTGACGGCATTATTTATTGTGATATATTTCACATAAATCGTTAAAATTTTAAACAAAAATACCAAATAACCCTGTCCGCGTCGGAACAAGGTTATGATGAGAACACCCTCTATATAATATCGGCTTCCATATAGGCTCGTTCGCCGCTTGGCACTTTTAAATAAGGGCGAATACCCGCAAACCCCTTCGCATCCAGATTTACCCCGGTCATCCAGTTCCCCTCTAATAAGCCGCCATCCGATTGCATAGTGACGGCAGGCGCCTGAATATGCTCCTGATACAGAACGATGCCGGCCTGTATGGTCTTAAAGGCTTTTCCCTGCTCCACCAACGGTACGGCGCTGATATACGTAGGCACAAAGTAATTCGCAATCACATCCAGCTCTTCCCCGTCAAAAAACGGCTCGCTGCCAAGGAAGGGATGCATCATCACGATTTTCTCATAGAGTGACCAGATGATCATCTGCAGAAATCTTCCCGTTCGTCCCCTATTCTGCCCGGTAGCATGAAATCGATCGGTTTCATAACCAATGAACTTCCATCCGCCGGGGGCTTTGACCCATTTCTGAAACATGACTGAAGCACTGGTACCGTTTTGGTTAACGTTTTCTGCAGGTTCCGGGCTTGTTCCAGAAGCAGCTAACCACAGGGAGTCCGGCACATACTGGCTCAGCATCCGCTTGGTTTTCTCAAAAATATGAAGCACTTTTAATGAAGCGTTTTCAAGTTCTGAGATGTCCTCTTGTCCATAATGGAAACGGGAGATATACGTTCGCTTGGTCATGGGCTCGCCTCCTTGATATGCCGCTCTCGTTATTTACATCATATAGCGGCTGCGTCCGCTTGGTGCATGTCCACATATTCTTGCCGTAAATAAACAGGAACCATACTTCCGTTTAGAAAAAAAACCCTGAAATGAGGATATCTCATGCCAGGGTTTAATCATCAAGGGGAGTCTTAAGATGACTCATCTTTCGACCCATTGTTCTGCCCAGGATGCAATTTGCTCCATCACCGGACGAAGTGCTTTGCCTTTTTCAGTCAGTTCATATTCAATACGTACCGGTGTTTCCGGATAGACATGACGAATCAGTATCCCTTCACATTCCAAATCCTTCATCCGCTCGGAGAGCATTTTATCGCTCATGGACGGAATCAAATTCGAAATATCCTTAAAGCGCTTAGGCCCGCTCATCAACGTTTGAATAATCAAACCGTTCCACCGTTTGCCCAGAAAAGAAAATGCAGATTCAAAACGGGGACACATCGTAACATTTGTAACTTCCATATCCCTTCACCTCTTTACGAAGTCACCTTGTTTATAGAAACTCATAAGCTTAATCAAAAAACTAGAAAACTTACGAATTGTAAGTATGTTTCATTTTAGCACATTTCCGAGAAACTGAAAACCACCTAGCCCCTTTTTCCCATAAAATCAGCTTTTATCCCATAAAATACGAGCCAAAATATCCAAATCATTCTGGATCAATGTGGACAATTTCCTATTATACAGTACGGCCGCTGGATGGAACAGAGGGAATATCTATAGGTTTCCTCCGAAAACATATAGCCTGCACTTGGATTCTCCGGATCTGCTGCTTGCTGGACCGGGCCCTCCATCAGTTTGCCGTGCAGCGATGTCACCGTTTCATGGCTTCCGATTAACCGGTGCAGTGCCGTATTTCCCATGGGTGCGATAATGTGCGGGCGAACCCATCGGATCTCTTCATCAAGCAAAGGTGCATGGGCCCATATTTCCGCCTTCGTCGGCGTGCGATTAGAACGGCTGATGACGCTCTCGCCCGTGGATCTCACGATTAGCTTTTCCTTATAGGGCCTGCTTCTCATGGCACTGGTAATATACACTTGCTCCCGGGTCAGGGACAGACGTTCCAGGTAGGCATTCATCTCTTGCCCGGCCTGCCCTACAAAAGGTAAACCTTCCAGAACTTCATGGGCGCCGGGTGCTTCCCCAATAAACATAATCTTGGCGAAGCGGACTCCTCTCCCCAGCAGGAAGCCCTCTACGGGTTGATGGACAAGCTTGGCCTGGCATATGGCGATGATTGCGGGATCTACAGGTGCGCTTTGTACTTCATTCATGTGTACAGCCCCCCTTCTTGTATATCATACAATACCCCATACTTAGGTATATTCTATCCCTAGCCGGCAAAAACATTTCGGTGAACATTCACCGCCAACGATAAAACGAGCCGCTCAAGGGCTCCCCCTGAACGACTCGTTAACGCATGACTTCTTAATAAACGCTCGTAAACTTAGACTAAAACGGGAAGCGCGCGAACCGGCTGACTGTTGCCAAAGGTTTGCTTGCCTGCCGTGGAATAAGCCCAGTTAATCGCATTGGTGATCACTTTCAGCACTTCGGGGTTGTAGTAGGTTGGATAGGTCTCATGCCCCGGACGGAAATAGAAAATGTTCCCATGACCACGCTTGAACGTGCAACCGCTGCGGAATACTTCGCCGCCTTCGAAATTGCTGACAAATACCAGCTCGTCTGGGGCTGGAATATCGAAGAACTCGCCGTACATTTCCTCGTGCTCGATGATGATCGGGCCTGTAATTCCTGCCGCAATCGGATGTGTCGGATTTACACTCCAAATAATTTCCTGTTCTCCTGCTTCGCGCCACTTCAAATCACAGCTCGTGCCCATCAAAGCTTTGAACGGCTTGGAAAAATGTCCGGAATGAAGAACGATCAGACCCATGCCATCCTGCACGCGTTTTACGACCTTGCTTACGATTTCATCACTTACCTGGTCATGAGCCATATGCCCCCACCACAACAGCACATCGGTTGAATCCAGTACATCGTCCGTCAATCCATGCTCCGGCTGATCGAGCGTTGCCGTTCTGATAACGAAATCCGGATTTTGCAGACCCTCCGCCAAAGCTGTGTGAATCCCTGCTGGATAAACGTTCCGAACCTCATCATGGATTTTCTCGTGTACGAATTCATTCCAAATGGTTACGTTAAGCATCTTGCTGTTCCCCCTAATTGCTTATTCGGTTGTTACTCTAAGCTGTTAGACCCACCACATTTCTCCGAGCGGCTCTTCGATCAGCACTTGCTGAAGATTTTGCACCGCTTTGGAGAAGCCTTCTTCAATCGACATCAATCCATCTTCATGTTCAATGCTTACGACATAATCATATCCAACCAGACGAAGGGCACTCATCATATCCGCCCATTCCTTCACGTCATGCCCATAGCCTACGCTGCGGAACTGCCAAGCGCGATCCAGCATATTGGCATAAGACTGCATATCGGTCAGACCGTGCTTGTTCACGTTGATCGGGTCAATGCTTGTATCCTTCGCGTGGAAGTGGTGGATTGCCCCTTCGCGGCCCAAAATTTGAATCGCTTGAACAGGGTCGATCCCTTGCCACCACATATGACTCGGATCCAGGTTGGCACCGATCACTTCGCCTGCGGCTTCACGTAAACGGAGCAGCGTGCCAGGCGTATGAACGGAGAAGCCGCCGTGCAATTCCAAACCAATCTTCACATTGCGGTCTGCAGCAAATTTACCCCATTCGGTCCAGTAAGGAATGACCTTGTTATCCCACTGCCAGGTCAGAATCTCTTGGTAGTCGTTAGGCCAAGGCGCAACCGGCCAGTTCGGGTATTTGGCATCCTCATGGTCGCCTGGGCAGCCGGAGAATGTGTTAACAACAGGTACTTCAAGCTTCTCGGCAAGCTCTACCGTTTTTACGTATGTGTCATGGAACTCTTTTGCGATCGCTTTTTGCGGATGAAGCGGGTTGCCATGGCAGCTCAGTGCGCTAATGATCAACCCACGGGATTCCACCGCATTTTTGAAGTTTTTCAGCGCAGTTTCATTCTCCAGCAGCTCGACCGGGTTGCAATGTGCATTCCCAGGATAACCGCCTGTTCCGATCTCAACCGCTTTAAGACCCTTGGATGCCACATAGTCCAATGCATCCTCCAATTTACGTCCGCTCAACAATACCATAAATACGCCTAATTTCATTGTATACCTCCTGGTTTACCTTAATATTAGTAGGGATTGCAAGATTTAGTTATCGAAATAAACCGCTTTTCCTGTCTTCGCCGATTCATAGATCGCTTCCAGAATTTGCGTTACAACAAACGCTTGCTCCGGCTTAACCACAGGGTCCTTATCCTCAATAATGGCCTCCAGCCACATTCTGGCTTCACGGTCCGAATCATTTTCCTTGGAGCCGGAATAGAACGCTACGCCGCCGGCAATCAAATCAACTTTGGTTTCGTACAATCTGCTCATTTTCTCGCCGTTAATACGCAGACCGTCCTTCATATCAGCCCCGCCTTCTGTTCCCGCCAACACGGCTTTGGCTTCGCCGGTCTCAACGACGTTAAGGGCCCAGCTGGATTCCAGAATAATCGTTGCGCCGTTCTCCATCGTAATGAACCCGAATGCCGAATCCTCTACCTTGAACTCCTTCGGATCCCAAGGACCGAACGCATTCGCCGCATTCTCCCGTTGACCAAGTTTATGGAACGTGGATCCCAGCACGCTCTTCGGCTTGTAGTTGTCCATCAGCCACAAGGTCAAATCCAGCGCATGGGTACCGATATCGATCAACGGACCTCCGCCTTGCTTCTCTTCGTCAAGGAATACGCCCCAGGTCGGAACGGCACGGCGGCGAACAGCCAGAGCTTTACCGTAGTAGATCTCGCCCAGCTCGCCTTCCTCACAGACGCCTTTCAGATACATGCTATCGTCGCGGAAACGGTTGTTGTAACCGATGGTAAGTTTTTTCCCTGTACGCTTCGCGGCGTCCAGCATCGCTTTGGCTTCGGAAACGGTCTTCGCCATAGGCTTTTCGCACATCACGTGCTTGCCGGCTTCAAGGGATGCTACCGTAATCTCGGAGTGGGAATCGTTCGGCGTACATACATGGATAACATCGATGCTGCCGTCTTGCAGCAATTCTCTGAAATCCGTGTACACTTTTGCGCCTTCAACCCCGTACTCAGCAGCCGCCTTCTGCGCACGCTCTTCTACGATGTCGCAAAAAGCGACCAGTTCCGCCTGCGCCTGCTTCTTCAAGCTCGGCATATGCTTGCCATTGGCGATTCCCCCACAACCGATAATTCCGATCTTCAACGTTTTCGACATGTCCATTTCCTCCCCATAGGCATTTGATCATTTTGGATGCTCTCCAAATATTAGTGCAACGCTTTCATGCGGACCATTTCCAAGAACTCACACCCCTGTCAGATCCGTCAGAAGCTGGTTTGCATGTCGTTCATAACCAGTGTACAAGAATATGAACCGGGCTGCCAGTTCGCTATTCCGACATGTTTGCCTGCTGCGGCGCCGGAAGTTTGCCGTAGCGGTATGTGCTTTGCAGAACGATATGTCGGCCCTCCAGCGAAGACTGCTGGAACGACTGCATAATCTCCAGCACGTGGTATGCCAGACGGGCACTCACGCGATGGTCCTTCTGCTCATGAATTGATTGGATCATATCATTGATACCCAGCCCCCGCTCGTTCTTCCCGCATTCAAATGCGGGGTCAAGCAGCTCCCATTCCTCGGAGCCGTGCTTCCGGAGCTTCACTTCGCCGTTAAAGTAGTTCGGATCCCCGAGACTTAGGCTTCCCTGAGTGCCATAGATTTCGATCCAGGGCAGGTTCGATCCGCCAAAGATATCGAAACTTGTAATCATGGTTGCAATGGCACCGTTCTCAAAATCCAGCGTCCCTGCTAAATGCGTTGGGGTCTGAACCGTAATCGGTTTTCCTTGGAGCGGGCCGGAGCCGATGGCGCGGTCTGGAATCTGGATGCCGGTGGATGCACTGATCCGGCTTGCAGGACCAAGCAGCTCTACGAGGGCCGATACATAGTAAGGACCCATATCCATCATTGGACCTCCGCCCGAGGCGTAAAAAAATTCAGGATTAGGATGCCAAGCTTCCGGTCCTGAACCCATCATAAACGCCGTAGCGGCAACAGGTCTGCCAATAAGCCCGGATTCAATAGCGGCTTTGGCCGTCTGTACGCCGGAGCCCAGAAACGTATCGGGCGCGCAGCCGACGCGAAGTCCTTTTTGATCTGCCATATTTAGCACCCGGCGGGCTTCATCAAGGGTAATCGCCAGCGGCTTTTCACTGTAAACATGCTTCCCTGCTTCCAGCGAAGCAATGTCCACATTGGCGTGGCTGGCCGGAATGGTCAGATTAATAATAAACTCAATGTCAGTCTGTGCAAGCATCTCCTCAACTGTATACACGTTCGGGATGTTGAACTCTTCGGCCTTCTTCTTCGCGTTGTCCGGAATAAGGTCAGCACATGCCACGACTTCAACCCAAGGGCTGTTCTTTAAGTTCGTGAAGTATACGCCGCTGATGGTTCCGCAGCCAATTATACCTGCTTTCATTTTTTTCATCGCTGTCACTCCTTGAGTGTTTTAGATGTGCTCGGACTAGTACCATGGTATTCTTTTATGCTTTCGTTTAAAATGAAGAATATGATTAAAACATGAACAATCTGGTCATTATTTTCTTATTCTTCAAAGGGGACTTTAGCAATGGATTCAAATCTTTCCAACCAAGTCGTAGCAGCGGATTTCTCATTTCATCGTAAACCTTTCAAGATGTCCCTGGCTGACGGTTTCGACACCTACCTGATGCGATGGCAGACCGACGGCAAATGCCGTGCCAAAATCGATGACGAGCTGTCACTCGTTGAAGCAGGGGATCTGTTAATCTTCACGCCAGGACAACCCTATGAACTCCGAATAGATGACGAATATAACGCTTTGGGTGAGTTAACCATCGAAAGCGGAGATTACCATATTTTTTTCAAGGGTCCCTGGGCTGACGCGTGGTGGAATTCCAAGAAACGCCCAACCAAAATTCGGGTTCCACTGGAAGAGCGTTACCTGAGTCTGTTTCGGCAAATTCTGCTGGAGCAGCGCCGTGTATCGGATCCTTATCCGGAGATTTCGGATTACACGGTGCGGATTTTGTGCCTCGAAGTGGACCGCCTGTTATCGGAGCAGCCATCGACCACACCCAAGACGTATCTAGCCTACCGCATGAAAAATTACATTGAAGAGAATGCCTCCTCGATGTTCAAGCTGGAGGACGTCGCGGCCCATGTCGGCATTAGTGTCTCTCGGGCAGTCCATCTGTTCAAAGAAGCGTTTGGCACCACCATCATGCAATACACCATGGACGTTCGCCTGAGCATGGCCAAGGAACGGATTGTGTTTAGTCCTCTCTCGCTGGAGGATGTTGCCGAAACGTCCGGCTTTGCCAACTATACTTATTTTCACCGCGTTTTCCGCTCCCGATTCGGCGTTTCGCCCAAACAATTCCGCATGGCCAGCCGAACGTCAAACTGATCGTGCCAGCAGTGCAGTAAAAAAGCGGGTCGACCAAGGTTTTTCCTTGATCGGCCCGCTTCTTTCTTGAATCAAATGTAAGATATTCCATGATCCAAAATTACTTCTTATCACGGTTGGCCGCCGCCTCGGATACAACGATAGCCAAGTCTTCATTTCCGAATAACGACAGGACGCCAAGCAGGGTCTGATCCGGTATTTCACCAGCTTCTTCCTTGGGCACCGTTAATTCCAGCACCCGTGCCAGCCGCTCATTGTCCGGCTGATTCGGATATGCTTTACGGTACAGTTCCGCTGGGTCAAGTCCGTGATTCACACACCACTGGGCAAACACGAGGATCATCATATCCTCGTCCTGGCGGTACGACTCCGCAATCCGTTCTTCTACGGATTTTTCCGTAAATTCCATGTGTTACCCCTCCTCATGCGAAAAGGGCTTCGGAGCTCTCTTCGTTCATGAAGACATTATACCGTTTACTTGCGCTCAGACAAAGTCTAAACTAGTCAACCATCTTGACCTGCACCGGATGGCTCTTCGCTTTTTGGTCATTTTTCTTCTTCATCCAAGTTCCAAGACTGATGATAATGGCAATAACAAGAATTTCAAAACCATACTTCAGAACGCCATTGGCGAACCAGCTGTGAATCATCGGCTCTTCCACAATCATCTTCGATGCGGTCCAGGCTAACACGGCAGCACCGATCGTGATGATAATAGGAAAGCGATCCGTCAACTTCAGGATAATGGTACTGCCCCACACCATAATTGGAACCGAAATCGCAAGCCCGATAATAACCAGCATGAAGCTTTCGCCAGCAGCGCCAGCTACAGCAAGCACGTTATCCAGTCCCATCATCGCGTCCGCGATAATAATCGTACGGATTGCCGCCCACATTTGGTTGCCAGCGGAAATTTCATGCTGCTTCTCATCCACCATCAGCTTGTAGG
This sequence comes from Paenibacillus sp. Dod16, assembly GCF_049893405.1. Taxonomy (NCBI): domain Bacteria; kingdom Bacillati; phylum Bacillota; class Bacilli; order Caryophanales; family Paenibacillaceae; genus Paenibacillus; species Paenibacillus sp. Dod16. The sequence goes on from NZ_JBNDYG010000005.1 coordinate 302,018, forward strand.
CAATCCACAACAGGGCAAAGCCACCGATCAATCGCAAGCCGGGGATCATTAAGAGCTGTACAACGAGGAGTGTGGCCACGATACGAATCACGATCGCACCGACGGTACCCCACAGGATGACCTTCTTCTGGTCCTCCTTCTGGACATTACGAGCGGCAAGCCCGATAACAATCGCGTTGTCGCCTGCCAACACAAGGTCAATGAGGACAATCGATAGCAGTGCCATCCAAAAATCCATCGACATGATATCCATGCTTCTCCCATCCTYTCTGCATTTTCTTTAGATTTACACCTACCGATGTCCTCCACCAAAAAAAACGCTGTTCCCTTAGATTACAAGGTCTACAGCGTTTTTTGGGCGCAAAAATAGACCTCCACCTCATTCATAAATAAATCAGGCAAAGGTCTCGCTAAACAACATAATCGTTGCCAATAAAGCCGGGGATGATTGATCCCGTAATGACGACTTTACTTACGATATAGAATTTATAAGTTATCAGCGGAACCCATGAAATTCTATATCGCAAGAAAACCAACCTTTGAATCGCGGTTGCTTCCTTGAAAGGCCACGATAGAAGGTTTTCTTATGAAGCTACTCCCCTTTGGGAACTATTCGGTTGGACATATTATAACATATGAAAAATCGCTTGTATATTCAATTTTTCCCACCGAAATCGAATGCTTAGCTGTCCGAAATATGGGCAGCAGTCCTGTTTTTTTGCTATCATGGTGCTATTCTGGTTGACTTTGACTTTCGCAAAGTGAGGATTGAACATGAAGAGATGGATCATACCCGCAATTTATTCAACAGCCCTGATACTGGCATTTGCATACAGACATGAAATCATAGACTGGCTGAGAGGAAATCCCCCGCTCTACCTGATGATCCTGCTGGCAGCCCTGCTTGCCTTATTTCCTATTGCGCCCTATAAAGTCATTATCGCTATTCTCGGTTATGCATATGGGACACTCTGGGCTGCAGCCATTTCGTGGTTCGGAACAACGATAGCGGCCGTCATCCTGTATGCGGCAGTTCGGTCCCTGTACCAGGAGCCCGGCAGGCGACTGCTTGGCAAATACGAGGCTATCCATAGGTTTACAGCCCTGGTAGAAAGGCGCCCCTTTCAGTCGATCCTGCTCGCGCGCTTACTGCCCATTATTCCGCAAATGGCCGTCAATATTTATGCCGGCGTCGCATCCATTCCATTCTGGACGTACACAACCGCTTCAGCCATCGGTAAAATCCCCGCGATTCTCCTGTATGCCTGGCTGGGCAGCGGGTTTTCCGATCATCCGCTCCTCTTCGCGGGTATCGCGGGCGGACTTATGCTGGTTACCGCTCTGTGCCTGGCCGCTGTCCGGTGGTATAAAGGGAGACCGGCTTAACGGAGCATCATTTTGGTTTCCCTGACCAAAATGATTATAATATAGAGTAAGACTTACATTTATATGTTATAACGATGGAGGGATAATAGATGAATAATAGTTCAACCCCAAGTGAATTGGCTACCTTTGCGGGAGGCTGCTTCTGGTGTATGGTCTCTCCTTTTGATGAGCTGCCGGGCATCCTGAAGGTTGTTTCCGGCTATACGGGCGGCCATAAGGAAAATCCGACCTATGAAGAGGTATGCTCTGATACAACAGGTCATTACGAGGCTGTTCAAATCACCTATAACCCGGAAGTGTTCCCTTACGAAAAGCTGCTCGAGCTCTTCTGGCAGCAAATCGATCCTACGGATGAGGGCGGACAATTCCATGACCGGGGCACATCTTACCGGACTGCTATTTTTTACCACACGGAGGAGCAGCGTGAACTTGCGGAGCAATCCAAGCAAGCCGTAGCTGCCAGCGGACGATTCGATGGACCGATCGTAACGCCCATCATCCCCGCCAGCACTTTCTATGAAGCTGAAGAATATCATCAGGATTATCACAAGAAAAACCCGAGCCATTACAAACGCTATCGCAAAGGTTCAGGACGCGAGGATTTCATTGAGCAGCACTGGTCGGATCCGGTAGATCCAGCCGAGCTTAAACAGCGCCTGACACCGATCCAATATGAAGTGACCCAGAATAACGCAACCGAGCCTCCGTTCCACAATGAGTTCTGGGACCATCACGGGGAAGGCATTTACGTGGATATCGTATCCGGCGAGCCGCTCTTCAGCTCAACGGACAAATATGATGCCGGCTGCGGATGGCCGAGCTTCACCCGTCCGATTCGCGAATACAACATTAAGGAAAAAATGGATCTTACCCATATGATGGTCCGCACCGAGGTAAGAAGCAAAAAAGGCGACTCGCACCTCGGCCATGTATTTGACGACGGACCTGGGCCGAACGGGCTTCGCTACTGCATCAATTCTGCGGCACTCCGATTTGTACCGAAGGAAGAGATGCAAAAGGAAGGCTACGGCGAGTATTTGCAGCTGTTTGAATAAATCCAAGTTTCCTAGTGCATTGCCCTTCAGGGCAATGCACTTTTTGGTACGATTGAACCCGCTTATTCAATTTGGCTGCACGGGGTAATATACATTACATACGAATTAGAGATGAACTGGAGGGATTGCACATGCCTTGGAGCAAACATGATTATCCGCCATCCATGAAAAATCTGGAGCCTCGGGTGAGGAATAAAGCCGTGGAAATTGCCAATGCCCTGCTGGAGGAAGATTACGATGAAGGTCGTGCCATCGCTATCGCCACCGCCAAGGCACAGGAGTGGGATGAGAATCATCCGAAGGACGAGAAGTGAAAATCCGGGCATAAGCATACGAAAGAAGCTCACCCTGCATGCGGGTGAGCTTCTCTTAGTTGGACCGTCTTATGAACGGCCGCTAACGGTATGCTGCGCTGTCTTCGGAGTAACCGGAGTGCTTGGGGCACGGACCGCCTTCCGAATCGGTTTCTTTTCCGTTTTCTCGGTACCGTACGTCACTGTGATGGTGATCACTTGTCCGGCAATCGATACGGCTAATATAGTATATAAGGTTTCAACCAATGGCATGTAGAATAGCGATAATAGCAGTACTACGGCATCCATCAGGAAAAACACCGTCCCTACCTTAAGCCCGCTCCACTCGCTGAACAGCACGGAGATCACGTCGTCACCGCCTGTCGCTCCGCCGAAACGGAGCACGATGCCTGCACCAAAGCCCGTCAATAAACCGGACAGCAGCGCGGCTGCCAGCAAGTTATCATTCAGATCGATCACAAGCGTGGAATACCGCTCGATCAATGCGTAGAACAAGGTGAACATGCTCGCCGCAACTACGGTATTGATAATGAACTTCCGACCTTTGATGAATAAGGCAACCAGCAGAACCGGTATGTCCATGAGGACCATACTTAATGCGGGCGGAATATCAAGCGCATATTTGCCAAGCAGCGCAAGGCCGACAAAGCCGCCTTCGGTTAAATGATTGTGAAAATTAATGTGATAATACGTAAAAGCCATTAAAAACGTTCCGAACAACATCGCCGACATGGTGATAATTGTGTTTTGTCTTTTCCTCATACAGGATCCCTCTTGTCGTAGTAGATTGGTCAGACATAGGCCAATCTCTACATAGAGGCAACCTGGAGGAGTTCATCCTTCGAACCATAGTTCCCATCCTTTCGTAAGAGACCGTCCTTGTCTTCTGACGTCCGACTTCGCTCTACGAAGGAAGCTATGTGTATGAGAGATCATAACGTTTCCAAATCGTCCTTTGGGGATTCGTCCTTCGGGGACACATGGTATCCTGATCCTTTCTCGTTTTAATTAGACTGCTTACATTATTATAACACAGTTGGCATACAAGCTAAACAGCTGGCTAGAATGAACTGGAATATATATATGAAATATGTAAAAAAACTCGCTTTCAGAACTCCCTTCATAAAATATCGCTGTTCTGTTCACATATTCGCTAAATCCGATGTGACTTAAATCACAAATACCCCTTCTTCCCTTGTCTATACTTAAATCGAATACGAATTCGAATTATGAATCAGGGGGAGTCTGCATGTTAAGCCAGCATACGATTGAGGTCGTTAAATCGACCGTTCCTGTTCTTGAAACACATGGAACGGCAATTACGACTGCATTTTACCAAAAATTGTTTCATCATCATCCGGAGCTTCTTAACATATTCAACCATGCGAATCAACGAGAAGGAAAACAGCCCTTTGCCCTTGCCAATGCCGTATACGCCGCCGCAGCCCATATCGACCGTCTTGAAGCGATTGTCCCGGTTGTTAAGCAGATCGGACACAAACACCGGGCATTAAACATTTTGCCCGAGCACTATCCAATCGTTGGCGAAACGCTGCTCGCCGCCATGAAGGAAGTGCTGGGAGACGCTGCAACGCCCGAAATTATCGAGGCCTGGGCCGAAGCTTACGGGGCTATTGCCGATGTCTTCATTGGCATTGAAGCGGATATGTACCAACAAGCCGCGAACGAGGCCGGCGGCTGGAGCGGATACCGCAATTTCGTCATTGACCGGAAGGTGGAAGAAAGCTCCGTTATCACTTCCTTTTATCTGGTCCCGCAGGACGGTGGCGAGATTTCCGCTTATCAACCCGGTCAATATATCACGCTCCGGGTGAAACCCGAAGGTGAAGCCTATTATCATAATCGTCATTACAGTCTCTCATCCGCACCGGGTCAGCCTTACTACAGAATTACGGTCAAGCGTGAGGATGAACTGGAAGGAAAGCCCGCAGGCGTCGTCTCCACTTGGCTGCACCGTCATGCCGAGGTTGGGACCGTTCTTGAGGTCACGGCTCCGGCCGGTACCTTTACGCTGGATACGGACAGCGATCTTCCGCTTGTCTTGATCAGCGGCGGCGTCGGTTTAACCCCGATGGTGGCCATGCTCGAAACCGTGCTGCTGGAACAGCCTGACCGGAACGTAACCTTTATTCATGCGGCCAAGTGCGGCAGCCAGCATGCGATGAAAGCTCACATCGATGCGCTTGCCTCCAAATATCCGCAGCTAACCTCTTATGTCATTTATGAACAACCGGAATCGGAGGATCAGTGTCACCAAGCAGGGTATATTGATCTTGATTTCCTGCGCAAAACCGTTGATGACAAGGCCGACTTCTACTTCTGCGGCCCCGTTCCGTTCATGCGAGCCGTGAACAATCATTTGAAATCGATGGAGGTACCTTCGGACCGAATTCATTATGAATTTTTCGGCCCGGCTGGTACATTGGAAGATTAAAATAACCGTATTACACAATCAAAGGGTGCCTGTCTTGCATAAAGACAGGCACCCTTTTTAGATGGTACACGCTTGCTGTCGACTATTATCCAGCGAAGAAGATAACCATATGCCAGTTCTGGTCATGCGCAATTTATAAAACTATGTACCTTGGCGTTCATACCGTCCTCAATATTTCGGAACTAGATATGCTTGCCCTGTTCCCGCAGCAGCCGGTTTACCGTTTCTCTCCTCACGCCGATCAGCTGTCCGATCTCTTCCTGCGTCAGATACTCGGTCAAGTGTATTCCCTGTGAATACTCATCCAGCCACTGGATCAGCAGCTCAAGCCGCTCCGCAGGTCCTCCGACCGTCAAGTGATCCAGCCTCATCTGCATGAACCGCACCTTTTCCTGCAGCAATCTGGCCACCTCGAGCGGTTTCTGCGGATCCTCCGCAAGCTGGCGGTACCACGCTTCAGCCGATATGACCTCCACTTCGCTCTGGATCAGAGCGATCGCCGTTCCATGTGTCTCCTTCGGGCTGATCAGGGAATGGTGCGGCACCGTTTCACCGGGATATAAAATATTGAAAAGCACCATATTGCCATTCGGATGGAGACGGGTCACCTTGAACAATCCGCTCCGGATGTGATATAGATGATCGCCGCTATCTCCTTGCCTGAACAGTATTTCGCCTTTATGAAGAATCATTAATGAATCGCCTCCTGATGAATGCAGTTATCAGGAGTGTAAACGATATGCCGTCATGAATCCACTGGAGTCAAATAACAATTACCAGAAATTAATGGTTGCGCGCCGTATATTGTTGGCATACCATGTGTATAATAGAACATATGTTCCTGTATTTATTCATGTTTGAGGATGTGTCTCTTATGATGAAACCTTCCACTCCTCCTCCGCCTTCACTAGAAGACGAAGCCCTGATCCGAGATTATCTGCTGCATCACTTCATTCAGTCTGTTCTCGAGCGGGATATTCAGATTCTCAAGACCCTTCAACTGAAAATGGGTGAGCTCTATATCTTAAATCTGCAGCACATTAAAAAAGGATATTCGGATCATGCCTGGTTCCTACAACAACAAATGAGAAGGCGCGGCATCCGGATTCATAGTCAGAGCGGTACAGCCGAGGAAGGGCTGCGTGTCCAGTATTTATGCCGCGGATATGATGGCTGTCTGCTCTACGAATGGCACTCCTTCAAGGAAGAGATAAAGGATCGGCTCGTTTCGTATCTTGGCACGGATTTGGCGGCATACTAGCACCAACTACGTACAAGACAGGAGCGCTCCATGAAGAATATCTTCCACATATATTCTGCCGATATCCATAGAATCATCCGTAATTGGGCTGCAGGCGTCATCATCGTCGGGCTCGCTATTCTTCCTTCTCTGTATGCCTGGTTTAACATTGAGGCCTCCTGGGATCCCTACGGCCAGACCTCCGGCGTCTCCATTGCCGTTGCCAACCTGGATAAAGGCACCACCCTCCGCGATCAGCCCATTAACCTGGGAAAAGAAATCGTGGAGTCCCTCCATCACAATGAGAAGCTGGGGTGGCGTTTTACAGAGGATAGCGAGAACGCCATTCAGGGTGTACGGCGCGGCGATGATTACGCCGCTATCATTATTCCGGAGAACTTCTCTGCCCGGATCGGCACCGTGCTGACCAATGAGCCTGTCAAAGCTCAGATCCTCTATTATACGAACGAAAAAATCAACGCCATTTCTCCCAAAGTGACGGCCCAGGGTGCATCCGGTGTTGTGGAGGAAATCAGCAAAAATTTCATCAAAACCGCCAACGGCACCATCTTCGAGATTTTCAACACGCTCGGGATTGAGATTGAGAACCAGCTCCCGGCCATCAATAAAGTACGAAGCCTTCTGTTCCGGCTCGAAAAAAGCTTTCCGGAGCTCAATGAAGCGGTGGGCACAGCTGCACAAGATATTAAGCTGGCCAACCGATTGGTTCAGCAAGCCGACGCCGCCCTGCCTCGCCTTGAAGGGATTGCCACGGACGGCAAAGCCATGGCCGGTGCGCTGGCGGAGTTCGCGAATCAGGCCGCCGGTGCCTCGAAATCGCTGGAGCCAACTCTGCGTCAGGACTTGGAGGTACTGGCTGCAACCACCGGAGCGCTCTCGCAAGTGCTGGACGCTCTAGGGCAAGCCGACATTGACCCGAAGGAGCTTGCCAGCCGCCTGAACGCTGCGCAGGAACGCGCAGAGACCGCAGCGAAAGCTGCCGCCCGGCTGGGTCAATTGTTCAAGCGGCTGGGCTCCATCTCCCCGGCAGCAGCTTCCGGGGCGGCCAAGCTCGAGGATATTGCCGCACGATGGACCTCAGCTCAATCCGTGCTGCAAACCATAGCCCAAGCCGTGGAACGGGGAGAAGAAGCGCCAGCAGATTCCATCGATAAGTTGAAAAAGCTGAACGATGATATTACGGGACTGACCAACACGCTGTTAAGCCGCTACGATACGGAGATCGGTCCAGCGATAAGCAAAGCCTTCACCTCGGGCGCAGACACGGCTAAGCGCGTGCAGCAGGAGCTGACCCAGGCACTTGCCAGCGTCCCCGACATTCAGCATTTGCTCAAAGACGCCCGGAAAGGTCTTAAAGTAGGCGGAGAAGAAGTACAGCTTGCTCAAAGCCGTCTGCCGGAGGCCGAGCTTCGGATTACGCAGCTGGCGAATCGGCTCCGTGAGATGGAAGCTGAGGGAGATATCCAAGAGGTTATTAATTTGCTTCAAAATAATTTCGAGCTCGAAAGCCAGTTTTTTGCCGAGCCTGTAACGCTGGAAGAGAATCGCCTGTATCCGATCCCGAACTACGGGTCCGCCATGTCTCCCTTCTTCACGACTTTATCCTTGTGGGTAGGTGCCCTGCTGCTCGTTTCCCTGCTCTCCGTTGAGGTTCATGATGAAGAGAGAAGCTTCCGCAGCATCGAGGTTTACTTCGGACGCTATTTAACCTTTCTCACCATTGCCCTGTTCCAAGCGCTATTCGTCACCCTGGGGGATATCTATTTGCTGCGGACCTATGTGGTGAATCCGGGCTGTTTCATCCTGTTTGCGCTGCTGATCAGCTCCATCTTCATGCTGATTGTGTATACGCTGGTGTCCGTATTCGGCAATGTCGGAAAAGCGATGGCCATCGTACTTCTCGTGCTGCAGCTCGCAGGCGCGGGCGGAACGTTCCCGATCCAGATGACGCCGCCCTTCTTCCAGGCATTGCATCCGTATCTGCCGTTCACCTACGCCATTAGCATGATGCGGGAAGCCGTTGGCGGCATTCTATGGGATATTGTCATCCGGGATGTCCTGTTCATGCTGATCTTTGCCGCAATTGCGCTGATGATCGGGATTGCGCTCAAGAAGCCGATCAACCGGGCCAGCGGCGGTCTTGTCCGTAAAGCGAGAGCCTCGAAACTCATCCATTAATCCTGCCCCCTTTCGGAGCGTATATCCGAACAGAAAGACTGCCTGATTACAACTTGAGTCAACCTTTATGCAAAAGGACACCCCAAGCGGCTTCATAGAGCCATGGGATGTCCTTTTTTTCATATAAGATTCACTTATGTTGGGATTGCTGATGATATTCCTTCAGCTGTTTCAACGTATCCTCTTCCATATCCCCAAGCCGCCAGATCGCAATCTTCGAAACACCCGTATCTGTCGCCGTATCCATCCAGCCGGCAATGGTCATACCATCTGCATACCATACCGTATGGCCGATGCCTTGCTCGTCCGTATATTCATAATACAGGGCACCGCTTGAAGAATCCCGCTTCGGCACTTCCGAGATGGAATGCGCCAGCTCCACCGCACGCTTTTCCGTTAAAGAGACAACCTTGCCGTTCTTCGCCCAATCAAACCCTCCAACCGACAGTGCGATGGCGTGGTCTCCCGGAATCCTGCGCAGTTTGTCCGCCAGCTTTCTGATCAAGGCATGATCCGCCTTCGGCCCCGGTCCGCTATGCCCTCCGTACAAGTTATATGCCATCAGGACATAATCCGGGCCTGCCGGCAACAACTCCAAGGATGACTGGGAGATCCCCGGCTCCAGGACGATTCGAAGAGAGAAACCCTCAGCTTGTAAACGTTCATACAGCTCCTTGTACAGAGCGCATAAATTCGCCCAATCTTCCTTGCGTACCTTTTCGTAATCCAGCTCCACGCCACGAAAGCCATGCTGGGATACTACAGCCAGTATGTGCCCGATATGCTGGCTGCGGCTTTCCGGGGTAGCCACGATCCGGGAGATGAGCTCAGGATCCTTCTGATCCGCCGTCCCATCGGTATCGAAGTGATCGTTTACGATGGTCAAGACCCGGCGAAGCTGCTCCCCTTTCCGGGAAATCTCCTGAAATTCAGGCAGCCCCTCCCGAAAATCCGAAGTAAAATGGAGTTCGTCTTTATGATTGAAGTAGGCTGCAAAAAAATGAATCTCTTCAAGCTCGCTGCCGAGCTGCTCCATATCGGTTATGCCCGTCCTCCACTGCCAATCCGCAATCCAGGCAGACAGCTTTACTCCCGTTTGCGGTATCTGAGCCTGCAGTGCTTTCTCCTGCTCTTCGGTGCGCAGCCACCAGAAGGAGACAGCAGCGCACAAAGCCATCAGCACCACTGCTCCTGCCCATTTCCTCCTGCGATTCTTCATTCTTGTTCACGTCCTACGCCATCCGAATTTTAAAAGGTCTCCACAGCCCAGTCAACCGCCCGGTTCAAACTTCTCTGCACGCCTGTCAGGACTCCGGTCAGTCCGGACGGCTTGTTCGTAAACAGCAGCTTCCGATCGCCGCCCGCAGACTCAGATGTTATGGTGACATCTTCAAAAATAGCGTCGTAAATATCATCCTTCTCATTCTGCTCGTGATATTGCGATTCAAACGCCACGCCCCCTGCGCCAATCGAAACATCCACAGGCTGCTGGTCCAGAATTAACTGTTGATCGACACTCACCGACACGGAATGGCCTTTCACCGAAATCTCCAACGAGCGGTTGCCAAGTATGTTGACCGGATACTCATTCTCATCATCCCGATCTCCGGCCTGCGTCTGTTCCTTGGTATATACCGATGCTTTGTCGAATTGCAGATCCTCTTCACCCCACTCGACCTTCGGCAGGGAATAAGTGAACAGCTCCTCGGGCGCTTGACCTGCTCGCTTCTGCTCTACCACCACGCTATTGTTCTCCAGAAGGAGTCTTACGTAAGTGCCCTTGGTCCGATCGTAACGGACATAGATGGACTGCCGTCCTACCACATTGCCGAGCGCTTTAGCCGAGACGGTTACGTCAGTCTCTTCGCTACTTTTAAATAAACCGTCCCTGCCTGAGACGGAGGCGATGTGACCACGAAACGGTTATCCGAAAATTCAACCGCTCCGCCGAGCAGCTCCCACTTGTCAGCCTGCTGCTTGTCCCCCCGCACAAACTGCATAGATTGTCCTTGGTCCTTGTGCAGCTTCATCAACAGGTGGTTGGTGGACCAGTAAGGAGCAGGTTGGACCCGAGTCAGATTATAAAGATCGCTATCCTGCGAGTTGAAAGCCATACCTTCCCGGTTGAAATTCATCCCAAACAACTGCTCAATCTGCTCCGTATTAGCATCGGCTACAAGCTGATTCATGCCGCTGCCAAGCGCATTGGCATGCATGATCATATATGTCCCTGGAACGTAACCCAGCGATTCCGTGTAGACTTTATTCATCGCCTCATAGTCAGCTTGAATCCGTTCTTCCATCTCCGCGCGGTTCTCGAGCGGTATCATGTTCTCGTCGCGAATGAAATCCATCAAATAGTGGTTGTAATACTCCACGTTGGATTTGCTGGTCAGTTCCCCCTCATCCTTAACGCCGATATAACGGCCTTCACTATCAAAAATATTAATATAAGTCAGCCGGTTGCCGTTGGTCCCCAGCTCCCAATAACCGGTGCGGGTCATCTTCAGCATATCCTTCGGCTGCAGAAATTTACGTTCACTGTTGCCCATTTTGTCCGCATAGGACAGGAAGGTGGCCTTATAGTTGTATTTCTCCAGCAGCGGCTGCGCGAACAGCGCGGAGTCATTCCGTCCATCTTCAAAGGACAGATACAGCGCTTTATCCGGCAGCTTCTTGCCATTACGATAATAATCGATAATATCTTGCTGCGAAATCGTGGTGTAGCCCTGTTCATATAAGGCCTTCAATTGTGCATCCAGCTGGCTCTTGGATACGAGCTTGGATGTCCCGGTGCGGCCGACCCCGAAATAGGATAGCGCAATAAAGCCCTGATCCTGACGCCAGGCCGCTCTGTCCGGCTCCTTATAGGTGCGAAAATCGAAAATCGCATTCGCCAGCAGGACAGCTACTACGGCCAATACAACGACCTGTGCCGTAACTTTGATGATTTTGCGGCGATTTTTTCGCTGAACATTGAGGGCTGCATTTTGTTTTTTACCCATTTGTCATCCTCACTTCAACCGCTTTGACACGATCAGAACGGTAATCCGAATTTTTTGCCTTTACGCTTGCGGGCTTCCTTCTTCTCTCTAGCTTCAATATCCTGCGGTGTTTCCCGGGTCCCCCATGTCGACTTCCAGAAGGTAAACCAGGCCACCGGCATCTGCCATAACAGGACAAACTCATAGAACAGACAGAACACGAAGCCGAACACCCAGAGCTTGCTCTTGCGAAACAGCAGGTGGGCAAGACTCATGAGCAGCGCCATCAGCAGCAAGCCCATCAGGAAGGTCCCCGGGAAAATGCCGTGAACGATCGGCACGTACATCAAGTTATAGGCAACCACGACAGGCGCGGCAATCGGCACGATTAGGCCTATGTAGAAAAACAATGCCATAAACGGCTCTTTGCGCCAAATAAAGCTTCCGGCCCGGAGCGACTCGCGCAGCCAGGAGCGCTTCCAGCGCATCTGCTGCTTCAGGAACACCTTCATCTGCGAAGGGACAATCGTCGAGCATATGGCGGAATCCTGGTAACCGGTGCGATGTGTTTTCAAAATAAAGTTCGTCATGCTTCGGTCATCCCCGAAGGTGGCGGGTCTGCCTAGAAACTTCTGGTTCAGCCAGGCGTCCGCATGCTGCAGGATCAGCTCTTTCCGATAGCAGGATAACGGGCCCGACAAGCAGGTCACGCTGTCAAACCAGGACTCCGCCGCTTTCATGATCCGAAAAGCAATATAATAACGGACCGTCTGCAGCTTCGTCATGTTATTGGTATATTTGTTCTCGACGTCCGTCCGGCCGGCCACGCCGCCCATCTTAGGGTCCTGAAAAGGCTGAACGAGGTGGCGAATCGCCGTCGGGTCCAGAAAGCTGTCGGAGTCCACAAACACCACCAAATCATGCTTCGCCATCTCCACACCCTTGACCAGGGCAACCCGCTTGCCCGCATTCTCCGGCAGCACCGTATAGGACAAGCGTTCGCGGGTAGCGTATCGCTCCGCCTCGGAGTGAATCACTTCAATCATATCCTTGATCTGCTGCACCGATTGGTCTGTCGATCGGTCATCCACGACGATGACCTCCAGCTTATCGACCGGATAATCCTGATTAATACAGCTGAGAATCGTACGTTTAATCCAATCCGCTTCATTGAAGCAGGGGATGATAATCGAAACCCCCGGTGTATAATCCGGATTGATCGGCACATCGCGGTACAATGCCCCAAACAGGTAGCGAGTTAGCAAAAACAGGGCTGCGATTAAGCTGTACAAATACAGCACCATGTTGTATTTAAAATAGATAATGCTCTCGGCCCGCATCAGCATGATGAAGAGCACCGCCACGAACATCAACGCGCTGGCAGAATATACGGAATAGCCCCACCGTTTGCGCTGAAAATATTCAGTCAGCGGTTTCTCAAATTCCAAGGCAAGCATATGTTCTTCACCGGATTCTGCCAAATTCGTGGCCCGGCGAACGATGCTTGCATCCATCCTTACAGCCGATTCGAAACCTTCCGGCATCGCGCCTGGCGGGATCCGGAATCGGGCCTTTACCTTGTCGCCCACTTCGAGACCTGAAGAAGCGTCCGGCAGCTTGAGCAGCAGGCCCGTGGCCGAAATATCGGCTGCCTGTCCCTTAATCCCGGCTTTTTTCTTTTTCCCCTTGGGGACGATCCATACTTCAAATTCCGCTTCATAACGCAAGCTGAGCATACGCAGCTTATTTAAATATTCAGAGCTGGACAAATCATCCCCGGGCTGCTCAGCCCGGTTGCCTCTCCGGTCCGCGTTCAAACGAATCTGCTCCGGGTCAGGTACATAGGAAAGAGTACGTCTATCCGTGCGCGGAACCGCAAGAACTTCTTTAGTGCTCTTCGGTTGCTTTCTTTTTATAATCCTCATTGCTTTCTCCCATCGTTACAAACTCCAATAATGAAAGCCATTTGCTTCATATTCGGTTTTTGGATAAGCTCCCTTCACGTCGATCAGAAGCTTCTCTCCTTCAGAGCTAAACATGTCCTTGAATTCGGCAATCCCAAGCTGCTTGAACTCCCGGTGAGCGACGGCGAGAACCGCAATCTGAATGTCTTTCAATTCGCTCATGTCCAACAGCTCGATACCATATTCTTCATAAGCCTGATGCGGGTCCACATGCGGGTCCGCGACCATCGGTTGAATTCCGTAGTCCTGCAGCTCCGTAATAATATCGATGACTTTGGAGTTGCGGATATCCCGGCAGTCTTCCTTAAAGGCCAGACCCATTACCGCCACCTTCGCCCTCATCAGATCGATACCTTGGCGAACCGCGAGTTTAATGACATGCTGGGCGATGTATTTGCCCATTCCGTCATTAATATGCCGCCCGGCCAAAATAATTTTGGAATGATATCCCGTATCCTCGGCCTTGTACGTCAAATAATATGGATCAATTCCGATGCAATGTCCGCCAACAAGCCCCGGCCGGAACGGGAGGAAATTCCACTTCGTTTCTGCAGCCCGCAGCACGGCATTCGTATCGATATCCATCTCGTTGAACAGCATGGAGAGCTCGTTCATGAAAGCGATATTGATATCGCGCTGGGCATTCTCGATGACCTTGGCTGCTTCCGCCACCCGGATGCTTTCCGCCCGGTGAACGCCTGCATCAATAATCAGCTCATATAGGCTGGCAACCGTCTCCAGTGCCTCCGGGTCATTACCGGACACAATTTTCACGATGGTCTCGAGTCGGTGTACCTGGTCTCCGGGATTGATTCGTTCCGGGGAATACCCCACCTTGAAATCCTCGCCCAGGCGCAGGCCGGACTCCTCTTCAAGAATCGGAATGCAAACTTCCTCCGTTACGCCCGGATAAACCGTTGACTCATACACAACAACCGCTCCCCGGATCAATGCGCGGCCGACCAATCGGCTGGCATTGCGCACGAATTTCAGGTCCGGGACATTTCCGCTTTTTACGGGTGTCGGAACGGCGACAATAAAGCAGCGCGCTTCCTTCAGCTTGTCCGGATCCGAGGTGAAGGACGCCGTGCAGTTCGCAAGCGAAGAATCTCCGATCTCACCGGTAGCATCGAATCCGCTGCGGTACTGCTGCACCTTGGCCTCGCTCAGATCGAAGCCGATGACATCCAGCTTTCTTGAGAATGCGACCGCCAGCGGCAGCCCCACATATCCAAGACCGACGACCGCTAATTTGTCAACGCGGTCCAACATATTCACATATAATTCCATCTTATTCCATCTCCATTGCGGTTTTATCCTGCAGCTGCATCATGTCCGCCATTTTTACAAACGTATATCCTTTATTCTTCAGCCCTTCGAGTACTCGGGGCAGGGCCTCAATAGTATGAATGTCATCCAGCATATGAAGCAAAATGACGCTTCCCTTTTGTGTCTTGGTCATAACTCCGTTCACAATATCGTCGGCACTGTTGGAAATATCCCAATCCAGCGTAGTCACATCATACATTGCAATGGCGGGGTAACCGGCAGCCGCCAGCGCTTTGGCGCGTTCGTCATCTACCACGCCGGTCGGCGGGCGAAACAGCATGACAGGCTGCTGCTGTATGGCCTCCGTAATAACCTGGTGGGCCTTGACGACATCCTGCTGCAGCTCTTCCGGCGTTAGCGATGTAACGACGGGATGGCTGTAGGAATGATTGGCCACATCGTGTCCGCCTTCGACCATCGCCCGCGCCAAATTCGGGTTGCTTTCCACTCCTTTGGCCCGCAGGAAGAAGGTGGCCTTCACATCATGCTCCTCCAAAATATCAAGGATGCGGGTTACCGTTTTGTCGCTTCCGAAATCATCAAAGGTCAGGGCAACCTCTTTTCTGTTCGTATTGACTTTATAAACCAGTTCATATTTCGCCTGTTCATAATCCGGGTTCATTCTAGCAGCGTCGTATCCCGGAATTAACTCGAGCGGTTTTCGCACGCCGCCATTGCGCACCAGCTCATCCAGCGTAACCAATTGATATCCGATATTGTCCACGGCCTGGGCTATGTATTTAATAGAAGAAATCACTTCCGGATTGACATCGGTATTCATGGAAATAATGCCGCCTCTGGAGATGTACCTGGTCACATACTCTCCAATCTCTTCTGCACTCTGCATATTGCGATCCTTGGGATTAATGTTGTAACTTACAACGGCCTTCATTCCAAGATGTGCAGCTGCCAGCGGCACTTCATCCGGATAATCGCCCGAGCGTGTCCGCACATAGCGGGGCAGGACGCCCGTTTCCCGCTCAATGACATCATTCGCGAGTTTGATTTCCTTATAAATCTGATCGTAATCAAGCTGATTCATATCGAGCTGATTGAGCGTATTGTTCTCAATTTCATGACCTTTGGACAAAATGGCATCCGCAATGTCTGGTTCCTCCGCCACACGGATCCCCGGAAGAAAGAAGGTCGCCTTGATTCCATAGGCATCCAGCTCATCGATCAGGGCCATCATGGTCGCTTTATCGCCCATGCCGTTAAAGGTGAGCGCCAATTCTTTCCTGGCTGTGTAAACAAACGGGATTTCCCTGCTCTTTTCCCCTGTATACCGTTCCACTTTTTGAACTGTCGCTGTCGAACCGCCCGCTTCATCGCTGGGAGCTTGCTTACCACCAAAAAGACCACAACCCCCCAGTAACGCCAGGGTTAACAACAGTCCGGTCATTCTTGTTAGCATGTATAACATTCGGGTTTTACTAAAATCTCTTTTCATCTGGATACTCCTTTTAAATTTCAACAATTGCTATAACATTTTGGAAAAATTCATGGATTTTCATCATTTTCATAACTTTGAATTACAATAAGGAACCCCGGTCGTCCAGCTTATGTAATCCGTTGCCCATGATTTTTCTAAACATGCGTTTACTCCCTGCCGCTCGATGATTCACATTATAGAATTCAGTTCTATACAATTTCTAAACATTTCCGATTTAACCGGGACTTGGCCCCCTGTCAGACAAAAAAAATACCTCCGAAAGTCTCTTAAGACCTTCGAAGGTATGTTGAATAGTGAATGATTCATGTTGTTCATGTTGTTACCATTTAACCTGAAAATCGCTATTGAACCTCATACAAATCAAGGCTCTTCCCCAGCCATCGCGGTTCGTTTGTGAACCCAAGCCTGGTAGTGATGGACGGCCAGTCCCGCAAAGGAGTTATGGTCGCTGCCAAGTTTGGCGGCACGCAGGGCTTCATCCTCCATCTCCTGTTCGCTCTTGGCAAAGAAGGTGAGATGCTCGCCTTCCTCCGTATCCCCAAGCTCCATGCCGATCCAGACAGACTTGCCGAGTTCGTCCGCCTGCTCCAGTTCTTCCTTGGACAATTCATACATCTGCTCCCCGCTGTCCCGGTACGCCATAACGGCAATCGCGTCCGTATTCTCGATCATCCAGCGGCTGAACGAATCGGCATCCGCGCTGCGGGGTCCAGGTATCGAGTCAAGCCAGAAAGGAACGGCGGCACTGAACGTTAGCCCCTGACGCTTTGCCTCCTGCACCCAAACCTCCATGTTCGCGCTCCATTCTTCCACCACCTGTGCCTGTTCACGGCCCCATCTTCGGAGCACATAGGGCTCAACATCGAGCTGCACGCCCTCGAATTTCTCCTCCGGCGCAGCCGTACGATTGTACGCTTCCAGCCAGGCCAGCAGCTCCATCCCTTTTCGCCGGCCTTCCTCATAAGCCCAATCCGGCTGACCGTTCAAGGCATGGACGCTGATCCCCTGCTGATGTGCTGCAGCTACAAAATGGCGGTATTCTTCGTCCGTCACCTCTTGTTGAATCTGCAAAAAGATCGTTGTGATGCCTTCCCTGCCGCTAAAGGCTACAATCTCCTCCGTTTCACTCCGGATCAGACTTGCATCCCACAGCCATGTAGCCTTGTTTTGATTCACCTTGCCCGACGGGAGAAGAAAAAGGATCAGCAGCAAAAGACAGATGCCGGCAACCAGAATGATCCACTTCGCTTTTGCATGTATAGGCCTCATTCTTCTCGTCCATTTCATCAGATCAAGACAGCCTCACCCGGCTCAGCTACATGCTGAACGGAATGGCCGATCTTGTAGATATGAGGCTCGGCGAACGCTTTAAATGCATTTCGTGTATCTAAGATTGGCACGCCGGTCGAAGCGATCGAATGATAATCCAGATTGCTGTGGTTTGTAATGAGGACGATGCAGTCATAGCGGCTGAACTTCGCCAGATCATACTCCACGCTGCGAACCGTCCCGCCTTGCTTATCCACAAAGCTGTGGGCATACGGATCGTAATAATCCACATAGGCGCCATTTTCCTTGAACTGTTCATATACTTCAAGGCCCGGGGATTCACGCAAATCGCTGATGTCCGGTTTGTAAGCCATGCCTAACAGCAGGATATTGGAGCGTTTGATCGATTTGGCATATTCGTTCAGAATCGTAGCCGTCTTGTTGATCACATAGTAAGGCATATTATCGTTGGTGGACTGTGCCAGCTCAATAAATTTGCTGTAGAAGCGGAAGCCCTTGGCCTTCCAGGACAGATACATGGGATCCAGCGGGATGCAATGGCCGCCAATGCCCGGTCCCGGATAGAATGGCATGAATCCGAACGGCTTGGTTGCCGCTGCATTGATCACTTCCCATACATCAATGCCCATGCGGTCACACATCATGGCCATCTCGTTAACAAAGGCAATATTCACGCTGCGGAACGTATTTTCCAGCAGTTTGGACATTTCCGCCACTTTCGGGTTGCTGACGGGCACCACCGTCTCCACGTACTGCTTGTATAACGCTTCACCCAGCTTTAGGCAGGCATCCGTCGTTCCTCCGATGACCTTCGGGGTATTTCGGGTATTGAACCGGCTGTTGGATGGATCGACCCGTTCCGGCGAGAAGCACAGATAGAAGTTTTGGCCAACCTTATAACCGAGCTTCTCAATCGGTTGTTGAATCAGCTCCTCCGTGGTTCCCGGATAAGTCGTGCTCTCCAGTGTAATTAACAGGTTAGGCTTCATAAAGCGTTTGAGCTGATCGACTACCATTGTAATGTAGGATGTATCCGGGTCCTGATTCTCGCTGAGCGGCGTCGGCACGCAGATGCTGACGGCGTCGATCACAGCAATCATGCTGTAATCCGTTGTCGGCTTAAAGCGTCCGGTCTCCATGCATGCCGCAAGCTCTTCGGACGAGATGTCACTAATATAGGACTCGCCGCGGTAAATGCGGTCAATTTTGTCAGAATCCAGATCGATACCGATGACCGTGAATCCCTGTCTTACCATTTCCACAGCCAGCGGCAATCCTACATAGCCCAGTCCCACTACACCCAGAACCGCTTTCTTATTCTCAATGGCACTCAATAAAGTTTCATATTCCTCATTCACAAGTATTCAACCTCCATCGGATGTTTAGTCTATTCGTCTATTTCTTTTGCCTATTCGCCAAAAGACAGACCTCGTTTTGTTGAACTCTCTCCTTGCGATTAAAGAACCTCTCAGCTCAACTAATCACGTATCATTCATCAATCATCAATTCTCATCAAACTAGAAGCGTTAGTAACGATGTGTTTAATGAAGGCAGCGGCGGATGCGGGCATCCAGCTCCACTGGCGAGAACGGTTTGGTTACATAATCATCCACCCCGTTTTGGAAGCATTGGCTGATCGTTTGCTCCACTCGTTTCTCCGTTAGTACCACAATTTTCGGCGGCTCCTTCATATCCAGCTGCTGGATATGATGGATGAAAGGCAGGCCGTCGATGCCATGCAGGTTGAGCTCGGTCAGCACAAGATCCGGCTCCCATTTCGGGATGAGATCCAGCGCCTCCAAACCGTCTACGGCTTCAAGCGTTTCATAACCTTGCATGGCCAAGCGGATCTGTAAAAACTCCCTCACCGTGGCATCTTGATCCACGATGAGAATGCGGTTTTGACCGCTGTCTGCTTCCTCCTGCGTAAATATATGAATATCCGAAGAGGTGCTGAGCTTGGTCGCTTCCGCCATCTGCTTCAACGTCAGCGCTGATGGCACTTCCGTAAGCGCGGCAAGCGTAATACGCGGATCTGCTTGCTCCAAACGGCCTTGCAGATGCTGCTTCAGGAGCAATGCCTGATAATGGGCGGCATCAAGCGAATATCCAGGCAAGGTAACGGCCATTACACCGGTTTGGGTGTCTTGCAGTACCTCACCGTTCACGCCGGACAGCTGATCCACAAAGCTTTGAACCTCTGCCAGCCCAGCCTCCGTCTCGGACAGATTGCCTGCACAGTACAGAAACAGCAATGCTGTTCCATGGCTATGGTTTCTCACTTCCTCCTCCAGGCGGCCGTAAAAATCTACGGCCTGCACGCGTTGCAATGTTGCGGATTGAGACATAACTGTAGGTCCCACCTCTCTTTATATTTTGATGCTGTTACATATGAACCGGGCCTTGAAGTCAGGCAGCCTCGTTCTTATCTTTCCAGCTCTGCCGGGTCATGGTCCCCCATGAATTGTTGTTTTGCAGATATTGAATATGCCCCTGTACTCTCCACAGCACACCTAACTGGTGGTATCCCACAAATTTGAGTGCCGAGAAGAGGAGCATCTTCACCAGATCGGACAATTTGGTATACCGGCGGAAGGCCATCTCCTCCAGGATGAGAGCTCCCACGCTGAGCAGGTACCCACTTAAAAAATTGACGAGTCCAAACACGACCAGTACATGCCAATTTGTCATATCCAGCAATACATATCCAAGCAGAGCCAGAAGGCCCGTAATTCTGAAGTAAGGGTTTAACGCTTCAAAAATAACGTTGTAGGGCATCGTCAACATGCCCATGACTTTATATTTCGGATTGAACACCATATCGCGGTTCTCAATCATGTTCTTTAAGTTTCCCCGTCCCCAGCGCTTGCGCTGGTTGGACAGAATGTTGTAGCTGTCCGGCGCCTGCGTCCAGCACACCGCTTCCGGGCAAAAGGAAACGCGGTACTTGATTTTATTTTCCAGCATATAGCGGTGCAGCTTGATAATGATATTCATATCTTCGCCGGGGTAGCCACCCCGATAGCCGCCCACCGCGATGACATAATCTTTCCGGAACAAGCCGAAGGCTCCCGAGACGATGATGAGCCCGTTGAAATGACTCCACCCGATTCGTCCTCCCAGGAAAGCTTTCAAATATTCGATCGATTGGAACATCGGCCATATCCGGCGCGGCAAGGATACGTCCTTAACCTCTCCGTTCTCAATCACGCAGCCATTGGCGATCCGAACATCTCCGCCGATAGCCACCGTTTCCTCCGGATTCTCCATGTACATGCGGGCCATTCGGATCAGTGCATCCTTCTCCAGCAACGAATCCGCATCGATGGAAGAAATCAGCGGATAACGGGACAGGTTAATGCCCGCGTTCAATGAATCCGCCTTACCGCCATTCTCTTTGTCAATGAGATATAGCTGAGGGTACTGCGGATTATAATAAATGCCGCGAACCTTGTTCGTGCTGATGTTGCCGCGGATCTCCGGATTAGGAAGCAGCGTCAAACCATACTCCTCAATCAGCACCTTCAGCGTTTCGTCGGAAGATCCGTCATTGATGACAATGACCTCATAGGTTGGATAGTTCAGCGTCATCAGACAGCGGACATTCTCCGCGATAGTGAGCTCTTCGTTATAGGCCGGAACCAGCAAAGATACCGATGGAACCAGTTCCGAACCCGAGAGCGTATTGTACTTGGAATACGTGGCGCGTCTGAAAATATCTTTAATATTTCTGAAAGAAAACATCAGAATTACAAAATAAAGCGCGCTAACGATCATGACGTAATAAATCGCCACCATCCCGTAAGTGAGCAGGATATCTCTAAGCAGTGTAATCTCCTCCTACTCCTGCAACCGTGCTGATCCGTTTGTTCGTTTGAACACCGAAATAACGATCGTACACCAGTTTTCTTTTGTTAAATGCCACCATTTGTTCGACTTGCTCGTATTCGCCTTCGTTGGACATGATCCGTTCGATCCGGTACAAGGCCGTCTCCCTGGCTGGACCTTCTCCTGTCAGGGCAGCTTGGCACAAGGTCTCGAATCCTTGTTCTCCCAACATCGCAAGACTCTCCGCGCTGTTGTTGCGCACATGCCAATTCTCGTCCTTCAAGGCGGAAGCCAGAATCGGAATGCTGCCTGCGGCGTGCAGTCGTCCCAGCGCTTTGGCCGCTGCGGCACGTACTTCCCACTCATGATCATTCATAAGCTCCGCAATGGTATCATCCTTCAGTGCCGGATAAGAGCCAAGATACAGCTTGACCGCCTCCGCACGCACGTCCTTCTCCTCGGAACCGACCAGTCGATCGAGTGCCGGCACGACAGCCGGAATGGCCTGCCCCCACATGGCTACAAGCGATACCTTGACCAGTCCAGGATCGGGATCATCCAAGAGCTTGCGCATGAGGCTGGCCGAATCGAGCCGGGTTTCAAGCAATATATCGGCAGCCATATGATGAATGGCTTTATCGTAGGACAGCAGTTTGGACAACATCTCTCGAATCTGCTGTGACTGAACTGCGCTTTTGGCAATCGCCCGCGCAATGATGATGGTCATCGGGCCGTATTTGGTGCGGTTCATCAGCTGCTGAAGCTGCGGCACAGCCTCTTCCGCACGCATCCCTCCAAGGCGGTAGACCGCCTCAATACGACGGTCTTTCCGCAGGCTGGATAATGCCCGAACCTCCTCTTCCACAAATCCGGCTTCCCGGCATAAGCGCAGCAGCTTGTCTCTGGCGTCCCCTTTGAATTGCTCGATCCACTCTATAAACTTGGCTTGAATGACCCGGCGCTCAGCCGAAGTCAATTTGCCTGGCGGGAGTTCCAGCTTCGTATCGTCATGCAGATGACTCTGGACATACACAAAATAGTCATGATGTTTTTCTGTTAAACGTTCCGTTTCTCTTTGTACAGCATTGTGCTTGATCTTCATTTGGAACAACAGGATAATGCCGGCTGCAATAAGGCCGAGACATACATAGACAAAGACGTATGCCATTTCTAAATTTGAAAACATATCCGATGGCTCCTCCTTTTATTTAGCATCTGGTTTCCGCTCCGTTTCAGACAGACGGGTGAATATGTCCTGCATATCATAATAGCTTTGTTTTAATCGTTCACTGTACTTGGTTGCTTCCCATAGCTCCCAAGTATAAGGTTCAATCTCCTCCAGGTTGATGGACTCTGCCGATCCTGACGCTGACTGCCCGTTATTCTCAGATCGCTGCGCGATCCACGGAGCCAGCCGGATCCCTTCCGCTGTTATCGTGCTGAATGTACGCTTGTCTTGAAGCGGACTGTAATCCAGCACCTGCAGCGAACTCGGATCCCCGAACCCGAGCAGCATCCATGGAATTCTCATCTCCACGAACCTGTCTTGATACTGCCAGGCCGTTAGAGAATTAAAATCCGGAGATTGCGGATCACTGGTCCCCCGTTTCAGCATCCCTACTCTTTCATCCACAAACGGATGGGAAAAGCGGGTATCCGGCGGATTCATCAGCAGGCTGATGGCCAGCTTCCAGGCATGAAACGAACCTCCGGACACCACAGGATCGTCCTTGGTCCCCTTCGCTTCCTCTCCTGGCAGCATCCAATACCCCTCTTTGCCGTACAACCGGCTGTGGAAATCGTAGGATGGCGCAATGGTGACCTGGGACTCATCCTCTTGACCTAACTGAATCAAAGTTTCCAAAGCTCCACCTGTAAGCGTTCGTCCCGCCAATTCTTTCTTAGGGATGTCGCCGCCAGGAATCGTATCTGCTCCGATGAAAAGCTTGGAACGTTCGGGATCAAACGCTTCCTCCAGTTCCATGCCGATATACAGGTAGGCTTCATCATGAGTCAGCTTCATGTTCTTGACGCCCGGTGCCGTTCCGGACCAGGTCTTGACTTCCCCTTCGGGAACTTTATCCCAATCGCTGAGATCCCCGTCGATCGTGATCTGCTCTACCTTGCCCGGCTGCATCGCAAGAACGCCGAACATCTTCTCATTCGTCAGTACATTCAACCAGAATGCCCGGCGGTCTGCCGGTATTTCAAAAGGCATTGTATTCCATGTTTTCTTGAACCATTCGTCCTGCCACATGAACAGGATCGCCCCGGAATAACCTTCGTCGTAAATATCCTGGGTCAGCGAGACGTTGACTAAGCCTTGCTCAGCTTCATCATGCCCCCCTTGATCCTTACCGCCGGGACCATGGTGCGAAATACCGATGGATGAAGGTACGCCGTACTCGGTGACCATAATCGGCATATCTTCGAAAGCTGCCTTCAATTTTCGCAGGTAGGCTTTGTACGTGTTGTAACCCCCATTACCATCAGGAATGGTCTGCAGCGTTTTGTCCGTCCGGAAAAAATCCGGGTAGTACGGGTATACATGGTATGCGGCAAAATAACCTGCATCCCAGTTCACCGGTTCTACATGCCTTGCATCGACAGATACCAAGTCCTCTTCAAACAGCGGTTCCCCCGGATGCTCAAGCACGTCCGTTGTGACCCAATTGGTAAATGTCATCGGATGCTGCCATCCGTACTTCTGCTCCTCGGCAGCCGTATGGTCCAATAAAGATGCCAGCCAATTCTCAAAAGGACTTGCGTCCTTCGTCCCCGAGAAATAGGACCCCTCATACCGAGGGACATCCTTATGTACCGTGTTGGTGTTATCGACCATGGTTGGGTCCCATTCAGTTCCCACGTGCCAGGCCATAAGGTACTTGCCTGCATTGACCTTATACTTGCCACTCGACTGTCCATGCTTAGCCTCAACATTGATATCGCCGTAGACAGCAGCAACAGCCTTCGATATCTCCGCTTTGAACGTCTGGACGATTTCTTCGTCATACGCATCCTTGCGCTCGATCAGCTGCTCCTCCGGTGACCAAATGCCCTGCATGAAGTACAAGGGGTCATCGCCTTTATCCCGGTTATATTTCACAAGTGCAGAATAGAAGACCGGATTATGCACGGTGTAGACCCTGATTACGTTCGCTCCCATATCATCAATCTGTTTAAACCAGCGAAGGTAATCCTCCTCCGTTGCCGGAAGCTCACCGGGATAATGTCCGGGTACGGTTGCCCCCAGATTCACGCCTTTGGCAAAAACCTCTTTCCAAACTTCCTCATCCTCATATACGAGAAAGGAGGTTCCCTCTGTTTTGAATTTCATTTTCACGCCGTCCGCATCCGCATACGTCTTTAATGACGGCCGTAGATATCCTAGAATTACAGCGGCACCGCAGAGAAGCACTATAGTGAAAAGTGCTGCGATCACCCACCATTTTCGCCTGCTCATCGTCTTCGTTGCTCACCTGCCCTTTCTATGACATGTTTGTTGCTGCACCGACACATGACGACTGAGCCATACTCGTCATTCTATAGCCGATGCGTTCCCGATACCATATTCCTTCTTTACCAACTTTTCCGATATCGATAGTAGTCAAAAAGAAGTAAAACAAACCTCTTCCACATTTTTCCCCCGATAAAACTTACCGCTGCCTCTTCACCCCTGTCATTTGACAACTTAACAGCCTGATGTTAGTTGTGTGCAGTGAACAGCATCGCTGTCCGAATAAAGCTGGAACTGCACGACTTCATTCCATTTGAGGAAAGCAGCGATATGACGAAGATTTTCAGAAAATTTTCGTGAATCATAAGGTTAAACGCAAAAAAATTGCTAAAGTTCCGGTCATTTTTACATCATTATCCATAGTTATTACAAATTTGATACCAAAGTCGTATAAAAAAACGGCTGAGAACCGCATTCTGTAAAGGTTTGGCAATATTTACCTTTTATACAAAATGAGAATAGAGTCCTGTACCGGGATTGTGTAATATTCTATAGAATTGACACTCGGGATCAAGTGGTAAGTATCGCCTATTTTTTATGATTTCGGTTTGGATCTCCCCGCATCGTGGTATATAAATTAGTTTGGGAAATTTAAAATCTGCGGCAGAATAACATAAATCAGACCCGGTCCATTGTAGATCCGAGTCTGTTATTGGCGATATAAGATTGAAGAAGTTACCATGATTACCGTTTATTCATCAAAGAAAAAACTGCCTTCACCACCAAAAAGTCGGATATCTTCGCTCCTTCACCGCATTATTGACTAGCAGAGCCACAACCACGATCATGACGGACCCGGCAAGCACAGGGGTAAACAAGAATGACCATCCGCTGCCAGCCATAATCACAACCAAAGGGTCTGCACCAGCCGGTGGATGGGTCGTTTTGGTTATCCCCATCAAGCTGATTGCCGCTCCCACGCCGATGGCCATAGCCCAGATTCCGTCACCCAGAACCTCAAGCGTTACGAGTCCCGTGAATGTGGAAATCAGATGACCTCCCACGAGGTTCCTGGGCTGTGATAGCGGCGCATCCCACACCGCAAACGCAAGCACGCAGCTCGCCCCAAAGGGTGCCATGATCCAAACACTCCCTGCAAGTGTCGTCAGAAGAGCCAACAATCCGATGGAAACAGCGCCGCCGATAAAGCCAATGGCGATATTCATGGGACGAACGGTCAACGGACTTCTAGCCCCTCCCTTCATTTTCTGTACATATGCTGCTGCCTGGTCCTTCATTGATTATCCCCCTATATTCATAATTAACTAGTTATTTGGTTATATATAAAATAATGAATCACAACCTTACATGTCAATACCTTTCTTGATAATTTGCAGATGTTTGTGTACAGTTAAATTACTAGTTGACTAGGAAAGGATGTTTCGTTATGCCGCATAAACTGATGCTTCGTGTCGACCCGCACGCCACCCTTAATGTCAGTACTCAGGTTAAAGAGCAGTTAAAGTGGCTGATTGGTATTGGACAGATCGAACCATTCGATATGCTCCCTCCGGCCGGTGCGCTGGCGGATCTGCTGGGACTGAATCGCAACACCGTAAATCTGGTCTACAACCAGTTGAAGGATGAGGGGATCGTCTCGATGCATAAAGGCAAAGGAACGCAGGTATTGAACAACGCACAGGTAGAGGAGCTTAGAACTCGCAGAAAGATCATGCACGCGCTGGTAGAGCGAACGACGGAGGAGCTAAGCTCCGTTAACATCCCGGCGAGCGAGTTCTTTGCCGCATCCCTCGCCTTTACCCTGCTGCAGGAGCCTGTCCTGAACACGAAACAGCGTATTTTGTTCATCGAATGCAAGGAACATGATTTTCCCTTTTATCAGAAAGCGATTGAGCAAATAACGGGTGCCGAAGTGAAAACGGTATTTCTCGAGGACCTGTTGACGGGGACACAAGCCATATTCGACGCACTGGAGTACTCAAACCTCATCGTCACGACTTTAAACCACGATACCGAAGTGAAGGCTTTGTGCAGCAAATATGACAAAAAAGTAACGGTCATTGGCGCCAGCGTGGAAACATCGGTCCTGCTCGATATTGCCCGGCTTACACCTGGAAGTGGTATCAGCTTTGTTTGCTTGGGTAAGGCAGGTGCACAGTGGATGGCCAGCCGTATGAAAGAAGCTGGTATTGAGGGGGTCCATGCCAGCTTGGCTGGGCTGGATAATCGGGAGGACCTACTGCAGCGGATCGAGGAATCCGATCTGATCTATGCATCTGACGCCGCATATGAAGAGGTTCGAGCCTTATCCCCCGGCAAAGTGAAGCTGTTTCCCATGACGCTGGAGAAGAGCAGCGAGAGCGTTCTGAGAGAGTTGGTCTGAATCTTAACGCACGAAAACGCCCGCTGTTATAAACAGGGGGCGTTGTTGGGCTGGATATTTCTATCTGTGCCGAATGTTCAAACTTCTGGATTCCGGTATCACTAAATCCGAAGGTCCCGTGTCATTCCACGGGCATCGGATTGAAGGCCCAACTTCAGGTAAGCTTGCCGGCAATCCGCTTATAGGTCGCCTCGTCCGAGACCACATACAATCTGGCATCCCGCGGAATCGACACATCGAGCTTGCGATTAATGCTGAGGTCGTTGCGGTCGGAGATAAGCGTCGCTCCTTGCCGCAGCAGATCCAAAAAGGCATCGCCGTAGGTGTTCCATGCAGGGTCCAATGCCACTTCGTAAATATCATCGCCATGCTGGCGGCTAAGCAGCTGCATCAGCACATCCGAGTTTCCTTCCTGCAGCGCTGCGCGTACGGCCAATCGGGACACGGCATCATGTGAGAGCACAAACTCATTCACATGATTGTAGCGGAAATTCTGAACATGCTTCTCCTGCACAATCTCAACCGTGGTATGTACATTTGGCGCAATTCGTTCAATGCTGGATACGATCAACAGCGACTTGCCGTCCACGAGAGCCGATTCATCAATTCGGGCGTCTGCAAAAACAATGGCCGATTTGGCCTCCATGATATTGGCTCTCATCAGCACGTCATCCGCTGCTGGATCGCCGCTTACAAAATGCACCTGTTCGAGATGCTCCACCGGATGACGGTTGAGCTCATCAATGAGAACAATATCTGATTCCGGTGCAAACAACAGGATCTCTTCAATAGCGGATTGTGCCTTTTTGCTCCAATTGATAATGATGACATGACCACTACCCTTAAAATTCAACCTGCCTGCTCCTCTCTGCCGCTGCATGCTTCCAAACGATTCAATCACCTTGCCGATCACCAAACTGAGCAGCCCGATACCAAAGATATAGATAAATATCGTTAATATCTTGCCTGGCACGGTAACTGCATAATAATCGCCGTACCCTACTGTTGCCATCGTGGTAAGTACCCAATAAAAGGCGTTAAACCAATGGTGAAACGTTTCCGGCTCCAGCAGAAATGCCCGGGTCGAGCACAGCACCACAAACAGTACTACAATCACGCTGATCGTTGTTTTACGCAGACGCATCATTTTCAAAGATAATCTTAGAAAAAAGTGCACGCTCCTGCTCCTCTCCCGAAAATGGTGCTATTTGACCTAAATAATCAGGCTGCTGATAGCAAAGGCCGTACCGATAAACACCATCGCAAGCAGAATGCCGATCGCAACGTTCCCCTTTTGCAGATGCTCGCTAATTCGAATGCCCGGTGTAGCCAGCTCGAATACCCAATAGGCGACAATCAAGCATACATACCCGACGGCAAACCACAGCATCATGTGCCAGATCGATGAATTCGTATATGCGGATATGCCCAGAATAATGGCCGTTGCCATAAACTTGCCGCCAAAAGCAAGGCCAACCGCAACATTGCCCTTCTTCAGCTCCTCCATGTCGTTAAACCGGGTCATCCAGCTGAAAATCAACATACCCAGCAATTGAAGCACGATAATGCAGATTACACTTACAACAATATTAATGACGACCGTCAATCCGCCCACCCCCGAAATTTTGCATAGGCCAAGTCGTAATCGGCGAAATCATGCACTTCCTCCAATACAACATCAACCCTGTCCTTCTTCTCCATTGCGGCATAACGCTTCTCATCGATCGGCTGCTTGATCCGATTGCCCGTCGGCAGCTCGATGACAGCAAAATGCCTGGTGTCCTTTTTATACGTTGTTTTATAAACCCCAACCAGCTTTACATCGGTTTTGACCGTGACTTTCAGGTTGGTTAAATCCGATTCCGCCGTTTTTTTGTCCTTAAACGACTTAATCGTCTGCCAAGACGATAATCGGATATCATTGCGCTGATTCGCATCCGTGGTAAGCTCCGCATCCATGAATTGAAGCGTCCAAATTTTATCCCCGGTAGCATAATTGTTATCGTTTGGCAGCAGCTCGTTGTCCGGCAGGACGGTCATATCGCCGCCAATCAAATCGCCAACGGTCCCTTCAATGATCCGGTAGTCCCAAGGCACGCGAGCAGAGGTTGAGGATACTTCCTCCGATCCGGTGTGGAATACCGTCGACCCATTGCCGGAGCATGCACTCAGCGCCAGGACCATGAGGGATAGGATCATTACCGCCAGGACAACCTGAGGTTTCCTCTTTCCCTTAGGAGCACCGCTATGCTGCCTTCTTTTTTGTTTCAACTGCATTTATTTCACTCCCATTGCGATAAAATGGCTGGAATTACCCGTAATCAAACCGCCCGCCCGTCCCAGCAAACCGCAAGGGATTCCGTTAAGGACGAACAATCCTGTCAGTAAATGAAATTCGCCTTCCGCCGTCTCGACGCGGGCCAGGTCTGCCCTCCGCTGATAGACCGTCGGAAACATGACACTTGTATCATAGCCGTCCTGATCCTCTACCTCGAGTTGTCCGGCCTGGTCGTACAGCTTAACTGAACCACCCTCGCGGCCGAACATCGACTTTGATACAAAATTGCCGGAGAATACCGGTTTGTTGTATGTCGGCAGCATATAATTGACGATGGCTTCACGTTCTTTCTCATCGAACAAAAGGCCCAGCTCGTACATCCCCCACATGGCGGCAAGCAGTCCTTTGGATTGCAGCAGAATGCTGTGCGGTGGGTTGAACAGCTGCCGTCGTCCTGTCTCGATGGCATAGGCAAGCGCATCTCCGCCATCATCGACGGACATCCATTCCTTCGGATATAGGGCAAACATCCGGTGAATCTCCCGGCCATCCCCGTCCTTCAGCATGCCTTCGTCCACCCACAGATCAAGACAATCCACCAACCGGATATCCAGCCCGCTGTGCCGGACCAATGCTTCGATCGTCCCGGAGTCCTCTTTATGCTCGCCGTAAGCAATGCAGGCGGCCGTATCCGGACGCTCAACTCCCCACGCTTGTGCGACCAGCTCTTGCATCCGTTCGTTGGGAGAGAAGATACCGGCCTGAGCGCACATCCACGGCGTTGCAATGGAAGCCTCAACATAGCCTGTCGGCGTGTCCGCATTCAGCTCCAGCAGCTTGATGCTGCCGTCATGGGCAATAGCAAAATCAAACCTGGCATACCGGCTGATCAATCCCTCTTCCGGCAGGGGACATTCGTCCAGCATCTGCCACAGGACGGGCGGAATGCCGATTAAACTGTATATATGATGATTGCGATGGATATAACGGACGGTTTTGTCCAGCATAGCCCATAATACCGCAGCCGCTTCTTCCAGCTCACGATAGGTCTCTTGGCGTATGGTGACAAGCTGGTCTATCCAGTAGGCCTCCCCTTCCAAATCCGCCCAGGTAAAGCCGAGCTCCACGAGCTCCGCTACGCGTCCCTCCCGATTGGGGTCAGGCAGTCCCGATACGGTGAATACGCTGTCGTGACTCATCCTCCAAAACCGCCGGATCTGGAGCTGGATTTCGAACCCGACGAGCTGAACCCGCTGGATTTGCCGCCAATGCCCCCGGACTTCGACGACGTGGAACGACGCGTAATCGTCCCCGAAGATGACGTTGAGGTCTTAGGACGGACGTTGGAGTTCACCACCGGTTTGTTCTGGAACGTACCGCTTGAATAGGTGCGGGGTTTATATGGCTTGCCGTTATTCGCATAATAACCGCGATGATTGTTGTACCATCCGCTGGATGAATAATACGAACCATTGTTGAACAGCATGTGATAAAGCAGCAAATCATCCCAGCCGAAGCCGGAATTGTACCCGCCATAGTTGTTGACGATCGTTGTTCCGCCGCCCGAACCTGATCCTGCAGCGGCTCCTTCTACCGGTTCTTCCTGGAATTCCTTCTCGCTAGGAAACGGAATGTTCCAATCAACATTCTTGTCAAAATACTTCTTTACTTCTTCTGTTGACCAGGACACCAGCTGCGGCTCTTCGGATGAGGTAACCGCTTCCGAAGCGAGGTCTTTCGCTGCTGCGCCCGATACCAGAACTGCGTTCGCCAGCAAGGCGATGCCCAGCGAGCTCGACAAGACCCGAATCGGTTTGCCTTCCGGCGTCAGCCATTTGGATGCAGGCTGATCTTTTTTGTCTTTTTCATTACTCAAGATGGTTTCTCCTTTCGGACAGGATTAATCGTTCCGCATCGGAACGAGCAGAAGCTCAAGTTTACCCGTGTCTACACTTAATCTGCCTTCAATCGTTTCATATTCCCGGCCGCCAACAACGATATAATTCACATGCTCCAGTGCAGCTACCATGTTCATCGTCCATGACCGCTCTTCAATCTGAACCAGCTCACCGTCCGGCCTCTTTTCAAACAAAATGACGTTCATCCCATTATCCACTGTGTGTCTACCCCTTCCATCTAAGCAGTGAGTATTGATACGTGTTATATTCCGAATCGTTTCAAAAAATCTACGATGGGATATCGACGCTTGCCCAGCGATCTTTTCCAAAAGACGCAACCCATATAATAACACTGCTTCTGATTATTTACACCTGCGAATTACCATTAAAAAATTGATGAAAACGAACATTCTGGCCGCACAGTACCTGATTTTTTACGTTTTATTAGGTGTAGCATCAAATTTCATGATGATGATCTGTCTTGACATTGTCACTAGTGTCATACTTTAGAATCGGTATCATTCCAGTCCAGAAAGGGGTTTTACCGATGAATGCAAATCTTGATAGATCATCAAACGTTAACCATCTTCACGATGCGAAGGCAAACAGCTCCACCCTTCCTTCAGTAACCGTGATCGGATTAGGCTCCATGGGCTCCAAGCTGGCAGGCACCTTCTTGCACAGCGGATATGCCACCACAGTCTGGAACCGCACACCTGAAAAAGCCGCTGAGCTTGTAGGCTTAGGTGCCTCCGGCGCTACGGAAATCGCAGATGCCATCGCCGCCAGCCCCCTCTTGATTATATGCGTACTTGATTATGATGCCGCCCGCCATATTCTGGAACCCATGAAGGAGAAGCTTTCCGGCAAGGTTGTCGTAAATCTGACAACCGGTACTCCCGAAGAGGCCCGCACGATGGGGACATGGATGAGAAACCATGGCGCCGAGTATCTGGATGGCGGCATCATGGCCGTCCCTTCCTTGATCGCCACGCCCCATGCCGTTATCCTCTACAGCGGTTCGAAGACAGCTTACGATAATTATAAACAGGTATTGGACAGCTTAGGTACAAGTCACTATTTAGGTTCCGATCCTGCGCTTGCCCCACTGAATGACCTGGCACTGCTAAGCGGAATGTACGGTATGTTCGGGGGCTTTATCCATGCGGTGGCGCTTGTGGGCACCGAAGGCGTGAAGGCATTGGACTTCACGACGACGCTGCTGATGCCTTTTCTGCAAGCCATGATGTCCACCATGCCGGAGATGGCGAAGCAGATCGATTCCGGTGATTACTCCGCCAAGGATGCGAGCCTGGCGATGCAGGCCGCCCACGACACCATCGGGGAGGTTAGCAGGGTACAAGGCGTCAGCCCCGAGACATTCACACCGATCTTCGAGCTGATGAAACGCCGGGTGGAGGATGGACATGGAGGGGACGACTTCGCCAGCGTGATTGAACTGATCCGCAAGCGCCCATCGTCTTGATAGGCATAAATGAGCGATTAGCGGCATGGGGCTAGCATGCAACGAAGCATTACGCTTACCGACTAGTCTAAGGCGATACTTTTTGGCTCCTCACCAGCAAAAGAAGCATGGATCCTCCCGCGGGAACGATCCATGCTTCTTTTCCATTTCCATGCGCCCTTATTATTTAATCAATTCCCTGATCTCCTGAAAGTTATCGGCAAATCCGATAAATACCTTGTCACCAATAACGATCGTAGGTACAATCTGCTTTCCTGTCAGACGTCGTACTTCTTCCGGATATTCCGGGTTCTGTGTGCAATCATACTCCGTATACGGTACCTCCTGCTCCTTGAAGTAACGCTTGGCATGATGACAGTCGCTGCAAGTGGGTATGGTATAGATTTTTAATGATTCTGTCATATCGATCACTCCTCAAGCGAAAATTATTTAATCTCAACAACAAAAGGCACGGTCATCACTTCACCCTGATGCTGAAATTGTCCCCAGATTTTGTAGATACCGCTGTGTGGGAAGGTAGTGGCGAATTCCGCATGGGGTCCTGTGCTCCGTTCGTCCAGGGGATGTACATGAATGTACTGCTCAGCGTCTTCGGACAGAATGACCACGTGCCCCACTGCGCCCAGGTATGGCTCCAGGTTGTTGATTCCTTGCTTTGTCTTGGCATCCTGAATATGATAGGCGAGCACAACCTCTTCATTCGATAACGTATTGCTTAGGCTCAGTTCAATTTCCTTGCCGTTTACTTGTTTGATTAGGCTGGAATCCGGTTGAATCGCCGAAGATTCCCCTGCTTCTCCCTCAATCTGAACCCATTCGCTTAGCGTGGCCCCTCCAGCACCCTTAGGCACAAAATCAGCGAACAATTTATAGTCGCCGCCAGCCGGGAATGTCGTGTTCACGGTAAATACGCCATTCTCCTTGTAATCCGGATGAATATGCTCGAAGAAAGACAAATCGCGATTCACGATGATCAGATGCAGGAGCTTCTCATGATTGACATCAAAATCCTGGACAGGTCCACCGTCTTGATCCGTAATTCGAATCGTCAGCTCGGATTCGGCGCCTGCTCTTACCGGTTCATTCCATGTAAACGCGGCGTTGTAATGATCTGAGGCCGTTTCATGCCCGCCAGCGTGTTCGCCATGCCCGTTCGTTTCCTGACTTTCATTTTCCTTTTTATGGTTCCCGCCATGACCGCCCGCATCGGGGGCCAGCTTCGCGTTATCGCATGCTGTCAACAATCCAAAAGCAAGTATGCCCGTTAAGGTTAGTATGGTGCCCTTCCTATTCAACAT
Source organism: Paenibacillus sp. Dod16 (assembly GCF_049893405.1). Classification (NCBI taxonomy): domain Bacteria; kingdom Bacillati; phylum Bacillota; class Bacilli; order Caryophanales; family Paenibacillaceae; genus Paenibacillus; species Paenibacillus sp. Dod16. The sequence continues at coordinate 336,336 of NZ_JBNDYG010000005.1, forward strand.
GGGCTATCACTCCAATCATCGAATATACTGCAAGACGAATGATCATGCGTCTATATATTTAGTATACCCCCCTATCCTATAATTAATCAACTTTTTTCTGTTCGCTCCATACAAATAACACCATGCTGCCTGCATGGTGTTATCTTCCTCTTCATCATTATTACCTGAATGTTCGGATGCATTCCTTATCATTCAATGCGTATAACCGATGATTTCATATATTTTTTTCATATCCACATGATTACGAACGACTTCCGCTACACGGTCAAATTCCGCGAATTTGCGCTCTTCTGCTTTGAATGTTTCCATAATTGGAGTTAGCCCTTTCTTCATCCGAATGCCATTCAACCAGGATCTGCGAAAGACATCGTTGTCAAACAAGCCATGCAGATAACATCCCCATATGCGTCCATCCGAAGTAGCTGTCCCTTCAATATGCGGTTGAATATCTTCTTTCGTCTTTAAAGCATCTGTGCCATCCGCTTCAATCGAAAAAAGCGGGCGGTATTCTGAGCCGCCAGACAAGGCGCTCCATTCGCTCACGCCCATATGGATTTCATAGGCCGTAATCGACGAATCCGCCTCTGTATCCGAGACAACGAACCTCAGCGAATGTTCCTGTAACAACTTCCCTTTCACCCGAACGGTCCTTTTATGCTTTGAAAAGGAAGTCTGAATCGGCAGCAGGCCGAGCCCCTTCGCTTCCCGAACGCTCCCTTCGACCGCATGCGGATCCGACAGCTGCTCGCCCAGCATTTGATATCCTCCGCAGATGCCAACCAGCTGTACATCCCGCTGCCGCGTCTGGCTCAAAATCGCATCGGCCAGTCCCCGATCCTGGAGGAACCCGAGGTCACTGATCGTATCCTTGGTACCAGGCAAAATAATGACGTCCGGCATTCCAAGTTCATCCGCCGATTGGACGAAGCGAACGACAACATCCGGTTCCATGCGCAGCGCATCAACATCCGTAAAGTTCGAAATACGCGGATACCGGATCACGACAATATCGAGGTCTCGTTGTTCCAGTCTTTGATTCTGAAGCTCATCCAGCACAACCGAATCCTCGGCCTCGATCCGCATGTCCTGTATATAAGGGAGTACGCCCAGCACGGGAATACCTGTCCGCTCTTCAAGCCAGTCCAGTCCCGGCTGAAGCAGCGCCAGATCCCCGCGGAATTTGTTAATGATAAATCCTTTGACCCTGGCCACCTCATGGGCCTCAAGCAGTTCAAGCGTACCTACTATGGAAGCGAACACACCTCCGCGATCGATATCGGCAACCAGAATAACCGGTGAATCCGCCCATCCTGCCAAATTCATGTTAACAATGTCCCGGTCCTTAAGATTGATCTCCGCCGGACTTCCCGCCCCCTCCATAACAACGATGTCGTAGCTCTCCCGCAGTCGATCCAGTGCATCCAGCACAATCTCTTTAGCCTTCGGCAGGAACAGAGTCCGGTAATCCATTGCACTCATCTGCATTTGAGGTACGCCGTGGATCACGATTTGCGAATGCATGTCCTTTATCGGCTTGATCAGGATCGGATTCATGTCCGTAGTTGCGGCAATGCCGCAGGCTTCAGCCTGTACGCCCTGTGCTCGGCCGATCTCTTTGCCATCCAGGGTCACATAGGAATTAAGAGCCATATTTTGCGATTTGTATGGAGCCGTGCGATAACCATCCTGTAGAAATATGCGGCATAGCGCTGTTGTGACGATGCTTTTACCTACATCCGAAGCGGTGCCCTGCAGCATGAGTACCGCTCCTTGCCTCTTCCTGATATTCATGGGTGTATCCCTTATGTATTCTGTTTCATTCATCTTCCTCACCCTTTTCCCTGACCTATACCGCTTGCTTATATCATTATAGCAAACCGTCCCAAAGGAGTCCTTCCGCATGAAATCCGGATAAATTCGCTTGAACTTTGTCAGGCCGAAATGTTAACTATATAGAATAGCAGTTTCGCATGTCCGTCCATGATTACCGAAAGGCGGAAACCCATCATGAAGCCTGAATTGAATGATAAGCAGATAACCGACATCTTCCCTTATTTGAAAGTCGTACCACCGGAAGAATGGATTCAAGCTAATCCGTTTACCAAACATTTTGAAGCAAAACGAGAATCTTTCAACGAGAGGATGCCGCGATTTATGGCATGTTCCTCATCAGCGGATCGGCACGTATCACGATCATCCACGAAGATGGCAACGAATCGGTATTAAACATCCTATCAGCCGGAGAAGTCTGTTCGCTCCTCGTACTTAGCGGGCTAAGCGGGCAGGACTATCCGGGCACTCTGATTGCCGAGTCCAAGGTCGAGGTCTTGTATGTGCTGAAAAACAGCTTCCTCCGCTGGCTGCAGGTGTATGAACCCATCCGCAGCGCTATTTTTGGCGGTCTGCTTGATGGAACACTGCGGATGGCAAACATGCTGCAGGAGAGACAGACATTACCGCTGGAGCAGCGCCTTGCCAGGACTCTGCTGCGCATCAGCTCGGATGAACATCCACTAGTGCGCACAACCCACCAAGAGCTTGCGGATGACATTGGCTCCGTAAGAGAGGTCGTTTCCCGTACGCTGGGCCAGTTCCAAAAGAAAGGATGGCTGGAGACAGGAAGAGGCTGGGTGAAAATAATCAACCGGGCCTGTCTAACAGAAGCTGCTATGTGACCTAGTCACAGAGCAATGGAGTCCTCCCTGCTACATTGGTAATAGGCCTCGCGCCTATATACCGTTAAGCCAGGAGGAAATCCAAAATGAACAACATGCTTCAACCCGGAGATTATGCTCCATTATTCCAAAGCGTAGATCAACATGGAAATATGGTTTCACTGGAAGATTATCGCGGACGTAAATTACTTCTCGCCTTTTTCCGCAACGCTGCCTGTGCCCTATGCAATCTGAGGGTGCACCAGTTTATTCAGCGATATCCTCTGTGGCAGCAGCAGCATCTGGATGTCATTTGCGTTTTTGAATCACCGGATGCAGCACTTCAGCAGCATGTCGGTCAGCAAAATGCGCCGTTTCCACTTATTGCCGATCCGAATGCGGAGCTCTACTCTCTCTATGGGGTCGAGACCTCGGTAGCCAAGACACAAGCCACCTTAGCTCAACCGAATGTGCATCAGTTCACGGATGAAGCAGAAGCGGCAGGTTTGAAGCTGACGCCGGAAGAAGGTTCAAATTTCAATCGGATTCMGGCAGAGTTTGTGTTGGACGAGGACGGCATCCTACGAATCGTGTATTACAGTCGCCTGATTACCGATCATCTGCCTTACGAAACCATTGAACGTTATGCTGGCGGAACACAGCTTCCTTAGCTGGGCTGAGCCTGTCTTTCAGTCGTTTTCAGCAGTAATAAGAACTCGTAGCATGAGACATAACAACAAGCCGATCCGGATGGATCGGCTTGTTTAGTGAAGCTTATAACTATAAGTTCAAACGCTGTCTTTAAATGCTCTTAAGGGATAATATTTTCATAATGAGGGATATATTTATCCAATAATATACTTTTTTATCTAATATTGTATTATCTTGGATAAGTGACTAGAGTTGGTTAAGGGAGGAGCTGATTGAATGATAATGCATTTCTCCAAGATTAGCAACATCTATAATCATGTCAAATGGTTTACGGATAACTTTGAATGGGTCCCCCTGCCCTTTCCCCGGATCGTTACGCTGACATTCCTGTTTTGGTTAGCGTTTACATTGTTGATCTTATTGCTCACATGCGTCTTCCACGATCCGCTGGGGAAGATGTGGCCGGTCATGAAAGTTCATCAATGGCTGTACAGGCTAAGGCCCCATACCGAAGTCATCCTGCGCATTGGGCTGGCCATCGGCTTGGTGCTGCAGCTACTGAGCGGCTCGTATCTGGCGCCCGAGTTCAGAACCAATTCCATGTGGATTATCCTCGGTCTCTCCGCCGCCGCAGCCTGCTTGCTCTATAAGCGCACATTGCCGGTGAGTGGTGCCATCTTATTCTTGCTCTATCTGCAAGCTTCATTAACCTACGGTATGTTTCATTCCATCGATTATTTGATTTATCTCGGTATCGTGTATTATCTGTTTGTGAGCGGCACTCCAATAAAAAGAACGGCTGCCCCCGTCATGTATATATGCACGGGCATGTCCCTCGCTTGGCTTGCCATGGAAAAACTGACCATTCCCGAACTGGCTTGCTCGGTAATGGGCAGCTACGGGCTTCCTACCTTCGGTTTTACCATTGAGAATTTCGTCCTGATCACCGCTTTTATCGAAATTGGGCTGGCGTGGGCATTTATCGTGGGTATCATGAGCCGATTCACCGCCCTCCTGGTATCTGGCATTTTTATTATGACAAGCCTTGTATTCGGTTACAAGGAAGTCATAGGCCATACGATCATTCATACAGTGCTGATCCTGTTCCTGATCGAAGGGACGGGGGAGCTTAAGACTCCATTTCAATTCCACCGCTCCGCGTTACTTCGCGGGTTATTTGTAAGCGTTAACTTTTGTCTCTTTCTGTTCACATTGATGGCGCTGTATATCTGGATGGGCAAGACGTTATGACTTGCTCTGGATCCGTTGGCCATGATTCCGAAGCTCTACCACCGCTTTGGTCTCATGTGCCCTAACGACTGCATCCAGCACCTCTTGATTCCGGTACCCGTCCATAAACTCTGGGATCCCGTCGGCAGGCGTTCCCCGTAATAGCCCGGCAAAATCGGCATACTGCTTGACTTTGCAATGCTGCGGCACCTCCATTGTCGTTTTCGCGAGCTGCCCGGGCTCTTCTTCGCGAATCCATATCACCCGTTCCGGATCCAATGTGCTGGCGTGGACCGTGCCGTGGTCGCCGTAAATGGATACTTCATGCTGATTGCCTGAACCGAAGGCATTGCGCGACGTCTGGAATACGCCCATCATGCCATCTGTCATCCGAGCCTGGAAGCTGGCAAAATCATCGACTTCGATCTTGGCCATCGCTCCCGTTACCGGGTCCCTGCGTTCCGGAATGATGGTATGCAGCTGGGCCGTAATTTCTTCAAATTCACCAAACAGAAATCGGGCCATATCGATCATATGCGATCCCAGATCTCCAAGCGTCCCCGTTCCCGTGACGGCTTTGTTATATCTCCACATGTAGGGAACCTGCTGGCTCGGCACGCCAAACCCTTGCAAATACTGAATGGAGAAGTGACGGATCGTCCCGAGTTTGCCCGTTCGGACAAGTTCCCTGGCATAACGAAAAGCCGGCGTGTAACGGTATGTAAAGCCTATCATGGCCTGAACCGGCTGTTTCTCGTAGAGCTCCAGCAACGGGATTGCTTCTTCGAACACCCGCGTAAATGGTTTTTCCGCCAAAAAAGGTTTGCCCGCTTGCAGGCATGCTCTAATAATATCCGCGTGCACGTTGTTAGGCGTAACCGAAATGACGGCATCGACGTCCGGATCTTCAATTAAATCCTTAAAATCTGCATATCGCTTGCCATCCTCAATTCCCAGCTGATCGCCTACTCGGGCCACCGCTTCTCCATTGACGTCGCTCACGGCCACGAACTGATAGACATTCTCTGCATTCATCCAGCGGATGTGCTCCTGCGCCATCCCGCCCAATCCAATTAATCCGATTCGAAATTGATTCATCATCGATACCCTCCTTGTATATATATCTTATCTCTCACTGGTATTGATTATGCCGTTCGGATATATGCTGGCTACCAGGTCATTATGTCTCTCATGCCGATATTCATTCCACACCGTGACTTATGTTTCGCATGGTTGCCACCTGTAGATTGATAACATTGCCCATTCATCACTACGAATTCGGATTGTTTTTCCGATCCCTGTTACCCCCGGATTTTCTCGTAATGAAATTTAATAATGTTAAAATCCGGGGATCGTATATGCTTTCGATGCGAGCTTTCCGTTGGAAAGCTTTCGGGGGTACGCTTCGCTTCTCCAAAACAATTCCGCCTTCTCCGTTGAAGCTGATCGCATAAATAAATCACAGTTTCGTCATCGTTCGAAACGTTACTGCCCCGCAGCATATCAATCTGCGGGGCAGCTCATGACGATTGCCGTCAATCCCTATTTGACGCTGATATACCGCTGATAGGCTTCCTTGCGGATTTGTACCAGCCGCTCAAGACCCATATCGTTCAGCTTCTTGACGTACGCATCCCATTCCGCATCGATATTGCCTTCGGATATCCACTTCGCGCGGGTCGTGCCGACATAACCATCGATATCCGTTGTCAGCGTAGGCAGCTCCTGGAATTCTTCGGCGCTGTACATGACGTTCGGGAACGGCGTCGTTACGTAATCGCTGCCCAGCTTGTCGATGACCAGCTTCAAGCCATCGCCCGTGGTCTCATCCAGAATGATGTTTTTCTCGAAGCTCGGGCTTACGTACTTCGGTCCAAAATCCCTTACGGATTGCTCCCAATACCAGGCATCCGCACTCGTTCCCTCCGGCGGACTCATCAGCGTAAACGTTCCGTCGTCGTTCTTCTGAATCACCGTGCCGATGGCTCCCCAGAAATTTTGGATGCTCGCTTCATTGGTATAGAACTGGTCCGCCCAACGAGCCGAAATTTCCGGGTACTTGTTCGACGTGGTAATGAGGAATTCGTTTCTGCGGAGGCTCATGCCCTGCGGCTCGCCGCCCTGATACCTTTTTCCGTCAGGTCCGGCGATGGACGGAATCGCAATATATTGATCCTTCCACTTCCCGAACACCGCGTCCGGCACCCACTGGTTCGAGAAGCCGATCAGCGCCGCATCCGGGTTCTGATGCTTCGCCGTGGACATGGTGCTGTCCTGCGTAAAGATCTCTTGGTCTATGAGGCCCTCGGCGTACAGCTTATGCGCCCACTTGATCGCTTCTTTATAATTCTCCGTGACCGGGTAGAACACGGGCTCGTTATCGATGACCATCATGCTGTTTCCGTTGATGTCCGTAATGCCGAACGGGTTCAACAGATCGATGCTGATGTTCCCCGATCCGCTGACCGGAATTTCGTCGGCCTTGCCGTTGCCGTTCGGATCTCCTTCTTTGAACGCTTTGAATACCTCGTACAGCTCGTCTGTGTTGTCCGGAATATCAAGGCCGAGCTGATCCAGCCATGTTTTGTTGATAATCGGCTGGATCGATGCTTTCGGCCTTGACGGCAGCCGCGCCGGCAAAGAGTAGATTTTACCATCCGGGAATGTGCTCATCTTCTTCATTTCGGGTGTTTCTTCCAGTGCCGCTTTCAGGTTTGGCATGTATTGATCGATATAGTCGTCGAGCGGACGGAAATAAGACAGGTTGTTCACGATGTCGGAATCGCTGAATACGATATCGCCGAAAATAATATCCGGCAGCGTACCGCTCGCCAGCATGATCGACTTTTGTTCGCCCCAATCATTGGAAGACATGATTTGCCAATTGATTTTGACATTCGTCTCCTTCTCCAAATCCTTGAGCCACTGGTTCTGAAGGAACGTATCCCCCATGTTGCCCCAGCGAACGGTCAGCACGTCCAGCGTTATCGGCTCATTGACAATCGGCAGGCCTTCTTTGTTAAACGCGGTTTCGGCATCCGTCTTGGCGTCCTCCTTCTTGCCGCCGCTGCAGCCCGCCAGGCTCAACAGCAGGATTGCGGCCAGCATGATGACGCCAGCCAGTTTGAAGCGATGTCTCCTCTTTGCATGGTTTGTTCCCATTTAACCATTCCCCCAATTATTATTTTTAATAGATCCATCCGGCTTTACGACTTCACGGCTCCGATCATCACCCCCTGATTGAAATACTTCTGTACAAACGGGTAGATGCACATGATCGGCACCGTTGCGACGATAATGACTGCATAACGCATAATATTGGCGAGTCGCAGCGCAATGGCCGCGGCTTCTCCGGTACCCATGGCGGACTGCATCTGGTTGGTGACCAGAATATTTCGCAGGATGAGCTGCAGCGGGTACAGGTTCGTATCTTTTAAATAGATCAGGGCATTGAAATAGGAGTTCCAATGACCCACTGCCGTCCACAAGGCAATGACCGAGATGACCGCTTTCGAAAGCGGAATCACGATGGTCACGAAATATCTCAGATTTCCGCAGCCATCAAGCTGGGCCGCCTCCCATAAATCCTCCGGAATGCTGCTCTGGAAAAAAGTCCGTGCCACAATGATGTTAAAGGCGGCTACCGAAAACGGCAGCACCATAACAAGAAACGTATCGTACAACTGAAAATCGCGGATCGTCATAAAAGTCGGAATCAAACCGCCATTAAAAAACATCGTAAAAATAAAGAGCAGCGATATATACTTGCGGCCTACGAGGTCTTTTCGCGAGAGCGCGTAAGCTGCCGATATGTTAACCACCAAGCCGATGGCGGTACCTACAATCGTATACACAATCGTATTTCGGTACCCAATCCATATATTAGAGTGCTTCAGCAATTCTTGATAGCCTGCCAGCGTAAAATCCTTGGGCCACAGCCATACCTGTCCATTCGCAACCGCGGCCGGCTCGCTGAACGAAGCAATGATGATGAAGTACAGCGGGTAAATCAACACGATCAGCATCAAGACAGCGAATACATACAGGCCGATCTCCAGCACCCTGTCGGAAGATCGGGTATTCCTCCGCCTTGGCGCTGTCTTCTCTTTTATTTCCACAACGCCCATAGAACCCTTCCTCTCTTGTGTTACCACAAACTGTTTTCGCTGTATTTTTTCGAAATCTGGTTAACCAGAATCAACAGAACAAAATTAATGATTGTATTAAACAGACTGATCGCCGACGAGAAGCTGTATTGGCTGCTCAGCATCCCGATTTTGTACACATAGGTGGAGATGACCTCGCTGGAGGTAATATTGAGACTGTTTTGCATAAGGTAAACCTTCTCGAAGCCGACGCCAAGCAAGCTGCCGATCCGCAATATAAGCAAGGTTACGACCGTAGGCATCAGCATCGGGATATCGATAAACCGGATTTTCTGCCACCGGCTTGCCCCGTCCATCGTAGCCGCTTCGTACAAGCTGGGGCTCACGGCGGATAACGCCGCGATATAGATAATGCTGTCCCAGCCCGTATGCTGCCACACATCCGACCATACGTACACGCTGCTGAACAAGCCGGCCGATCCCATCAGGTTCGGCGCTTCGGCACCAAAGAGCCGGAAAATATTCCCGATCAATCCCGAGCCTGGCGAGAACAGAATCAGCATGAGTCCCACCATCACGACCGTGGATATAAAATGCGGCATATAGGTTACCGTCTGGAAGAAACGCTTGAACCCATTCTGGCGCATCTGATTGACCATCAGGGCAAGCATGATCGGAATCGGGAACGTCGCAACGCTGTATAAGCTGATTACGAGCGTGTTGGTGATCGTTGTCGAGAATTGATAAGAGTTAAAAAATTTCTCGAAATACTTTAGACCCGCCCATGGACTATCCATAATGCCGAGAGCGGGACTGTAGTCCTTGAATGCGATGAGGATGCCGTACATCGGTACGTAAGAAAACAACAGAACCAGCACAACCGCAGGCAGCAGCAGCAAATACAGGCCCCAATTCTTTCTGATCCGCCCGAGGGTTGGGTGCGTGGTTCTATTCAGTTGGCCTGCTTTCAAATCGATTCCCCTTTCTGTTCGCGTCGTCGTGAAACCGGCATGTCGCGTAAGCAACTTAAGTATACTTCTGCCCGGAATCGTTATTTGGACCTCATCATGCGCTATTCGGACCTTCTCCTTATCCCCCTTCAAGGAATCCTCGAGTCCCCTGTTGGAAGCATGCCATTATCCGGACTTTACGATGTGGTATCCGGACTTTATGATAGATGCCCGAGCGTTCACTCCTGCTTTTTTCGTGATTTCCATTTATAATGTTTTTACCACCATAAAAACGCTTTCATATGGAAGCGGACTGAAAGGAACCAAGGCATCCGTATGGTTAAAGCATTGAATAACAAGCCTTATCCCATCCGTCACTATGTGAAAATCATGCTCTTTATCTCGATCTTTGCCCTTGTAGTGGATCTGGTGATCAGCTTCGCCTCCATCTTCATCGTAAAGCAGCAGTCCACCCGATATTTGCAGGATACGGCGAATCTGTACATCCGGCAGATCAATCATGACTTCTCCTACATCAACCACTATATGGGCTGGACGCTCGCGAATGATGAGAGCGTTAAGATGATGGATACCCCGGGCACCGATTACGTGGATTATATTAAATCGAACGAAAGAGTGCATAAACAGTTTAACGAGCTTCAGAAAAACTACGGCCAGGAATACAACTTCTTCTTCTATTTAAAGGAACAGGACTTCTTCCAGAACTATGGACCCATGTCCCTGTCATATACAGAGTTCCTGGAACTTAAGGAACAGATCGTATCCCTCACGGATTCCAAAAACGTATACGAAACGTTCTACTCCAACTGGAACCCGATCCTTGTTCAGGACACCCATTACATCATCAACATCGTTCCTTACCACAACCGGTATCTGATCTGCCTCATCTCCGCCAACGATCTGATCCGGCCGCTCCAGCAGCTGGATTTGGGCGAGGACGGTTTCGTCTCTCTGGTGAATGCTCAGGGGGCAGCCCTTACGAGCCCGGGTACAGGCGTGATGGATGCCAACCGTCTTCAAGGAGCCAAGGCATCCCTGCTGAGCCTGTCCCAGCCGCGGACTACGGTTACGGAGGGATTCTCGAACGCCTCCTTCAACGTGCAGCTGGTGATCCAATTCGGCATATTTGAGACAATCATGATCGCCCAGCTTCTCATTATGCTGTTATTTGTTGTTCTGACGTGCACGCTCAGCGTAGTTATGCTGTATTTCAAGAAGAAGGTGTTAAAGCCGATTCAGAATTTTTCAGAAAATGTAAGGCGCATCCACGAGGACAGCGAGAATCTGGATTTCATGAGCAGCGAGATTATCGAGCTTGAGCAAGTCAACTCCCAATTCAAACATCTGATCGAACAGATCAAGAAGTTTAAAATCGATATTTACGAGCAGCAGCTGGATAAGCAGAGAATCCAGCTGGATTATATGAAGCTGCAAATTAACCCCCATTTTTTCCTGAACTGCTTGACGAATATCTACAGCATGGCGCAAATGCAGATGTTTAAGGAAATCGAATATATGTCGCTGTCCACATCCAAATACTTTCGTTACATCTTTCAAAGCGGAGATAATGTCGTACGGCTGCAAGATGAAATCGAGCATGTCCGCATTTACCTGGAGATTCAGAAGCACCGCTACCGTGATGCCTTTTCATATCGCATTGATGTTGAAGAGGAGCTTTCCGGTCTCACCATTCCGCCCCTCGTGTTACAGACCTTTATCGAAAACGCGGTAAAATACGCTGTTTCCCGAGATCAAGAGCTGCAAATCCGATTATCCGTTAGCCTGCGGATGGAGGGGGAGAAACCTACTATGGTCATCCGGATATCCGATACCGGACCCGGGTTTCCCGCCGAAGTATTGGAAAAATTATCAGCCGGCAAACCGCTTGATCAAAGCGAAGGAAAACACATCGGAATCATGAACACCCTTCAGCGGCTGGAGCTGCTCTATCATCGCCGGGCGTTTGTGGAATTTTCAAACCCGGAGGAAGGCGGCGCTTGCGTCACATTAACGATTCCACAACCCATACAGGAACGGAGAGGAGAAATTCAATGAACATATTGCTAGTGGATGATGACTATTTTGTCGTGGTCGCGCTGGAGAAGAAAATCGATTGGAAGGCACTTTCAATCGAACAGGTCTATACTGCTTACAGCGTTGCGCAAGCAAGGGATATTTTGCAGCAGCATTCGGTCCACATCCTCATCTGCGATATCGAAATGCCGCAAGGCAGCGGACTCGAGCTTCTCGCCTGGATTCGCGAGGAACAATACAGCATTCAGACGATATTTCTGACGAATTACGCTGATTTCAATTATGCGCAGAAAGCCATTGAGCTGCAAAGCTTTGACTATTTTCTGAAGCCGATCGAATTCGATAAGCTAAGCCTCATCATCTCCAAAGCCGCCTATAAAGCAAAGGAACAGCAAAGCGATCAGGAAGCGATCCAGGACGGACAGCTGTGGAAAAAAAATCAAAAAAAGCTCCAGGAGCATTTTTGGAGCAAGCTGATCAAAGAAAGGAAAGCTTCTTCGGACCGGACCGCCATCGCAGGATATATCGCGGAGCAGAATTTGTCCTATAAGATGTCGGATCTATTTCTTCCTGTGCTCATCACCATTTTTCCGCATGATCAAAGTTTGGGGAGAGAAGACAAGGATCTGTTTGACTATGCTTTTCTCAACGTGCTGTCCGAATTGTTCCAGGACCCGCTCTTCACGGTTGAAGCCGCTATGGAATATAAGGATTACAATTGGATGGTCATGCTGAAATGGAATCATCCTCCTGACTCCCGCGTCATGGAAAACATCTGCACGTCGTTCATTGAAAAAGCCAATCAATTCCTTCGGAGCGATGCTTCATGCAGCGTATCGATTTCGGCGGCGTTGGAGGAAATCAACAAGTCCGTTCGGATTCTGCTGCAAATGAATGAGGATATGATCAAGAAGCGGAATCAGATTATTTTTCTGGAACACCATTCCCTGCAAGAAGTCGCGTATACCCCTCCCCCGCTGCAGGACTGGGAAGCGCTTCTCAGCGGGAACGATCCGGCTGGGTTTCTGGTTGAAACCCGCAAATACTTGCAAAACCTAGCCAGGAATGGCGTCTACAACGCCTCGGTGCTTCGTTTATTCCGCTTGGATATCGTGCAGCTGGTCTATTCCTATCTGAAGGGAAAAGAAATCCAGGCACATAAGCTGTATACCGGCAAAACTAATGACCAGTTGTTCCTGCAGTCATTGAACTCGATTGAAGATATGGAGAAATATACGGAGTATCTCGTCAGCACGGCAGCAGAATACCATGCCTACGCCGACCATTCGCATACCGTGGTGGAGGAGATTAAGCATTATATTCATTGCCATTACGGGGATGAGCTGACGCGAACGAGCCTGGCTGAACTCGTCTACCTCAACCCGGATTATTTGGCCCGCGTGTTCAAGAAGGAAACGGGCGTGTCTTTAGGTACTTACATCATTCAGTCCCGCATCAAGGCGGCCAAGCATCTGCTGGAGACAACACCATTGTCGGTGTACCAGATTGCGGCTAAGGTGGGATACGCCAACTATTCCTATTTCTCTAAGCTGTTCAAACAGGATACGGGCTGGTCGCCCAGCGACTACAGGCGGGTGCTGCAGAAGGGAGAGAGCGTTCAGGTGAATCATGCAAAATAACATTACACTTTCGACTTAGGCATTGAGCATGAGCTGTCCGCAACCACATCTTGAACATAAAAAGTACCGCAGCCTCAAGCTTCATCTGCTTGGCACCGCGGTACTTTTTCTATAATAAGAATGAGAGCTAATCGATATAGATTACGCAGGGTAAATATCGAAATCCTTCAGCGTTTCTCCCGTCCGGGCCGATTCAAACACGGCTTCGATCAGGTTCAGAACGCGCAGCACTTCCTCGTTCTTCACAATCGGCTCAGCTTCGCCTTGGATCACGGCCGCAAAGTTATCGAAGAAGCTGCTGGATTGACGGTATGGCTCCGGCAGAGCTCCCGTAATGGTAGCTTCTTCAGAAGGAGGAGCCATCGTTTTGGTCAATCCTACCCCGGCTTGAATTGGCTTCGGCTCCACTTTCACCGCATCCTGGTTCCGTGTAACCACTCTTCCGTTTAACGACCAATCCTCAATAATGCCGGTTCCCTCGGTTCCTTTGACGTACCAGCGAGGCAGCGTTATGAAATTGGTCGTTCCCACTTCAATCAGAACGGATACTCCGTTCTCGAATTCAATGACCGATTCAAAGCCGTCATCCACCTCATCGCCGAGAATAAAGCTTAAGCGGCTGCTCAGGCTCGTAATCCGGCTGTCCACCATGAACAGGACCTGGTCAAGAAGATGCACGCCCCAGTCCAGCAGCATGCCGCCGCCGTGCGCTTCCAGATGGCGCCAGTCGCCCGGAATGCCGTTCGCCCCGTGTACCCTGGATTCGATACGGAACAAATCGCCAATCGTCTTTTCGTTGTACATTTGCTTAATCGTCAGGAAATCCTCGTCCCAGCGGCGGTTCTGGTGGACCATCARCACCCGGCCGGCAGCATCGGCCGCAGACACCATCTCTTTGAAGTCACTGACGGACAATGTTACCGGCTTCTCGCAGATGACATGTTTGCCGGCATTAAACGCCTGCAGCGCCAGTTCCTTGTGCACGTCATTAGGCGTAGCAATGAGCACCACGTCAACCGCAGCATCGTTTAGTACCTGCTCATAACTCTCATAGGCAGGATACCCGTCCTGCTGGGATACTTCCCGGCGATCTTTCAAAACATCGAAGGTTCCCGTAACCTCGAGATATGCATTGTCCTTAATCAGCTTGGCGTGGTAGCTGCCCATTCCGCCATACCCCACGATCACGATCGCATGTTTTCTTTTCTCCATCGTCATAGTTACATAGCTCCTTTATCACATCTAAGCAGTAAACGCATACACATCCATTATAATACCATATGCGAAATAACTGTCCTCTTGTAACGATATTGTATTCCCGCCGTTATCGCAAGGCTGTGAGTTACTTCGCAGCCCGGAAGAAATGAGCAAAATATGTCCCGAAAAAAAAAGCGTTACCCTGCTTCTATCGCAAAAGGTAACGCTTCTTGATCTTGCTGGATTACTCCTTCACTACCAATTTCAGCGGCGCGGCGATATTCTTCTCTACCTCTTTGCCTTGCAGCACGTCTTTCGCTGCCCCGACGGCAAGCTGACCGATCAGCTCCGGCTGCTGGGCTACGGTAGCCGTCAGGTTGCCGGCTTCGATGGACTTCAGCGCATCGTCGTTACCGTCAAAGCCGATGACCATGATGTCTTTGCCCGAGCTTTGGATCGCTTCGATTGCGCCCAGGGCCATTTCGTCATTGTGGGCAAAAATCGCTTTGGCGTCCGGATTACCTTGCAGCAGATTTTCCGTGACGGTAAGACCCTTCGTCCGGTCAAAATCCGCTGCCTGCTTCGCAACCACGTTCAGCTGCTCATCTGCGATATCATGGAAGCCCTGGCCGCGTTCGCGGGTCGCGGAAGCACCCGGAACGCCTTCGAGCTCAATGACTTTCGTATCTTTGCCCAGCTGATCCACGATGTACTCGGCTGCCATCTGACCGCCCTTGACGTTATCGGAGGCAACCAGCGCAGCGACCTCGCCTTGATCTGCGGAACGGTCGAGTGTAATGACCGGAATGCCCAAGCTGTTTGCCGTTTGCACTACGGTTGAAATCGCGGACGAGTCCGTCGGGTTAATCAGCAGTGCATTGACGCCCTGTTGAATCAGGTCGTCGACGTCGTTGCTCTGCTTGGCCGAGTCATTCTGTGCGTCTACGACAACGACCTCCATTCCTTGCTTGGTCGCTTCGGCGACGACGCCATCCTTCAGGGATACAAAGAACGGGTTATTCAAGGTCGAGATGGAAAGACCGATTTTGATGTCTTTGACATCGCCGCTAGCCTTGGGCTTCGCCCATTCCGGCGGCTCCAGAGAACAGCCTGTTATGAAGATCAGCATAAGCGATACGAGCAGCAAAGTTGTTCTTTTCATCGTTCATTCTCCCCCTTAAGCCGATTTTCTACGGTCGAGCAGTACGGCAATCGCAATCACGACGCCTTTGACAACCATCTGATAGAAAGAGTTCACACCGAGCAGGTTGAGCCCGTTGTTCAGTATGCCTATGATCAGCACACCGATTAACGTACCGACAATCCGGCCGCGACCGCCGGTCAGGCTCGTACCGCCGAGAACAACGGCTGCGATGGCATCCAATTCATAGGACGTACCCGCTGTCGGCTGTGCCGAATTCAAACGGGAGGTCAGAATCGCGCCCGCCAGCGCGGACAGCATCCCTGCCAGGGAGTAGATCATAATCTTGACGCGCGGTACTT
This sequence comes from Paenibacillus sp. Dod16, assembly GCF_049893405.1. Lineage (NCBI taxonomy): Bacteria > Bacillati > Bacillota > Bacilli > Caryophanales > Paenibacillaceae > Paenibacillus > Paenibacillus sp. Dod16. The sequence continues at coordinate 352,322 of NZ_JBNDYG010000005.1, forward strand.
TAATACCGGATACAAGCGATGCTTTTTCGTTACCGCCGATGGCATACGTTTTGCGGCCAAAAGACGTTTTATGCAGGATGACCCATAACACCGCAAACGTGATAATCATCGTAATGGCGGGTACCGGAATACCCAGCAGGTATCCGCGGCCGAACAATTGAAATACAAGGCTGTCGCCGAGACCCGTAATCGGGTTACCGTTCGTATAAACGAGCGTAAGGCCTCGGAATATCGTCATGGTAGCCAGGGTGGCGATAAACGGCGCCATTTTCCCCTTGGTAATCATGAGACCATTGATCATCCCCATGACACCGCCAAGCGCAACGCCGATGATAATCGAGAG
>NZ_JBNDYG010000005.1:352673-388632 GCF_049893405.1 Paenibacillus sp. Dod16
GACAGCGCGAGAATCGAACCGACCGACAGGTCAATGCCGCCTGTCAGGATTACAAACGTCATACCGAATGCAATCAATGCATTAATCGATACCTGACGCAGCAGGTTCAGAATGTTAAGCGGTTCCAAGAAGCTTGGATTTAGGACGGATACGATAACGATAAGAATGATCAGTCCGAGCAGCGGACCGAGCTTTTGCGTCAAACCTGAGACCTTAAACCCTTTTTCCGCCTTGGCATCGTTAATAGTTGTCATATTACTGACCTCCTGTAGCTAGAGTCATGATGTGTTCCTGCGTGGCTTGTTCGCGATCCAATTCACCGGAAATTCTGCCTTCATGAACAACGAGAATCCGGTCGCTCATTCCGAGCACCTCCGGCAGCTCCGACGACACCATCAGAATCGCCACGCCCCGTTCGGTCAGCTCATTCATCAACTGATAAATTTCCCGCTTTGCACCAACGTCTACGCCGCGTGTCGGCTCATCCAGGATGAGCACGCTCGGCCCAATGCCGATCCACTTGGCAATAACGACCTTCTGTTGGTTACCACCAGACAGATTGCGTGCCAGCGTCTCGGATGTATGCGTCTTGATCTGCAGCCGCTTCGTCAACGTATCCACGAAATCCTGTTCCTTCTTCCCGGAGATGAACCCTCTGGAAGAGAAGCTGAACAGATTGGGCAGCGCCATATTTTCACGGACCGAGAAATCCAGGACCAACCCTTCATCCTTGCGGTCCTCTGTGATGAATCCAATGCCGTGTTTCACGGCATCATCCGGCTTCTTGATCGTAACTTTCTTTCCGCGTACCCAGATTTCGCCGCTATCCAGCGGGTCCAATCCGAAGATCGCTCTCATCATCTCGGTGCGCCCAGCCCCCATCAGGCCGGATACGCCAACGATTTCGCCGGCACGAACCGAAAAGCTCACATTCTCGAACCGGCCTTTGCTGCTAATATTCTTCACTTCCAGCACAGGCTCGCCCGGAGAGGGATGACGTGCCGGATATCGCTCGGTCAGCTCCCGGCCGACCATCTTTTTGACGACCTCATCAAAGTCCGTGTCCGGAATAGCTTTGGTATCGACGGATTTACCATCCCGCATGACCGTAATCCGGTCGCAGATCGTAAAGATCTCCTCCATCCGGTGAGAGATGTAGACGATGGATACGCCTTGTTTTTTCAATGAACGAATGACGTCAAACAGCTTCTCGATTTCTCTTTCGGTCAGCGCCGCCGTCGGCTCGTCCATAATGATGACTTTTGCTTGGGTCATGAGCGCCTTGGCGATCTCAATCATCTGCTGCTGGCCGACGGAGCATTCCCCCGCCTCCTGCGTTAGTGGTATCTTCACCGCCAGTTTGCCAAACTGTTCCTTCGCAAGCGCCTTCATCTGCTTCATGTTGAGGAAACCCAGGCCGGATGTCATCTCCTTGCCGATAAACAAGTTATCCAGAACCGTCATTTCCGGCCAGATGTTAAGCTCTTGATGGATGAAGGCAACGCCTCTTTCTTCCGCTTCCTTCGGATTAGCAAAATAAGTTTCCTTGCCGTCGATGACAATCTTGCCCTCATCCCGGCTGTGAAGACCGGTCAATATATTCATCAGCGTCGATTTGCCCGCGCCGTTCTCTCCCATCAGGGCGTGAACCTCTCCTTCCCGGAGATCAAAGTCTACGCCTGCCAGTACGCGGTTTGTGCCAAAGGATTTATGGATATTGGTCATCTCAATGTTCATGGTGCTTCCTCCTTTTTAACCGAAATGAACACCGGCCTGCAAAATGCAGTTCGCATAGGGCTTGGCTTCTCCTGTACGGATAACCGCCTTGGCGTTTTGCGTCCGTGCTTTGAACAACTCGTGCGAGCAAGCCTCGATCTCGCAATCCTGAAAGTTCTCCTGTATATAATGCAGTGTTTCCTTATTATCTAGCTTCATTTCTTCAGCAATCACGATTTTTTCAATCACCATATCGTCGGCGATCGCTTCCACCACCTCGGTAAAGCTTGGCGTCCCCAGCGTGAGAGCCAGGTCGATCTTCGGAACGCCTGGAGGAATCGGAAGACCGACGTCTCCAACTACGATGGTATCGGTGTGCCCCAGATCTGCCAGCACTTTCGCAATGTGACTGTTTAGCATGCCGTTCTTCTTCATGATCAAAGACTCCCTTCTACTTCGAGGCGCGATGGCATTCCGCCCTGCGCTCCGAACTTCATGACCGACAAGGACGCTGCGCGGTTCGCAAATCTCAGGCTGTCTGCTATGCTCATGCCTTCGGACAGAGCCACGGCGAAAGCGCCGTTGAATGTATCGCCGGCTCCCGTCGTATCCACGGCTTCAACCTTGTAGCCGGGAACGACAACCTCTTGCAGGCCGTCGAAATAACGAACTCCCCTCTTGCCTTCCGTCACGATCAGTTTGTTCGGATAACGGCGCAGCACGTCGCCTAATGGCTCATCGCCGAACAAGATAGCCGCTTCATGTTCGTTTGGCGTAATATAAGCCGCCCGTTCAATAACGCTGCTTGGCACCGGGCGGGCAGGAGCCGGGTTCAGCATCAACGGCACCTGATATTTTGCGCACAATTCACTGACATGGATTACCGTTTCCTCCGGAATCTCCTGCTGTATCAACACGATATCCGCAGCCTGGATAACCTCCGCTGCCTGATCAACATATTCCGGAGTGACCCGGTCGTTGGCAGCTTTTACCACCACGATGCTGTTGTCTCCCTCTGCCAAAATGATGTGTGCGGTTCCGCTTTCCATACCTGTAACCGGTTCCACATGGTCTGTCAAAACGCCATTTGACTTCAGATTGCTCAAAATCATTTCGCCGAAGGAATCTTCACCGACACAGCCAATCATGTTCACCTCTGCACCCAGACGCGCCGCCGCGACGGCCTGATTGGCTCCCTTCCCTCCGGGTACCGTCTTAAAGCTGTCGCCAAGCACCGTCTCTCCCGCGCCGGGGCGCTTGGTGGAGGTGACCACCAAGTCCATCGACGCGCTTCCGATTACCACGATTTTCGCCATTATGATTCCACCTTTCTTGTTGTCTGCCGCTCTATAAATTCTACCGAGAATTCGATGCTGCTTCTCTCTATGTGATGCCCTTCAATAAGTCCGATAAGCAATCTGGCCGCCTCCCGGCCCATTTCATATGCCGGCTGATGAATCGTAGACAGGGGCGGTGCCAACAGCCGGCTGAGCAGAATATCGTCAAACCCTATAATCTGTACGTCTTCCGGCACCCTTTTCCCCAGCCGAAACGCTTCCTTGACTACGGCGGATGCCATAATATCGTTACTGGCGATTACACCGTCCGTGTCCGGAAACTCGATGAACACTTGCTGGGCGAATTCTTCCGCTTCGATTAAAGAAAACGATGTCGTCTTCAGCACTTGATACGCTGCCGCCTGTCCTTCCAGAACCTCGACGGCTCCTTCAAAACGCTCTTGAGCAGGACGGACATCCGCCGGGCCCTGAATCACGGTTATAGCTTTACTGCCTCGCCTAATGATCTCCTGCGCTGCAATTCTTCCGCCCTGCCGGCCATCCGCATAGACGGAAGGACGATCCGATGAGGTGCGATCCAGAAATACTACCGGAATCTTGAGCCCTGTATACATGTCGGCATCCGGATCATTGGTCGATGATATGACACCAACCACATTATTTTGGACAAAGGTTTGGATATATTCCATTTCCTTTTTCTTGCTCTCGTCGCTGTTCCCGAATATCAGCCGATAATCATTCTCCTGCATCTCATCCTCAACTCCGCGGGCTAGCTGCGGGAAATAAGGGTTCATAATATCCGGAAGTAAAAGTCCAATTAATTTCGATTTTCTTTTATATAAAGAACGCGCTACTTCATTCGGCGTATAATTCAGCTCGCGAATGCTTTGTTCTACCTTGGACCTGGTGTCCTCATGCACGTAACCGTTTCCATTTAAAACCCGTGAAACCGTGGCCACGGACACGCCGGCCCGATTTGCCACATCCTTGATCGTTGCCATTACCGTCATCACCTCATTCATGTGTAACCGGTTACAGCTATAACATATCACATCTTTTTTTAACGTGCAAGCGTTTGAGGATTGGAATATTTATGTACCGTCGCTGGCCAGCGCAAATTCAGCATCTAACATATCCAGCAATAAATTACGGTATTCTTACAAAACCCATTACTGGATTTTACATCCGGCTCCTATACTCAATACCTGTAAGGCCAAGCAGGAAAGTGAGGTAAACATGATGATGGAAAAAGAATTTACGCTTCCTTCTCCGGGTCACTCTCTGACGCCGCCGGTCAGCGAAGCTGAACCTTCAACAGCGGCAAAAACGATCTCCATCAAGAAATCAAAACGCAGGGAAATCATGCTCGCCTATGCATGTCTGGCACCTTCGCTGCTCATTTTCGGTCTGTTTCTGTTCTATCCGCTGCTTAAATCGGTTTATCTGAGCTTGTTCCTGACCGATCCTCAAGGCCGGGTAGCCGAATTCGTGGGGTTCGATAACTTTAAGGAAATACTGACCTCCGAGATGTTTTATACCAGCTTCGGCAACACACTGCTGTTTATCGTGCTGACGGTCCCGACCGGGATGGCGGCCGCCATACTGCTCGCAGCCCTGACGCACAATAAGCTGAAAGGCATGAAAATATTCCGCTTCATATTCTCGCTGCCGATGGCCGTGTCCGTCGGCACCGGCTCGATGATCTGGATGATTCTGTATCATCCGACATTGGGCGTACTGAATTACTTTCTGTCGCAACTCGGCACTCAGCCCATTCAATGGCTGACCGATCCGAAATGGGCCATGATCTCCGTCGCGATCATGACCGTCTGGATGAATCTTGGTTTTAATTACATCCTCATGCTGAGCGGCATGCAGGGCGTATCCGAGGATATCTACGACAGCACCAAGATCGACGGCTCCGGTCCGCTGAGAACTTTCTTCCGGATTACGATGCCGCTGATCTCCCCTACGTTATTCTTTACATCCGTCGTGTCGGTCATCGGCGCTTTCCAAGCGTTCGGACAGATCAACATCCTGACCAAGGGAGGTCCGATGAACAGCACCAACGTGATCGTGTTCAACATTTATCAGGATGCCTTCGTCAATTTCCGCTTTGGCATCGGCAGTGCGCAAGCGCTCATCCTGTTTGCGATCATTCTGCTGCTGACCATCTTTCAATTTAAATTCGTGGAGAAGAAGGTGCATTACCAATGAACATGCGACTCATGCCCAAAAGCTTCATCTACATCGCGCTGCTTCTCTGTTCGCTGGTCATTGCCTTTCCGCTCCTGTACACCTTGTCAACATCGCTGATGAGCGAGGCTGAATCGGCTGTTTATCCGCCGCCTCTTCTTCCGGAAGCCATCAATCTGTCCAATTTCGCCAAGGTGGTCGATACGATCCCTGTCCTTACCTTTATCGGGAACAGCCTTGTCGTCTCCATTGCCATCATGGCAGGTCAGATCGTGACCGCAAGTCTGGCGGCATACGCCTTCGCCTTCCTGCGGTTCCCGGGAAAAACGCTGCTGTTCAGTCTCTTTCTCGCCACGATGATGATTCCGTGGGAAGTGATCATGATTCCGAACTATTTGACGGTCAAAAGCCTGAACTGGCTGGATACCTACCAAGGGCTTATCATTCCATTCCTGGCAACGGCCTTCGGAACCTTCCTGCTCAGACAAGCTTTCCTTCAGCTGCCAAAGGAGCTGTTTGAAGCGGCCCGCGTGGACGGCTGCGGACATGTCCGCATTTTCCTGAGCATGGTCCTGCCGTTATCCATCCCCGGAATCGCCACGCTGGGCGTGTACTCGTTCCTGAACCATTGGAACATGTACCTGTGGCCGCTCCTGACAACAAACCGCGTCGAGATGCGAACCGTCCAGATCGGGATCGGGATGCTGCAGTTCGAAGAGATGAACTCATGGAATCTGATACTGTCCGGCGTGCTCCTCTTGCTGCTGCCTTCCCTGCTGCTGCTTGCACTCGGTTTGAAGCCGCTAGTCCGCGGCATTACGGCAGGTGCGTTGAAGGGCTAACTGGCCCACTTTAATGGATCAGCCTTGCGTGCCGGTTATCTGGTAAGAAACGGGCCGCGCAATTTCTGATAGATCAAAACCATACTATATTTTCAAAAGGGAGAGATTAACCGATCATGAAACGTTTTGGTAAAAGGTCCTTCGCGCTGCTCCTGCTTTCCTGCTTCATGCTGCTCAGCGCCGCTTGCAGCAATACGCCAGCTGCTGGAGAAACGACCGTTGCCGCCGGCAGCGAGCCAGCCAAAGAGCCCGTTAAGGTCGTATGGTGGCATTCCATGAGCGGTGAGCTCGGGACCGTCGCGGACAAGCTGATCTCCGATTTTAATGCCGCCCACAAGGATATTCAGGTTGAGGGCGTGTTTCAAGGAACGTACGATGAAAGCTTGAACAAGCTGAAGGCCTCCTTGGGATCGAACAGCGGCCCGACCATGATTCAGGTGTACGAGATCGGCAGTCGTTTCATGATGGATACCAAGGCGATCCGTCCGGTTCAGGACTTCATGGATGCTGAAGCATACGACATTTCCTCCTTGGAACCGAACATTAAAAATTATTATACATTCGACAACAAATTGTACTCGATGCCATTTAACTCCTCCAACCCGATCCTTTACTACAACAAAGATGCCTTTAAAGCGGCGGGACTGGATCCGGAAAATCCTCCAAAAACCTACGAAGAGGTAGCGGAAGCGGCCAAGACGCTAACGAAAGACGGCCAAACCGGCGCATCCTTTGCGATCTACGGCTGGTTCATGGAGCAATTCCTCGCGAACCAAGGTGTTGAACTGCTGAACAACGGCAACGGACGCACGTCCCCGGCCACCGCTTCGCAAGTCAACAACGCCGCTGCCGTGAAGACGCTGGAATGGTGGAAGCAAATGCTGGACGATAAGGTCCTGCTGAACCTGGGACGTAAAACGGACGATACCAAAAAAGCATTCGCAGCGGGTCAAATCGCCATGACGCTGGACTCGACGGCTTCCCTCCGCGGGATCGTCAGCGCAGCGGAAGGCAAATTCGAAGTCGGTACGGCTTTCCTCCCTAAACCGGCTGACGGCGGCGAAGGCGGCGTTATCATCGGCGGTGCAAGCCTGTGGCTGATGAACAACAAATCGGAAGAAGAGCAGCAGGCCGCCTGGGAATTCATGAAGTATTTGGCCGAGCCGCAAACACAAGCTTACTGGCATGTCAACACGGGTTACTTCCCGGTCACGACCAAAGCTTACGAAGAGACCCTCGTAAAAGAAAACCTGGAGAAATATCCGCAATTCCAGACGGCCGTTGATCAATTGCATCAAACGACGGCCAATCTCGCAACGCAGGGGGCTGTCATGGGCGTATTCCCTGAAGCCCGCCAGCTGACGGAAACGGCCATCGAGGAAGTGCTGAATGGTCAAAAAACGGCGCAGGAAGCACTGGACAAAGCCGCTCAGGAAATTAGCTCCAAGATCGAGACTTATAATAAGACGGTAAAATAAACGTCGCGCATGCCGCGTAAGCATGCGCTGAATCATAAATCGAATTGCACCTATTCCACACCCTTCATGCTGAATCATGGGGCCCTCTGCGGACATTCCATGAATCATGCATTAAGGGTGTTTTTCTCTTAAATCCAAAACCTTCCATATTGATCAGCTTGTATAGGGGTTTGCCCAAGTCACGCGGCCGGCTCCTGAATACACTGATACAAAGTGGAGGTGAGCCTATGATGAACAATCTTCCGTCCACCGTAACCATCGTCCCGGTGCCGTTTGACCGGGGTGCTACCCGCCGCGGCGCAAGCCAGGGACCAGACGCGATTTTCGGAGCCGGCCTGAAGCGCAAGCTTGACGCACTCGGAATATCCTATCAGGTTGATGAGCTTGCTGGACTCCCCGAACATAAGGGTGGAACGCACCATCCTCAATTAAAACATCTGAAAGAAGTCCTAACGATTAACGAGCAGCTCGCCGCTCATGTTTCTGCCCTGGCAGAATCGGGTGTCTTCCCGCTAGTCCTTGGCGGTGACCATAGCATTGCAATTGGCACGCTTGCCGGGCTTACCCGGCACTACCGAAGCCTGGGCGTCATCTGGATCGATGCCCACTCCGATCTCAACACACCCGATACGACCCCAAGCGGCAATATCCACGGCATGTCGCTGGCTGTCAGCTTGGGAAGAGGCGATGCGCGGCTAACATCGATCGGCGGCGCAAAATCAACGATCAAGCCCGAACATGTGGTGCTCATTGGCGCGCGCTCCCTCGACCAAGGCGAACGGGATTTCATCCGCCGGGAAGGCATTTCCTGCTTCACGATGCAGGATATCGACCGCCTGGGCATGTTCAGCGTCATGAAGGAAGCCATCCGCATCGCGTCAACGGGCACGGATGGCGTACACCTCTCCTTCGATATCGATAGTGTCGATCCGAAAATCGCGCCCGGAACGGGAACGCCGGTTCAAGGCGGACTCAGTTACCGGGAAGCGCATCTGGCCATGGAGATGCTGTCGGAATCCGGCATTCTGACCTCGGCCGAATTCGTGGAGAACAACCCGCTGCTGGACCGCGGACAGACAACGTCCCGGCTGCTTGTCGGCTTAATCGGCTCCATGCTTGGCGAGAGCATCTTGTGATGCGTCCTCATGCTTGATGAAGAAAGGCCTTTTTTTGCGCGGTATACAGTGCCATTGCCGTTTAGGTTTCTTTAGACTCCCAAGGAGGTAACGCTATGGACCCTTCAAACCCGCATATCGAGAAAGCCGAAAAGTACGGTGCGAGAAACTACCATCCCCTCCCCATCGTCATTGCCGAAGCGGCAGGCATCCATGTGACGGATTCGGACGGCAAGCGGTATATCGACATGTTAAGCGCCTACTCGGCGCTGAACGCAGGACATTGTCACCCCCGTATTATCGGGGCTTTAAAGGAACAAGCAGATAAGGTGACTCTGACCTCGCGCGCATTCCATCATGACCAATTGGGCGAGTTTTACGAGAAGCTGTCTGCTATCACCCGCAAAGATATGATCCTTCCCATGAATACGGGAGCCGAGGCTGTTGAAACGGCGCTCAAGGCAGCACGCCGCTATGCTTACCGGAAGAAAGGTTTACCGGCCAATCAGGCCGAAATTATCGTCTGCGAAGGCAATTTCCACGGACGCACGATCACCATCACCTCCTTCTCCTCCTCCAACGAATATCGGGAAGGCTTCGGCCCGTTCACGCCGGGCTTCAAAGTCATCCCCTATGGCGACCTGGAAGCGCTCAAGCAGACGATTTCACCGAATACGGCCGCCTTTCTTGTAGAGCCGATCCAGGGAGAATCCGGTATTGTCATCCCTCCTGACGGATACCTGAGCGGCGCAATGGAGCTGTGCAAGCAGCATCGTATCCTTCTGCTCGCGGACGAAATCCAGACCGGCTTCGGCAGGACGGGGAAACGGTTTGCCTGCGACTGGGAGGATGTCGTGCCGGATATGTACATCCTCGGAAAAGCGCTTGGCGGCGGCGTCTTCCCCGTCTCTGCCGTGGCGGCGGACGCCGATATCCTCGGTGTATTCGAGCCGGGGTCCCACGGCTCTACCTTCGGCGGGAATCCCCTCGGCTGCGCGGTGGCCATTGCCTCCATGGATGTATTCCTGGAGGAAGGGCTGGAAGGCAACTCCAAGGAGCTCGGCGAATATTTCCTTCAGCAGCTTCGAACCATCCGGCACCCCGATATCAAGGAAGTGCGCGGCAGAGGCCTATTTATCGGCATGGAGCTTAACCTCCCAGCCAGAACCTACTGCGAGAAATTAAAGGATCTCGGCTTGCTCTGCAAAGAAACCCATGAATCCATTATCCGCTTCGCCCCTCCGCTCATCATCACCAAAGCGGAACTGGACCAGGCCGTCGAGATCGTAAGGCAGGCGTTTGCATGAGGAATCGATACCGATGGCATGTGCACAAAAAAACAGTTTGTTCACCCCTGACTCCAGCATGAGGGTGCAACAAACTGTTTTTCCGGTTCTTCTCTATTCCAAGCCCTGCAGCTTATCCTGACACTGCGAGCCGCCGCGCAACGTTGATCGTGCGGCTCTGAGCACCGTCAGGTAACCGACTTCTGTTTCATTCTTCTTGTTACTAACAGCAGCTGGGATACAACGGCAAGCACAGGCAGTTCGATTAGCGGTCCGATGACCAAGGCAAGGGCAATCACCGGCTGGTCCGGAAAGGCCGTCACGGCGATCGCGAGGGCTACCGGGGAATTCCGGGCAATGATCGTTAAATGGAGGCTGACCGAATCCTCATAGGTGAAACGCAGCATGCTGCCCACCGCACTGCCCAGCATATAATTCATCGTGAAATAAATCAGGATCGGAACAATGAGGATATATACCATGTCCATATTATTCAATAAGTATGACCCTTGAGACGCAAACATCGCAACAATGGCGAGACTCAGAAAGACAATCTGGGCCCTGCCGAAGAACGGCATCACCTTGTGCTCCAGCACCTCTTTCCTGGTTCTCAGAATGAAACGGGTGAGATGCGCAAGCGTGAACGGAACGACGAGCACAAGCAGCACGCTTTCGATCAGCGTTGCCATCGAAATCGTTTCGATCGTGCCGGAGAACAAGAGCAAATACAGCGGAAGCAGCAGCACCTGTAGGATCAGGTTTATAGGAAGCACCGAAGCACCCAAGGGTACGTTTCCCTTGGCAATCGAGGTAAAGACCAAATACCAGTCTGTACAGGGGGTCACCATCAGCATGATGAATCCGATCCAAAGCGCCGGGTGGTCCGACAGAAAGACAGCACCGAGTCCCCAGGCTAGCAGCGGCGTCCATATAAAATTAATGAGCGTGCTCGCTCCCAGAAACCTGATGTTCTTAAACGCCTCTCGCAGCTGCCGCAGCGGTATCGTCAGAAACAATCCATATAACATCAGCAGCAAAAAAGGAACGATCGTGTATTCCGCATACTCTGCGGCGAACGGCAGCTGTCCCACTGCCAGCCCAATCGCCACCGCGCCCATAATGATCAAGGTTTGAAATTTCTCTATAAATCCCATCCCGCACTCCTTACCGATTCGAATTATGAACAAACTAAAGAAATATCATCTAATGGTATCATACCGTATTTCCAGTATAATGGATTGTATAATATTGGATTTAGCATCAGGTAAGAAACGCATCCCAGTATCCTTCTCCGCTCATTTCAATCGATGAGGGGCAACGATTCTTAGCCTTGTTTTGTCAGGGTTGATGATAACTTTTACAAGGAGGTTCATCCATGAGAATAGCCATTTGCGGAGGCACCGGTTTCATTGGAGAGGCATTGTGCACGCGTTGGCAGCAGGGCGGGCATGACATGATCATCGTCACAAGATCGAAACCGGACAATCCCCAACCCAGCAGGCCTATATCCTATCTGACCTGGGATGAGATGAAGTCCCATCCCGAGCGGTTTGAGGGTCTGGATGCCCTCGTTAACCTTGCAGGCTCTTCCCTGAGTCAGCGTTGGACGCAGGAAGGCAAGCAGAGAATCCTTCAGTCTAGACAACGAACCGTCTCCTCCGTAGCCGAGCTAATGGACCGCCTGGCGTTTAAACCTCCGGTGGTCATTCAAGCTTCGGCGATGGCCATTTACGGCACATCCGAGTTTGAAACCTTTGATGAGGAAAGCCCAGCCACGATTATGGATTTCCCGTCCGAGGTTGTGCAGGAATGGGAGCAAGCGGCCGACCGCATCCCGGTTGACCGGTTAATTAAGCTGCGCATCAGCGTTGTTCTGGGCGGTAAAGGCGGAGCCCTTCCCAAAATGCTGCTGCCCTACAAACTAGGCGTTGGCGGTAAGATCGGCAGCGGCAAGCAATGGCTCTCCTGGATACATATCGACGATATCGTGGATTTAATCGATTATTGCATCCGGCACGAGGCCATATCCGGAGCCGTGAATGCGGCTTCCCCGCATGCGGTCACGAATGATGAATTCGGCAGGAGCATCGCCAAGGTCTATCACCGTCCGCATTGGCTCCCCCTGCCTGCTTTCATGCTCCAAGCCATCCTGGGCGAAATGTCGCTCATTCTGCTAAAGGGCCAGCGTATCCTTCCGGCCAAGGCACTGCGACACGGCTTCCAGTTTCGATATCCGGAAGTGACGGACGCTCTGAAGCAGATCAAAGAAAGCTGAGCCGTACGGCCATATGCATAAAAAAACAATCGCTCTCATGATATAGAGAACGATTGTTTTCTTTTTTTCATAAAACTTCTATTGTACGGGGGCCAGCTCGCTTTCCGTCACCCACTTATGATTCTTGACTTCTTCGCCGGTTGTCGTCGTGAAGTCCACCATATAGACCGTCGTTTGTTCGGCGGAATCGATAACGGCAGTGGCTCCCTTCATGCCCTCCATATGATCCGCATTCACGACAGCTTCCGTTCCGGGTTCCAAGGGCTCCTTCCCGGCATCCTTCAGCTCCTCATGAATCACCCATTTATGATCCTTCACTTCGGGTCCGCCGCTCGTCGGCGTATACGATATCGTGTACACCGTCGTATCGTACGCCCCGACAATCGTTGCCTTTGCCCCCTTCATTCCGGACATGTGATCGGATTCAATGATCGCTTGGGTCTCGGCCGCATAGGTCGGATTCTCTGCCGCCTTCAACCCTTCCGGGATCTCGCCCGAGCCGGAATGGTTCATGCTGCCATGATCCATGCCATCCATGTTCCCGGTGGCTTCCGTGTTTTCCTTGTTATCGGGGTTTGCACTCTTCGTATTACCGCAGGCACCCAGTATGAGGATGAGGGATGCCAACGCAACCAGAATAAGCGGCTTCCATCGTTTCTTAGCTGACATATGATGAACTCCTCTCTTATATTGAATGTTCATAGCATAGCAGCTACTTATGAAGAACTTGTGTAGCTGTCTATGCATGACATCACTTACCCATTTTTTTAATAAAACCTATCTGTGATATAAAATAGAGAGTGACTAGAAGTCCCATTTTGTCCTATATTCTTGGCAGAGATATATGCCAATTCCGAGAAGGAGCACCCTCTCCCATGCAAATCGATGACGAAACTTTCATCCCGTTATTCAAACGGGCCAATTCCATATTAAACCGAACCCTGAACTCCATTGAACAGCAGGAACTGAGCGTCCGGATCCACTACTGGGGATTTATGCCTCGCCACTACGACAATACGGAGCATAAGCATTCTTTTTTTGAAGCTTGTTACGTGTTGACAGGCTGCGGCTCGTATATCGAAAACGAGACAGAGTTCCATCTTCATCCTGGCACCCTGTTTCTCTCAAGGCCGGGCATCCAGCACCAAATTAAGAGCAGGGAGGGCTTGGCCTTATGTTATGTTGCCTTTGAACTGGATGAATCAGCAAACAGCGATCTCCATACGGCTGCTTTCCGAAGGTTAGCCATCCAAGGCATTCCGGTGCTTCAGGAAGATGCCGGGCAAGCGTCCGGACTCTTGTGGCTTTCGCTGCTATCAATGTTTCAGTCGGGCTCTGGCGGTAAGCAGCACCCGCCGCATATGCTGAACAGCTTGGCAGCTTCACTCATATTATCGATTCTGGCTGCCCACGGTCCCGGTTTCTACCAAGAACCTTCCGATCTTGGGGCACGCGAAGAAGGAGCTTCGATGTTTCATCAGGCCGAATTGTTTATCCAGGATAATCTGGGCGAGCCGCTCTCGCTGGAGCGGGTGGCTGGCCATCTTCACGTTACGACCCGTCATTTAACCCGGCTGTTCCGTAAATACGGACATCAATCCTTTGTTCATTATGTGCAGGAGCAGCGCGTGCAGCAAGCGAAACACCTGCTTCTGAATACAGACCGGCAGATCAAAGAAATTGCCGTCTCCTGCGGATTTGAGTCCGTGCACTACTTCACCCGGGTGTTTACGTCCAAGCTCGGCGTAACCCCGGCCCGCTTCCGGCGTTCCCAGTTTTCAGAAGGCCGTTACGACTCCGAGCTTTAGCGACTAGAGACGTCGATGTCCTGATCGTACAAAAACACTTCCTCTTTTTATAAAGACGGATCCTCCCCTGCCTCCTACAATGAAGTCGTAACCGACATTCCGGAAGGGAGGATCCATTTATCCATGAAACCTGCAACGACCTTTCAATCACACCCGATCAACCACTTGGACTTTGGCAGCGAACCTCAATTTATGAAGAATGGGACCGACGCATGGTGCTCGTTTATCCTGTCGACCTATAAACAAAAAAATTCCCAGCATGAAGCACAGGAAAAACGCAGTATCTTCATTACGCTTGACGGAACACACGGCGCCGATTTCGATAAACCGCTGGCCAAGCTTCAGCAAGCCTGTGAGCAAGAAGGCATCGCCTTCGCATGCGATTCCACGTCCGATTACGTCAAACCCGAAGCCGAGCTCCGGGCCGAGATGGCTCCTTATCTTACGGATAACCGGGCATTCGGCTATAAAGCAACCGATGTCCGCCCCATTCAATATTTTCAACAGGACGCACGGCCAGCCTTGAATAAAAATGCGCATGCATTTGACGCGATGCGCGGCATATACGTCCTGCGCGGACCCGGCGCTTCGCTGCTTCAAGGCCGGACCCCCGACCTTCGTTTCTACGCCGATTACTCCCGCGAGAACCAGCAGCGGCACCATGCCCAGCATATGGGCAGCTTCGGCTTGGGCAGCTCCTTCGACAAGGTTGAGACTTACAAGAATTGTTTATTTCTCGAATGGCCCGTCTGGGAGACCTACCGTCGCGACTGGTTAGCCCATCATACCCATGCCCAACACTCCGACAACCAAGCGTATTACATGGACTTAAATCGTCCGGAAGAGCCGGTGTGGCTGCCGGCTGCCGCCTTGGCAAACGTACTGCGCAAAGCAAGTCGGCAGCCGTTTCGGGTCAAGCCGTTTTTTGCCCCGGGAATATGGGGCGGTCAATATCTTAAGGAATTATGCGGTCTTCCCGACGAATGGCCCAACTGCGCCTGGAGCTTTGAGCCTATCGCTCCCGAGAACACGCTTCTGCTGCGCGTGCAGGATATCACCTTCGAGGTTCCGTTCACATTGCTCATGGAAGCAGCGGCTCAAGAGATTATGGGAAGGCGTAATGTCCGGCTGTTCGGCGACTACTTCCCGATCCGGTTTGATTATCTGGATACGATGCAGGGCGGCGAGCTGTCGCTTCAGGTGCATCCGCTGCAGGAATATGCAGAGTCGCAGTTCAATGAGCATATGACGCAGCAAGAATCGTACTACATCATGCGCAATGCCCCGGAAGCCAAGGTGTATCTCGGGCTGAAGGAAGGAATAAGCGGCGAACGGCTGCTTGCAGCAGTGGAAGACGCCCAGCTTCGGGAAGAGCCGCTTGAGCTCTCCGACTACGTTAACGAGTACAACTCGCAAACAGGGGATCTCTACCTCATTCCACCGGGCACGGTCCACTGCTCCGGCAGGGATAATCTGGTGCTGGAAATTTCCTCGACCACCTGGTGGTTCACGTTCAAGATCTACGATTATCTGCGGCTGGACGCCGATGGCAAACCGCGCCCGATGAACCCTGAGCATGCGCGCCACAATATTAATGACGCCATGAATACGCCTGCGGTAGAAAGCGGGCTTATCGCCCGGCCAACCGTCGTAAGCCGTCAAGGGGGCAGCTCGGAGGAACTGCTGGGTCAACGGGAAGATCTTCTGTTCCAGGTCAGCAGGCTGAATCTGCAGGAAACGTGGAAAGCGGACACCCAAGGAGAATTCGTCATGTACAATCTCGTGGAAGGCGAACGTGTCCGCCTCGTGCCGGCAGCGGACGAGAGTGCGGCCGTTGAATGGGGCTATGCGGAATCTTACATTGTTCCGGCATGTTTAGGCGAATACCGACTGGAGAATCTGTCCGGATCCCCATGCGCATTGATTGCAGCGAGGGTCAATCCCGATTGGGATTCTCCACTGCTTCCGCCTTCCCGGCCAACAGAAAGCGGGGAATTTGCATGAACCGCAAGGATAGCGCCGATCCAGAAAGCGTGCCCTCCCCTGCCCCCATCACCATCGCGCTTGATGCCGGCGGCACCGCTTTGAAGGGAGCGCTCATCGTGAACGGGCTGCCAATCCCCGGCTCGTTCATAACCCGGCCTTCGGAATCGCACGGAGCCGCGGCGGATACGATTTCCAGCTTCGCCCAAGCCTGTCATGATCTGATCAACTATCACGCTTCGGCCTTCCGGCCGTTGGATTATCATGATTCAATCCGGATCGGCTTCGCTTTTCCGGGGCCCTTCGATTATGCAAAAGGCATTGCGCTTCTTCAAGGCCTAGGCAAATATGACGCTCTGTTCAAGCAATCGGTTCGGGATCTGCTCCGCTGCGAATTTCAGAGACTCAAGTCATCCTTCCCGGGTGTCACGATGAACCGTCTGACCGCCGCCGATATCCGGTTCGGCAATGATGCCTTCATGTTCGGCCTTGGGGCCTCCACCCGGTTCCCATCGGAACGCCGTCTCCTATGCCTTACGCTCGGTACGGGCCTCGGCTCTGCCTTTGTGGAGAATGGTCAAATCGTAGCCGGCAGGCACGGTATCCCAAGCAGCGGAATGCTGTTTGCGGAGCCTTACCGGGATCATATCGTGGACAGCTATTTCGGGAAAAGGGGCATTCTGAACATGGCTTCGGAGCGGGGACTCCTGGCTGACGGGTTCGACGTAGCCGACCTCGCTGAAGCTGCCAAGAGCGGTAACGCGCAAGCTCAGGATGTATTCCGCGAATATGGCAGCGAGCTGGGAGAAATGCTCCTACCTTATTTATCCGTGTTCAAACCGAGCCGCCTAGTGCTGGGCGGGCAAATCTCGGGCAGCTTGCCCTTATGGGAAAAGGATATCATGCTCGCTTTGGGCAGGCACGCCGTTCCCGTTCACGCTCTCGCAGACGGAACGGCGGCTGTGTTTAACGGCATTGAGAAGCTATTCGAGGATACGGATCATCATGCATCCGCTCCCCATTTTAATCTATAGGAGGTCACTAATATATGAACCTATCCACCCAAGGCGGTCATCGACCCGCCCGTCCCTGGACGATCTATGTCATCCATCATTCCCACACGGATATCGGCTACACGGAACGCCAAGAGAGAATCGAGCAGTACCATGTTGATTTTATCCGCCAGGCACTAGACATCACGGAAGCCGCACAACGCGGGGAGCGCCCGGAATGGGAATCGTTCCGCTGGACTTGCGAGACCTTCTGGGCCGTAGAAAAATTTCTCGAAGCAGCGACCCCGGCGGAAAAAGCAGCTTTTCAACAAGCGGTAAAGCGTGGCGACATCGAACTGTCCGGAACCTATCTCAATATGACCGAGCTCCCGGATTTCGACCTCCTTCTGCGGAATCACGGCAAAGCGCAAAAGTTCGCGGAGTCCTTCGGACATCGGATCGACAGCGCCATGACCGCCGACATTAACGGATACAGCTGGGGGTATGCCGAAAGCCTGCTGCAAAATAACATTGAGCATCTGTTTTCCTGTATCCATACGCATCACGGCATGTTTCCGCTGGGCCGCAAACAAACCCCGTTCTGGTGGGAAAGTCCGAATGGCGGCAGGCTGCTTGTCTGGAACGGCGAACATTATATGTTTGGCAACGAGCTCGGGTTCTGCCCTGATGCACTGGGCAAATATATCATCAAGGACGAGCTTCAGCATAATCTGATGGAGCCTGAACAACGTCATAACGAGATCGCTGCTTTACGGATTAACCGGTATTTATGGAATCTTGAGCAGGAGTCCTATCCGTATTCCTTCGTTCCAGTCATGGTCTCCGGCCTGGGCACGGACAATGCATCCCCGAATGCGGATATCGCGGAGTGGATTACGAAATGGAATGAACAATACGGCGACCAAATCACCATTAAGATGGCTACGCTGTCCGAATTTTTTGCGGCATTGAAACAGGAGGACCTGTCTGCGCTTCCGGTACACCGGGGGGATTGGCCGGACTGGTGGACGGATGGGGTCGCTTCAACAGCAATGCATACCCAGATTTACCGGGATGCCCAGCGCACGCTTCGCAAAGTCAAGCGGCTAGATCCGGTCCATGGTGCGGCAAGCCTGGCCGAGGTCGAGGAAACGTCACAGGCGCTGACCATGTATGCCGAGCATACATGGGGCTATCATTCCTCCGTGTATGAGCCATGGCATCCGCAGGTGCAAATGCTCGAGGTGCGGAAGCAGGCCTATGCGGCGGAAGCCAGCAAGATGGCTTACCGGGCGCTGGATAAAGCGCTCGTAGCCCGTCAGGGCGCGCTGCTCGCTCCCCATCGTCCCCTGCGCTACGAGGTGATCAATACGGAACCGGCCGCAGCGACGCTGCAGGTCGCCATTCCGTTGGATGGCTGGGAACACGTGATCCTGAAGAAAAAGTTCGAGCTCATCGACGAAACGACCGGGCAGGCGCTACCGTACCAATTGGCACACACGGGGGCGCTTGTTACGCAGCTCTCGCTTGAACCGGATGAGTCCCGGATCTTGTACATCCATCCGCACGAAACACCGGATGCACTCTCCGCTTCCGGGAACATGGTGACTGCGCGCAACACCGAACCGATTGCGTGCGAAGGAATCGCCGACATCCAGTCACAGCCCATAACTCCTTATCCGATTGTGGTGGGCAAGCGTTCGATCGAATCCGAATCCTTCCGGATCGAATGGGAGATGAACGAAGGCATTACGGCCTGGATCGATAAGACACGCTCAGCAGACCTGCTGGACGGCGCACGTGAGCACGCGCCTTTCACCCCCATCTACGAGGTAACGCCGGCACAGGATGAGTTTAATCCGTCCGAAATATGCTCAACCCGCCGCCGCATGGGACGCAACCGGAAGGGCACGAACGTCCAGCGGGATACCGGACGCTTGACCCGAGTCACCGTGCTGGACAACGGACCGCTATTTGCCCTGGTCGAGCTGGTGTTCGACGTGAAGGGACTCAGCTATTATGCCCTCCACATCAAGATGTTTTCCAACCAGCCTCGGGTCGAGGTGTCCGTCCGCTTCCACAAGGACAGCGTCTGGCTGCCGGAAAATGTCTATGTGGCTTTGCCGTTCTCCATGGGCACTGAAGCCGAGTTATACGTGGAAAAAGCCGGTTGTCATTTCCGGCCTTGGAAGGATCAAATTCCCGGAAGCTGCCTGGATTACACCAGTGTGCAAGAGGGAATATTCTGGCACTCGGCTATAGACCGGGAAGCGCTGGCCCTGTCCATGACGGACACGCCGCTTGTACAGCTGGGAACGCTGGAGCACGCGCCTCGTCAGCTCCACACCATGCAGCCGGCGGACAGCCGTCCTTCCACGTATGCCTGGATATTGACCAACTACTGGGAAACCAACTTCAAAGCGACGCTTGGCGGCTTCTATGAGTTCCGTTATGCGGTAGAGCGGCATCGCCAGCTGGACCCGGAGCAGGCTGCGAAGACCCTGCACGCTTCAACTGGACAATTCACGGTTCACCGAATTAAATAAGTCATGAAGAAAAACAGCTGCCCTGGTTTCAAGGCAGCTGTTCTCATTATGAAAGGGAGGATGGCCGTTAAGCCGGTCTCTCTCTATCCTTGTTATTTTTTTGCTCAACAAGACTACGTCCACGCCCACATGAATCCGTCGCGATCCCAAGCAATCCGTCCGCCATGCAGTTTGCGGAATGCCTTCTTCACGTCCTTGGACAGCGAGGCGTTTCCGTTTTCGTTCACGAAAACAAATTCTTCCCCGAAGTTCTCGCGTACATAGCGGATGGCCTCCGTCTGATACAAATTACCCGTAAACCGGATTTCCTCCACCATCCATTCGGCCACCTGCTGCGCTGTATATGTCATTAACATCGTTCCCTTCTATATACCTTCACTTATTATAACAGAATGGACGATGGAATCGATTTTTATGAAAACGGCAGACTACATCAAAATCATGGACAGCAATAAAAACTGGACGGAACCTACAATCTCGATGATTCCGACCTTCATCGGTTTCATTATTTTTCCGGAATACAGTAACGTCTTAATGAACGGAAATAGGAATGGCAGACACATCCATGGATTCCCGAAGATGATCGGCAGAACCAACATCACAGCATGATACAATTTTGCGTATACGGTCCAGCGTCTGTTTTTGCGTTCACGAAAGACCGATTTGACAAAGAACACGGTCCCCGTAAAATAAAGGAAATTATACCCAATGACGGCGGCAAGGATCGGATCGAAACCACCGCCTCCCAGCATATAAGCAGCGGCGCCTCCGGTACAGAACAGCAGAATCGCGCAAATATCATTTAACAGCGCACGCTCCGATTTCTGAAGGACATGCCAAACATTCACCATGATCAGGATGAGCAGCACAGGTGCAAACCAGAGCATCATCGGTTTGAAGACAAGCACCGGAATCAGAAACGCAATAGCGATAAGGGCATGAACGATCCCCCAGGATAACCATGTTTTACGTTGGGATGTTTTCTTTAAGGATTGCAGAAACGGATAGGATGCCATATATAAACCTAACCACGCCAAAAATAACGGAAGGTGCAGAAGCGCCGGCTTGGCTGCCGCCATTCCTATGATATAGGGTACGCTGACCATGGCCCAGCCACCATGCTCCCGGGGTATGACAAACCTCGTCTTTTTCATGTGTCTCTCCCTCTCCAATCCATAGACTCATACCCGGTACGATCCATATCTTCAGCCATTCGAACAACGGCCAGGCGGATGATAAGTAATATCGCTGAAGGTGCCCACATACTGAACGATGTCACCCGATTCGTCCTTTACCGCGTTAATCGTTAGCAGTTCCAAGTACTCTTCTCCGTTCTTCCTGCGGTTCCAAATCTCCCCCTGCCAGCTTCCATGTTCCATGATTTCAGACCACATCGCCTGATAAAACGCCGGTGTTTGTCTTCCGGATTTCAATACGCTCGGATTCTTGCCAAGTACTTCCTCCTCCGAATATCCCGTTAACTTCGTGAATGCCGGATTGACGGCATTGATCTTTCCGCTTCGATCCGTAACCAATATCCCTTGGCCGGTGGAGTTAAACACCTCGGATTGTACGGAGAGTTTGTCCTGATAGTACATCCATACCACAATAACAAAACTGGCAAGCGCAACCTGCGATAAAGCCATGAATCCAATGGAATACTGCCCTGTAGCCGAATGGATGAAGGAAAGCATCAGCGGCGGGAAGAATCCGCCAAGACCGCCCATCATGGACACGATACCGTTCACAATGCCGGCCTGCTTGTTGAAATAAAGGGGCACGAGTTTGAAAATAACCCCGTTTCCAAGCCCGGCACCAACGGCAATGGTTAAGCAGCCGGCCGTATACAAGCTAATGGACGGAGAGAATGCCAACAGGATGGCCGCAGCCGTGAGCCCTATGAATACGCCCATTAATAAGAACAGCGGTTTAAACTTATCTGCAAGCCAGCCGCCTACAGGACGTAATATTGTTGCTACCAAAATGAACCCTGCCGTCTGCATCCCGGCATCCACCTTCGCAAGCTCGAAATGGGTAACCAGAAAGTTCGGCAAGTACACCGTAAAGGCTACGAACGAACCGAATGTAATAAAATAAAAAAGAGAGAAAAACCACAATTTTTCATTTTTATATACACCCTTGATCTGTTCCATGATCGGTGTTTTCACTTTGATTTCTTTACGGTCGCCTAAGATTACATTTAGCACAACAAAGATCAACAGCAGAACCAAATACAGCTGGACGGTTTTGGACCATCCGATCTGAGTCGCGATGACCGGTGCAGCGAACGTGGTAATGGCGGTGCCGATGTTGCCCATTCCGTATATCCCATTTACGAGTCCGAGCTTCTCTTTCGCATAATATTTAGGCAGTGAGGTCACGCCGACCGAGAATACGGCCCCCCCGATCCCAAGGAACAAGCCGCCGATTACCAAATGCGTAAAGGAGGTAGCCGAGCTGATAAAATAAACCGGAAACAGCAGCAGGATAAAGCTGGCGATAAAAACAATTCGTGCTCCCACCACATTGGCGTAATAGCCGAGCGGAATCCGGAGGACCGAACCCAGCACCACCGGAATAGCCGTCAGAATAGCGAGGCGGTCGGCCGTAATGGAGATATCCTCGCGAATAAACGGCAAGAGCGCGGAGATGATGACCCATACCATAAAGCCAAGCACCAGATTCATTGTTTGCAGCGGAAGCTGCACCTTTTTGATCATTTCCATCACCTTTTCTAAAGCGTAATGAATGGCATATTGATCCCCAGCTCCTATTGTACGTGCACCTATTCACAATGCTAATAGGGAAGTTCCCTGAATCTCACCGGGGAACTTCCCTATTCCTTTAAGCAATGACCCTTTATTGCGCCCTGTTGTATAGGTAAGACTAAAAATCCAGCAATTTTTTCTTCAGCGCATATTCCACTAACTCCGGACGGCTTTTCAAATTCAGCTTTTCCATAATTTTGGCCTTGTGCGCCTCCACCGTCTTGACCGATACGAACAGTTTTTCTGCAATCTCCTTATTGCCATAGCCCTTGGCGATTAGAGGCAGGATCTCAATCTCCCTTTTGGACAGGCTGTTAAACGGATCCTGCTCCGCGCGCTCACTATCTTTCTTAATAAACTCCCGAACCAGGGAAGTCGCCATCTGGGGATGAATATAGGTCCCTCCCTTATGCACCATGCGGATGGCGGAGATTAATTCATCATCCGGCGCATTTTTGAGCACATAACCTGAAGCCCCGTTTTTTAAAACATGAAACAGGTAATCGTCATCATCATACATGGTTAGGATCAGAATTTTCGTTTCCGGAAATTCGCTGCTGATCTTGCCGGTCGCAATCAGCCCGCTTTCGCCGGGGGGCATGCTTAAATCCATCAACAGCACATTCGGCCGATGCTTCGCCACCATGGTGTAAGCCTCCATACCGTCTGCCGCCGTCGCGACAACCTCCATGTCTTCCTGGTAATTCAGAATCATGGAAAATCCGCTGCGGACCACGGCATGATCATCCGCAATCACAATTTTCACGTAACCCTCACCTCCGGCTTGTCGTCACCATTCGTAAGCGGAATGTTGAGCTGAACCGTCGTACCCTCACCGGGAGCGGACAGCAAAATAAACTGACCCCCGACGAGCTCCGCGCGTTCCCGCATCCCGTACAGCCCCAATCCGGTTCCCTTGGCTTCATCAATGACCATATTAAACCCAACTCCACGGTCACGAACGGTTAGCTGAAGGTAGCCGTTCACTTCGCATAATCGTACATGCACCTCGTCCGTTCCTGAATATTTCATGGCATTCAGCACCGCTTCCTGACATACCCGGTACACAACCGTTTCAATCTCGCTGCCGTAGCGGGCTGCCGCTAACTCCGCAGAGAACTCAACAAGCACTCCGTAATTCTTCCCGATCCATTTAAAATGGGAGCGGAATGCAGCCTCAAGCCCCAAATCATCCAATGAAGCAGGTCTGAGTTCAACGGATAAATGCCGGATATCATCCAGAAGCCGGGTTAAAGACACCTCGGTCTGATGCAGCTTCTTGAGCACATCCTCGCCTACATCCATATATTTAACGACACGCAGGTCGACCAGCGAGCTGAGCAGCTCTTGAGCCACGCTATCATGGAGCTCGCGGGATATCCGCTTACGCTCGTCCTCCTGTGCCTTGATGACATATTTCAGCATATTCGTCCGCTGCAGCATTTCCTGTGTTTTCTGCTGCTTCGTCAGGTCAAGGAGCATCATCACCCGGATGCCGCGGGCTTCATCGATGATATGGTAACTGGCCGCATAGGGAACGATGCCTTCGCCGCGCGTCTTAAGATAGACCTGGAACGATGAAAACTCCCCATGCGGATAATCTAAATAGCATGTGGAGCAGGTTATAAGATCCTGTTCATCGGTATAGCCTTTGCAGGTCTGGCAGAAGGAACCATCCGCACCGGACTGCATCCTCTCAATTACATCAATGTCAAGGATGTTCTCCGCAGCCGGATTCATAGCCACCACGCTGCCCTTTTCGTCGATAAAAAAATGGCCTCCATGCTATTCTGATACATGCTTCTAAGCAATTCGCTTAAATGCTCATCCGTCATCTGAATCAAGGCTGTGATACCTCCTTGGCATAAAAAGCACCAAATTCCGTTCCCATTCCTTCCTGAAACGACTCAAAGGACCTTGGATCCAGCACGTTTTCCTTGCGATATCCCACAAGCAAAACCCCCTTGACGCGAGAGCCTTCCCACAGCGGTACTGCGCCAAGGCTTTTCAACTGCTCTGCAACGATAATTGGATAATTATACAAGTCCCTTGATTCAATATCGGCATTCACGTTTTGAATCAGCATCGGTTTTCCGGTCTTAAATACCATTCCCGCGATGCCTTTGCCGGAATGTAAAACGATACGCTTGTACCTCTCGTTTATATTTCCCGAGGCATACTGCCAGGTCAAAACAAATCGGTCTTCAGCCGGCTGCACCAACGCCATGGACACGAAATCGAATTGAAACCGGGCTCGAAGCTTATCCATTTCACTTTGGTAATTAAGGATCGGCTGATTCTTCATTTCCATTACTCCTCTGACGTAGAAAAGAAGGCCCAACAGCCTTCTTCCGCTCTACGATTCAAATTTACGGTGCTTTCTATACAGAATATATCTTCTCCCCACATAATTCAACGGAACACTCCACACATGCACCAATCGGGTAAACGGCCATAAGCCAAAAATGCCGAATCCGGCCAGAATATGAATTTTAAACGACAGCGGCACGTTCACCATCAACGAAGCATCCGGACGGAGCATAAACAATCCACGAAACCACACGGAGACCGTTTCCCGATAATTGAATTCCGGCTGCACCGCGTTCGTGACCAGCGTGCTGTACATCCCCATAAATACGATAAACAGCAGAAGGACATTAACCAGCATATCCGAAGCGGTGCTGAGTTTTCGGACATTACGAATGGTGAACCGCCTGGCGGTTAACAATACCATGCCTCCCAGCGTTAGAAAGCCAAATGCGCTTCCAATATACACCGCCCCGATATGATACATATGGTCGCTGATCCCCAGTGACTCCATCCAGGATTGAGGGATAGCTAAGCCTGCAACATGCCCTCCGATAACAGGAATGATGCCTAAATGAAACATGAGACTGCCCAGCTTGAGATGTTTCTTCTCGATAAACTCGCTGGATTTTGCTGTCCAGTTAAACTGGTCCGTACGGTAACGGTAAATATGACCGACAATAAACACGGCAAGGCAGATATAGGGGAAAATGACCCACAGAAACTGATTAATCATGCTCATGAGCCGCCTCCTCCTGATTGAAACATGCTTTGAACGTCGCGCGAAGGCCTTGAATGAGATAAAGATACGGACTCTTATATTTCTCCAAAGCTTTCAGCAGATGATAGGTGCCGTCCTCCATGACAGCCAGCATCAAATCCAGGCTCTCTCCAGCTTCCTTCTCGCGCCCCTGCCAATTCGCTGCATATAGAAACTCGCACATCAGCGGGAGATAATCCGATAGTTCCGAGCCCGCGATGCCCAGACCAAACATCTCATACGTCTCTTTAAGTTTGGCGAGCATCTGGCCACGTTCCCTGCCGTCCTCAAATTTATAATAGGTCATATACAATGTGGATTTCGCCTGAAAGTCGAAGGTCTGGACGTACAGCTCTTCAATCTCTTCCATGCTGTATTCATGCATGGTCGTCCAGTACGTTCTGACGGATTCATAGGCCGGGTCAGAGGAGTCAAGCGACTCCTCCATAACCGACGGGTGGAAATCCAGCTTTTCCGGATACGTGAGCTGCTGAGCGAAAAAACCGAAAACATGTTTATAATCATGCAGCTTTCCGAGATTAATCACGCCAGATCCCCCCGTAGAAGTTTTCTTCGTACAGCTCTTTGCCCGTTTTGCCCTGCAGTCCTTCCGGTCCGCAACCGCCGCAGCTTGCGCTAAAACCTTCGGAACCCTGCGAACGGTAAACATCCATATGGCTTTCCTTATGCGAAGTCGGGACAACAAACCGGTCATCGTATTTCGCGATGGCAAGCAGACGGTACATCTGCTTCATTTGGTAGGCGGTCAAGCCAACCCGTGCTAACCGTGTCTCATCAAACTCAGCCCCCGACGATTGCGCGCGCATATAAGAACGCATCATCGCCATTTTTTGCAAGGCATCCTTCACCGTCACCGTGTCCCCTGCCGTGAGCAGATTCGCGAGATATTGAATCGGTGTGCGCATCTCCTCAATTGCCGGGAAAATCATGTCCGGATTCTCGATCGAATCTCTGCCTTCAAAATAGTTCATGATTGGACTGAGCGGCGGTACGTACCAAACCATCGGCAGCGTCCGGTACTCCGGGTGGAGCGGAAAGGCCAGCTTGTATTCAATGGCTAGTTTATAGACAGGCGAATTTTGGGCAGCTTCGATCCATTCTTCGGTTAATCCGTCCTTCCGCGCCTGCTCGATCACTGCCGGATCATGCGGATCCAGGAACAGATCGCACTGGGCCTGATAAAGATCCTTCTCGTCCGGCGTGGAAGCTGCCTCCTGTACCTTGTCGGCATCGTACAGCAGCACGCCCAAATACCGGATACGTCCTGTACAGGTTTCGGAGCATACCGTAGGCAGACCGGCTTCAATTCTCGGGAAACAGAAGGTGCATTTCTCGGCCTTGTTCGTTTTCCAGTTGAAATACACCTTTTTGTACGGACAGCCGGTCATGCAGTATCGCCAGCCGCGGCAGGCTTCCTGGTCCACCAAGACGATGCCGTCTTCATCCCGCTTGTACATCGCACCGGAAGGACAGGACGCTACGCAGCTCGGGTTTAAGCAATGCTCGCACAGGCGGGGCAAATACATCATGAACGCCTGCTCGAAGTTGAATTTAATCTCTTCCTCGATTTTTTCGATATTCGGATCCTTCGGGCCGGTGACATGGGCTCCCGCCAGATCGTCTTCCCAGTTCGGACCCCATTCCAGATTCATCGTCTCGCCGGTTACTGCCGATTTCGGACGGGCCACCGGCTGATGCTTCTTCTCCCCGGCATTCGTCAGATGCTCATAGTTATACGTCCACGGCTCATAGTAATCTTTCATTTCCGGCATATCCGGATTGTAGAAAATTTTGCCGAGCGCGATTTTGGACAGCTTGCTGCCGGATTTCAGCTGCAGCTTGCCTTTTTTCAGCGTCCAGCCTCCCTTGTATTTCTCCTGGTCTTCCCAGCGGATCGGATAGCCTATGCCCGGCTTCGTTTCCACGTTGTTGAACCACATGTATTCCGCGCCCGGACGGTTGGTCCAGGTGCTCTTGCAGGTGACGCTGCACGTATGGCAGCCAATGCATTTATCCAAATTCATGACCATGGCGACTTGTGCCTTAATCTTCAAGCCAATCCACCTCTTTCATTTTGCGGACAGCCACGTACACATCCCGCTGGTTGCCGATCGGTCCGTAGTAGTTAAAACCATAGCTGAGCTGGGCATAGCCCCCGACCATCTGGGTCGGCTTTACATGGATTCTCGTCGGCGCGTTGTGGCTGCCGCCGCGATCCTTCGTAATCTCCGAGCCCGGCACGTTGATGTGTTTATCCTGCGCATGATACATGTACATCGTGCCTTTCGGCATCCGGTGGCTGACAACGGCGCGGGCGGTGACAACGCCGTTGCGGTTGTATACTTCCAGCCAATCGTTGTCCTGAATGTCGTTCGCCGCTGCGTCATCATTGTTAATCCATACCGTCGGGCCTCCGCGGAACAGCGTCAGCATGTGCAGATTATCCTGGTAGGTGCTGTGAATGTTCCATTTGCCATGCGGCGTCAGATATCGGAGCACGAGTGTATCCTTTCCCCCGGTAATCTGCTTGTCGCGCGGCCCGAATACCATTGGCGGAAGGGTCGGTTTATACACCGGCAGCGCTTCGCCGAACTGCAGGAAAATTTCGTGGTCGATATAAAAATGCTGTCTGCCGGTCAGCGTGCGGAAAGGTACGAGCCGTTCAATATTCGTCGTGAACGGGGAGTATCGTCTTCCCATTTTGTTCGATCCGCTGAATACCGGCGTCGGAATGACTTCCCGCGGCTGCGCCGTAATGCTCTGGAACGTGATGCGCTCTGCAGCGCGGTCTGCGGAAATGTCTTTTAGCTGCACGCCGGTGTCCTGCTCCGCCGATTCCCAGGCTCGCTGCGATACCTTGCCATTCGTGGCCGAAGACAGATTCAAAATGGCGTCCGCCGCATTTCTTGCCGTATGAAGTTTGGGCAGGCCGTTTTTGATGGTGTCGTCGTAATACGTTCCGTTCAAACGCTTCAGCTCTTCATACTCTTCGGCGACCGAGAAGCTGACGCCGTGCGCTCCGACTTTGCCTGTAGCCAGGTTCGGACCGAGCGTAATATATTTGTCGTGAATTTTCGTATAGTCCCGCTCAACCACCGTCAGATTGGGCATTGTTTTGCCAGGTACGGCCTCAATTTCACCCTTGCGCCAATCCTTCACCTCACCGTATGGCTGGGCGATCTCGCTTATGGAGTCATGAGAGAGCGGAGTGGTGACCAGGTCCTTATATATTCCCGGAAGATGGGTCTTTGCCATGTCGGAGAAGACCTCGGCAATCGTTCTGTATATATCCCAGTCCGACCGTGATTCCCAGAGCGGATCTACTGCCGGGTTAAACGGATGCACGAAAGGATGCATATCGGTTGAAGACAAGTCCGTTTTTTCATACCAGGTCGCTGCAGGAAGGACTACATCTGCGTACATCGGCGTTGATGTCATCCGGAAGTCCAGCGCAACAAGCAGGTCCAGCTTGCCTTCGACTTCTTCGCGCCACACCATTTCTTCCGGTTTATCCTCTTCATTCGGCGTCGAGAGCAGGCTGTCCGAGGCGCCCAATAAATGCTTCATGAAGTATTCCTGACCCTTGGCCGAGCTTGAGATCAGATTCGAGCGCCATACGAACAAGGATCTTGGGAAGTTTTCAGGCGCATCGGGATCTTCGGCCGCAAACTTGGTATCTCCAGAGACGATTTGCGCAAGCGTATGCTTCACAATGTCCTCATGGGTGGTTTTCCCCAGCTGTGCTGCCTCCTCCGCAAACTTCAAGCTGTTTTTGTTAAACTGCGGGTAAGATGGAAGCCACCCAAGTCTCGCGGCAAGCACGTTGTAATCCGCCGGGTGCTGGTAACGGATTTCCCCGCCCGTTGGCGATTTCAGCGAATCGGCCCCCATTTCTTCGTACTTCCATTGGTCGGTCGCAAAATAAAAGAACGATGTCGCATTTTGCTGACGCGGCGGTCCCTGCCAATCTTTCGCGAAGGCGACCGTGGACCAGCCCTCGATCGGGCGGCATTTTTCCTGGCCGACGTAATGCGCCCAGCCGCCGCCGTTTACGCCTTGAGACGCCGTTAGAATGACCAGATTCAAAATGGAACGGTAGATCGTGTCACTGTTAAACCAGTGGTTAATCCCGGCGCCCATGATGATCATCGAGCGTCCCCCGGTCTCCAGCGAATTCTGCGCAAACTCCCGGGCAATCTGGACGACGACCGATGGTTTCACACCCGTGATTTTTTCCTGCCAGGCCGGGGTATAGAAGGAATCCGCATCCTTGTATTCGTCTACACCCAGCCCGCTGTCTGCCCGCCCTATTCCATATTGGCTCAACATCAGATCGTATACCGTTGCCGCCAGACGCTCCGTTCCATCCGCCAGCTGAATGGTCTTCGCCGGAATTAGGCGTTTGAAGGTACCGTTAGCGTTGTTGTCAAAGAACGGGAAGGAAATCGTCTGCCACTCCCCACCCTGAGACTCCACGGACAGCGCCGGCGCAATGACCGAGCCGTCCTCGCGCTCCAGGATCAGGTTCCATTTCTTATCCTGCTCCCAGCGCTGTCCCATTGTGCCGTTCGGAACCGTGATTTCATTGGTATTCTCGTCGATGATCACCGGCTTCCACTCGGCATGCTGAGAGGCATCGCCCAGATCGCTTGCCCGCAGGAAGCGTCCCGCCTTGTAGCCCCCCTCAAACTCATCCAATAGAATCAGGAAAGGCATATCCGTATATTGTTTCGCATAATTCAGGAACATCGGCTCCTGGCGCTCATGATAGAATTCTTTTAAAATGACATGCGTCATGGCCTGCGCAATGGCCGCATCCGTTCCGGGATTCGGAGCCAGCCAGTTATCGGCAAATTTGACGTTCTCGGCATAGTCCGGCGCGACCGACACAACCTTGGTGCCTTTATATCGCACTTCCGTCATGAAGTGGGCATCCGGCGTCCGCGTTAACGGTACGTTTGAGCCCCACATGATCAGGTAACCGGCATTGTACCAATCGCTGGATTCCGGCACGTCGGTCTGCTCTCCCCAGATTTGTGGAGATGCCGGCGGCAAGTCCGCATACCAGTCATAGAAGCTGAGCATTTCGCCGCCGAGCAGAGAAATGAATCTGGCACCTGAAGCATAGCTGATCATCGACATGGCCGGAATCGGGGTGAAACCGGCAATGCGGTCCGGCCCGTATTTGCGGATCGTATAAATGAGCTGCGCGGAGATCAGCTTCGTGGCCTCCTGCCAGGACACACGGACATGACCGCCTTTACCCCGTGCTTGTTTATAGGACTTCGATTTCTCCGGATCTTCGACGATGCTGGCCCAAGCGGCGCCGGCATATCCGGCCCGCAGGAAGGATAATCAATCTGCTGGTTTTCCCAAGTGATGATCCCGTTCTTCACAAAAACCTTCCAGCTGCAGGAGCCTGTACAGTTCACGCCATGCGTTGTCCGCACCACTTTGTCATGCGACCAGCGCTTGCGGTACATATCCTCCCATTCCCTGCTTTTCTCCTCCAGAACGGACCAATTGTCAGAATAGCTTTCCATCCTCTTGAAGAACTTCAGCCCCGACTTTCGTTTCATAGGACAGTTCAACTCCTTCTGCTTGAATGACAATGATTGGGGAATCAATGTGCCGTCCTTCGTATAGCTTTATTATGGGTGGCTTCTTCCCCGGTTCCTATTAGGGAAACACCTATATTCCTAAGAGAATTCCCTTGTTGATGGCTTGTCGCCCGAAAAACCCCTTCGAAAGGAACGATTCGTGCACGGAGCGCTTTTTGAACAAAAAAAAAGAATGTCCCATAAGACCTGAAGATCTCATGGGACATCCCTAATGCAATCATTATGAATCTGGTCGACGAACATAAGAATAACGTCGATCGACGTACTTTTCAGACAGACCGCGGTGAGGGGTTGATGATCATTCCCCGACCTTTACCGGTACTCCCGTTTCGGCTGACCGCAAAGCCGCATAGGTAACTTCCATCGTTTTGACGGCATCCTCATAGGTCGATAAGATTCCGGAAGCATCGCCTGTGCGCAGCGCATGGATGAAAGCTTCACTCTCTCGAAGATAAGGATTAGCTGCATTGCGGATTTCCGTTATTCTTCCTTTTTCCTTGACGATGAGTTTATCGGGTTGAATGTCAATGACTCCTTGCTCCGTATAGATGGCCAAGCCTACCTTATCCGATTCCGGCAGCATGCAGGTGTTGGAGATCGTTGCCACCGCCCCGCTCCTTAATTTCAGCGTCGCGGTACCCACGTCGTGTACCGTTACTCCCTCATGAATGTCCTGCATGGCTCTATGGGCGAACGCCGCATACACTTCATCCACTTCTCCCAGCAGGCAGCGAAGCAGGTCAACCATATGGGTGGTTTGCTCGATAAATTGCCCTCCGGAGCCTTCCTGCTGTCTCCACCAGTATACCTGCGGCATGTCTCCCATCCAGTAGCCAAGTGCCATCCCGATCTTCCGGCTATCCAGCATCTCGGCAGCCTTCATGGCTGCATCCGTATAACGAAAATGATACCCGGCCGATGTCAATAATCCAGCCTTCTTCACCCCATGCAGAATCTGTTTGGGTGTAGCCAGGTTTGTCCCAAGCGGCTTTTCTACCAGAAATGGAATACCCCTCTGCACAAGCTGGGATTCGATATCGCCATGCGCAAACGGCGGAACGCAGATATAAACCGCATCAGGCTTGGTTTTATCCAGCATTTGCTCAACATCACTATATGCCCTGGCCGTGGCGTAGTTCTTTACCGCTGCTTCCGCTTTCTCTTGGCTCGTCCCGACAAAAGCCGCAACATTCACTCCATCCATATTGGACAGAATATCCGCATGTACTTTGCTAAACCAGCCTGTGCCGATCATTCCTATGTTTAATGCCATGTAATCCTAAGACCTCCCTTATCGATTAGTGATGCTGTCCTTTCTTCTCATCCATTCATAAACCATCCTGAAGTGAACACAGCTCGCATCTGAAAGTAAGCAATGATCACAATTTCCGTTGAGCTGATGTCTCCAGAATACATCAAATGGACCCAGGTTCCAATGATCATCATGAATAAAACATAATACCGGGACAGTCTGGCAAGCATCATGTTTCGTCGGCTTCACCCGCAAGTCCTTTATCGGAATAAAAAAGGCCGCTCCCCGGTCATCATTCCAGGTTACGGCCTCTACAATTATCTAAACATCATCCATATCACAATAAACGCAATTAACGAAACAAGATAAATGATGAGCAGCTTCGTGAGATTGGTTTTTGTTTTCCGCTCATAGTTCGGGTTTGCCTTCTTATTCTCCTGAGATAATCCTACAAGAAGCGTGGAAACTCCTCCAATTAATGCCAGTGCGATGACGATAATATACATAACCAACCACAAACAACCCCATTCGATTATTCATTATATACATTCTATTATAGAACCTGAGGCATCAGGATCAACCGTAATAATCATTCATTTGTCATTTCTGCCTCATTATAATGAACAATCGACTAATGCACACCATCCAATTGCGCGACAGTTGTGACCATCCAATTGGATGGTCCCTCACCCTCCATTAGGGCTTGCCTCCATCGCACGCCACCCATTGATGCAGCCGCTCCAGTGCTTCTTCGGCTTCAGGCATCGGAAACAGAGGCCACACATGCATCATGTTCTCGTATTCCCAATACTCGGCATCAACGCCTTCTCGGACCAGTTTATCGCGCAGCAAACGAGCGTCCGGCAGCAAGGAGTCATCGGTTCCGACGAGGATGACCGTGCGGGGAAGGCCTCCCATCTCGCCGAACAAAGGACTGACCGCCGGGTCGTCCACAGGAAGGCTTCCTGCATACATCCTTCCGACCTCTCTGAGTCCGGCCGGCTGCAGAAAGACGTCACGCTGCGGTATAGCGAGCACGGCAATCTGGGGGTTGTCCGTGGCTGCATCCGCCCATGGCGAGAGCAGAATTAATCCCTTCGGGACAAGCGGCGTTCCTTTTACCGATTGGGCCATATCGAGAGCCAGCGCTCCACCTGCCGAATCACCCATTAGAAATACCGGACCCCCCGTCTGGGCGCAGATGTACTTGTAAAATTCGCGCATCAGCCCCGTCAGCTTCTTCGCATCTATAGCCGGGACGGTGGGATAATTCGGTATGATGACGGTGAATCCGGTTCGCTTCGTCCACTGTTTGGCAAAAGCGAAATGGGGTGGAAGAATCTCTTCGATATAAGCACCGCCGTGCATATAAACGATGGTCCCCTGTTCCATCGCGGCATGCGATATATAATAATTCATACTCAAGCCGGATCCGCTGTGAAAACAACGGGTTTCCAATCCTTCCTGTTCCTCTGAAAGTGCAGGATACGGAGGCAAGGTTTCGATATATTGCCGAATCGTTCCGGCATTTTCCCATTTATGATGAAATCCCTCTGCGGTCAACCGTTCTTTAATAGCAACACTTTCTTTGCTTGGCATATGGTTGTATCCCCTTTGCTGGACGTGATCAATATTTCGCAGGTTCGTGTGTCCACCTTCAATATATCAATACACGCAGCATGCCCGCTGTGGCAATTGATACAGAGGACCGGCATATAAAAGAGACCTCACCCGGTAACGACATTCAGGTGAAGTCTCTTTATCGCTATTCCAGTTCCTTGATTCGACCAAAACCCGCACATATTCCTACACTTCAGCTTCAATAGGCGGGTCGACATGGATGTCGC
Organism: Paenibacillus sp. Dod16; assembly: GCF_049893405.1. Classification (NCBI taxonomy): domain Bacteria; kingdom Bacillati; phylum Bacillota; class Bacilli; order Caryophanales; family Paenibacillaceae; genus Paenibacillus; species Paenibacillus sp. Dod16. The sequence continues at coordinate 386,785 of NZ_JBNDYG010000005.1, forward strand.
TATCCGGTTCCGTCCTCACCCAATGCGTGAATGTTACGTTCAGTCCGGTACGGGTCGGCGAGCAAACAAAAGGTCCGGCCTGACATTCTGTCCCGGTAGGGAATGGGGCAACGCGGACGGTTCGCCAAGGATGCTTGCCGGTTCTTGCCCTGATGATGACTGCATCATTCAGCCTCGAGGCACGGATCGTGACACGCTCGCCAACCCACTCCGGCACCGGCGCGAGCGACCAATCCGAATATCCATCGGTGACGACAGTGGCAAGCTGCGGGATTCCGTCATTAATCTCGATCCCTGCTTTGATCCACTGTCCCGGAGCGTTCATAAGCATAATCCCAGCCTGGTCGTAAAGTTCTGTAAAGGAATCCAATTCAAAAGTGACCTCCATGGCCGCATCGTGATCCCACGAGGTAAGCAGTGAATGCCCGCTGTCGCGTTGAAATCCGTACAAGGTTTTCTCCCAATAATCACTGCCTTCTCTCGACTCTACCTTCAGATGGTACCCTTCTTTTGTCACCGATACCGGTTCGGTTGTCCATTCGCCCGCATCCCATTCAATGATGCTTCTCGTCATTCGATCACGACTCCTTATATTAATAACCGATCCGCACTGTGCTGCAGAAGCAGACAGAAGGAACGGTTATGTCCGATAAAAAACGATGACACGTCATAGCGTTGACGGGCAGGCTCATAGGTAATCAGCGCTCGATGTCTCATGTTTCCCATCAGAATGTTCGCGAACTTCTCCGCAGGACCACTCGCGAAAAACGTCAGGTAGGCATACAGGGAATGATCAACGGGTTCATCCAGCGGGCTTACGCCGGCGCAGGAAAACTCGGTCTCCAATCCCGCCTTTTGCAGCTGGATCAATATCGGATATAACCGCTCATCGACAGAAGTATCGCCGAATAACCGTGTCCGTTTGGGCTGTTTGCGCACCTTGGGTCTGTTGATCCATTCGTTAAGCTCCTGCCTTCTCCGCCTCCACTGTTCCGGGGTATGTGTGCTCAGGAGCAGCTCACCGCTGGAATCATGTCGTTCCTGGTTCATCCCATCCATCCCCCTCGTTCACATCGCTGCATTCTGTTATTTTAGTGTAATCCCATTTCGCTTGAAGTCAAATAAGCCGGATGATAGGTCCGGCTTACGTTGTATTCGCTATCTGGTTTCCCGATGAAGCGTCACCCGCTTCAAGCGTGGACAATATTTGCGCAATTCCATTCGCTCCGGGTGATTTCTTTTATTTTTAGTCGTTGTATAGTTACGGTCGCCGGTTTCCGTACATGCCAAAGTTACCGTCACTCGCATATTCAACACCTCCTATTCTCGTGTTTCATAATCGTAATTATTACGATTAATTAAATCATACTTTATTCCTGTTTTTAAGTTTTGTCAAGAAACTGCAGCGATTCCCCCCTATCCCGGCAGGGTTATGGTGACCTATCCGATTTACAATCGATATAACCTCCATGTTCTACCGGTGTACTGGATATTTGTCATCGTAATGATGAAATTATGAAAACCCTTCATTTAAGCATAGTGATATGATTAACATTACAGACAGAAACAGCTGAATATGTTCATGAAAGGATGAGGAAGGTGTGGAAGCCGGATCGCAACAGCACACAACCTCTATATCAGCAAATTGCTGATGCTTTGGAGCAAAGAATATCTTACGGTGAGTTTCCTCCAGGCAGCTTACTCCCCTCCGAGCGAAAACTGGCGGAGCAAATCGGAGTTAATCGAAGCACCGTGGTTCTGGCTTACTCGGAGCTTCGGGCGCTTGGAATCATAGAGAGCCGTTCCGGGAGCGGTACGCGGGTCAGCAGTTCCAAGTGGGGCGCCACG